>NZ_JCAFTB010000003.1:0-481626 GCF_059369855.1 Stenotrophomonas sp. YJH_SMC_138
CTCCCTGGTGAAATTAGCGCTGTGGAACCACCCGATCCCATCCCGAACTCGGAAGTGAAACGCAGCTGCGCCGATGGTAGTGTGGCTCAAGCCATGCGAGAGTAGGTCATCGCCAGGGTTTACACCCAAAACCCCGCTGCTCATGCAGCGGGGTTTTTCTTTGTGCGCAGGAAACCCCGGTAGTGCCGGCCGCTGGCCGGCAATCCGATGGCGTTGCATTGCCCGGTAGATCCACGCCATGCGTAAGTGCTCCGCGAGGAGCATGGCGCCAACCAGGGTTGGCCGCTACCAATCGATTGCCGGCCAGCGGCCTGCACTACCGGCAGATCCACACCAACCGTGGATGAGCCGCCGACGGTACGCAAAAGAAAAGCGGCGCCCCGTGGGGCGCCGCTCTGCTCTCAACAGTGCTCAGTCGAGCATGGCCCGACTTTACTTGGCCGGGACCTTGTCCTTCATCATCGCGTCGCGGGCTGCCTTGAACGGATTGCCTGCATACCAGTTCGGCCAACGATCGCCACCGGCCAGTTCCTTGCCCACGCCGTACATCAGCTGCAGGTCTTCGACGGTGCCGTCCAGCTTCCAGGTGGCGGCGTCGAACTCGTCCTTCGGGCCGTGGTAACGGTTGGCGCCGTAGTCCGCCGCCGCCTTGCGGCCCGCTTCCACGCCACCCTCGCGCAGGTCTTCGCCGCCATCGGCGTACAGGGCCGGCACACCCGCTTTTGCGAAGTTGAAGTGATCGGAGCGGAAGTAGAAGCCGCTCTGTACCGAGGTCTCACCGTGCAGGGTGCGGTCCTGGGCGGCGGCCAGCGGCTTGAGGATGTCCTCCAGCTCCGAGCTGCCGAAGCCGGTGACGGTCACGTCCTTGGCACGGCCGGCCACCGACATCGCATCGATGTTGATCACACCGGCGATCTTGTCCAGCGGGAAGGTCGGGTGGGCGACGTAGTACTTGGAACCCAGCAGGCCGGACTCTTCCAGGGTCACCGCCAGGAACACCACCGAACGCTCCGGCTTCGGCTCCTGGTGGGCCATGGCTTCGGCCACTTCGAGAATGCCAGCCACGCCGGTGGCGTTGTCGACCGCGCCGTTGTAGATGTTGTCGCCGGTCTCACCCTCATGCTTGCCCAGGTGGTCCCAGTGCGCCATGTACAGGACGGCCTCGTCAGCGCGCTTGCTGCCCGGCAGCACGCCGACCACGTTGCGCGACTGCTTCTGTGCGATCTGGCTCTTCAGGTCGACCGCAGCGGTGGCCTTCAGCGGCACTGGCTTGAAACCGCGCTTGCTGGCGTCCTTGTAGGCCTGGGCGAGGTCCAGGCCGGCACCGGCGAACAGCGCCTTGGCCGCGTCGGCGCTCAGCCACCCCTGTACCGGGATGCGCGCTTCCGGGTCATCCTTGGCGGGCAGGTCGTACTGCGGGCCAGCCCAGGAATTCTTCACCACGTCCCAGCCGTAGGACGCGCCGGCGGTGTCGTGCACGATCAGCGCGGCGGCGGCGCCCTTGCGGGCGGCCTCCTCGAACTTGTAGGTCCAGCGGCCGTAGTAGGTCATGCGCTTGCCGTCGAACAGCTTCGCGTCGTCGACGTGGAAGCCCGGGTCGTTGACGAACATCACGACCGTCTTGCCCTTCCAGTCCTGACCGGCGTAGTCGTTCCACTTCTGCTCCGGCGCATCGACGCCATAGCCGACGAACACCAGGTCGCTGGCATCGACCTTCACCTCGGCCTGGCCGGTACGGGTGCCGACCACCATGTCGGTGCCGAACTTCAGTTCGGTGGTCTTGCCGCCCTGGGTGATCTTCAGCACGGTCGATTCATCGGCCGTGGTCTCGGTCATCGGCACATCCTGGAACCAGCTGTCGCCGTTGCCGGGCTGCAGGCCGATGCGCTGCATCTGGTCGCGGATGTAGTTGACCGTCAGTTCTTCGCCCTTGCTGCCCGGGGCGCGGCCTTCGAACTCATCCGAAGCCAGGGTCTTGACCATCTCGGCGAAGTCGCCGGCGTTGATCTCCGGTGAGAACTGATGGGCGGCCGGCTTCGCGGCAGCGGTATCGGTGGGCGGCGTGGCAGCCGGCGTGGATTCGCCTTTGCAGGCACTGAGCGCGGCCGCGGCGGCCAGGCACAGGAGGAGTTTGCGGGGCATCGTCGATTCCTGGAGAACAAAGGGCGGTCGCATCTCATGCGCGACCGGTAAACGCGAGTATCACCGAAGCGGCGGGTGCGACGGGTTCAGTCGGCCGGCGCGGTTTCGGTATCGAACGGGATCGGCTCGGCCCCGGTGACCGGGCCGATGCGTGCGGTGCGATGCACGTACAGCACCACCTCGCGCTCGAACTGCAGCGGCCCACTGACGACCGCGTTGGGGCCGATGATCACGCGCGGCTTGCGGCTGGCGGTGAGCGAGACACTGAAGTTCGGCTTGCGCACATGCACGCCGCCGTTGACCTGCGAACCGATGCCGACGGTGATGTCACCGTTGACGGTCTCGACGTCTTTGCCGACGCGGCTCTCGACCAGCCCGATGCCGCCGTTCACGGTCTCGACGCCGCCTTCGATCTGGCTGCCGCGATCAGTGAAGATGCTGCCGTTGACGGTGCTGACGCCACCGCTGGCGATCACTTCGCGACCCAGGCGGACACCGCCGTTGACCGTTTCGATCTTGCCGGTGCGTGCGCGGTCGGCAACCTTCACCCCGCCGTTGACGGTGTCGATGCTTCCGGTCTCGACGCCTTCGCCGACGCGGATGCCGCCGTTGACAGTGTCCAGCTTGCCGTAGCGTTGGCCGGGGTCGGCGCTGATGCTGCCGTTGACCTTGCTGATGTTCTCCTGGGCGCAGACCGGCCCGGTGACCAGCAGTACGCCCAACAGCAGCGGAATGGATAGAGTTTTCATGGGAACCTCGATGGATGTGCGGCTGGCAGGCCGCGTGCGGAGATGTCACCATTCCCCGGTACCCCCCGCAACTGCCTGAAGTCACTGGAAAGCCCTTGCGCGACAACGCCTTCCCATCACGCCGACATCACATCGCCGCCCTACGCGGCGGGCGCTGGCTGCTGCTGGGGCTGGCTGTGGCGCTGGCTCTGCCCCTGCCGGGTGCTGCGCAGACCACCCGCGAGACCGAGCGCAAGCTGCAGAAGCTGCGTACCGAGCTGAAGGGCGTGGCGCAGGAGCGACGGCAGATCGAAGGGCAGCGTGGCCAAGCATCGCAACAGCTGCGCGAGGCCGACGAGAAGGTGGCACGCACCGGCCGCGCGCTTGCGCAGACCGAAGCGGCGCTGCGCGAGCAGGCCCAGGCCCTGGCCCAGGCCGAGCAGCGCCGCAGCAGCCTGCAAACCAACCTGGCCCAGCAGCACCGCGAACTGGCCGGCCTGCTGCGCGCGGCGTATCAGCTTGGCAATCACGCACCGCTGAAGCTGCTGCTGTCGCAGGACACGGTGGCCGATGCCAATCGCGCCCTGGCCTACCATCGTTACCTGCAGCGCGAACGAGCGCAGCGCATCACCACGCTCACCGCCGACCTGAAGGAACTGGAAGCGCTGCAGGCGCAGATCGCCGAGCGCAAGCAGAAGCTGCAGGGGGCGCAGCAGGACCAGAAGCAGCAGGCAGCGGCGCTGGCGGCCGACCGCCGTGACCGCGCGCAGACCGTGGCCTCGCTCGACGAACGCTTCAAGGACCGGCGCGAGAAGGAACAGGCACTGGGCCAGGATGCCAAGGCGCTGGAAACGCTGCTGGCCAATCTGCGTGCCGCTGCCGCCCGGGCCGAAGCCGAGCGTCGCGCGGCGGCACGTCGAGCTGCTGCCGAAAAGGCCGCTGCCGAGCGGGCCGCACGCCAGGCGGCCGCACAGGGCCGGCCACCGCCGCCGGCAACCAAGGTTCCACCTGCGGTGGCGTCGGCACCGGCACCGAAGGTCGGCGGCCTGGGTTGGCCGTTGTCCGGCAACCTGCTGGCCCGCTATGGCGGCAAGCTGCCCGATGGCCGTACCAGCAGCGGCGTGCTGATCGGCGCGCCGGCCGGCAGCACCGTCACGGCCGTGGCCGACGGCACCGTGGTGTTCTCCGACTGGATGACCGGCTACGGCATGATCCTGATCGTCGACCACGGCAATGGCTACATGAGCCTGTATGCCCACAACGACACCCTGCTGAAGGATGCTGGCGCACGGGTCAGCCGCGGTGATGCGGTGGCCAAGGTCGGCAATTCCGGTGGCCAGGGCGTCACCGCGCTGTACTTTGAGCTGCGCCGCGGCGGGCAGCCGGTCAACCCGGACAGCTGGCTGCAGCGGCGCTGAATCCAGGCCTGCCGGATGCGGGTTGGATTCAACGGGAATTTAGCTGTGCTTCGCGCATAATCGGTGCATGTGCCTTGGGCACGATGCCAACGTCGACAGGAGTGATCCATGCGCGCAGCCCGTACCGCCACCCTCTTGCTGGCCCTGTTGCCAGCGCTGTCCTGGGCGCAGCAGACCGCGCCCGCCCCGAGCCAGGAAACCAGCGGGCAGGCAGCGAACAGCGAGGAGGCGGTGACCTCGAAGGTGCCGCTGGAGGACATCCGCCGTTTCGTGGCCGTGTACAACGCGGTGCGCGCCGCCTATGTCGATCCGGTCGATGACAAGAAGCTGATGCAGTCGGCCGTGCGTGGCCTGCTGCTCGACCTCGATCCGCACAGCACCTACTTCAACAAGGAAGACGCGCAGGCCTTCGACGAGCAGGCCAATGGTGCCTACGAGGGCATCGGCGTGGAGCTGCAGCAGCAGCCGGACAACGCCAGCATGAAGGTGATCGCGCCGATCGACGACACCCCGGCGGCCAAGGCCGGCATCCTCGCTGGTGACCTGATCATCGCCATCGACGGCAAGCCGATCAGTGCGATCGATGCCAGCGAGCCGCTGCGCGGCCCGGCCGGCAGCAAGGTGGTGCTGACCATCGTGCGCGAAGGCAAGCCCAAGCCGTTCGACGTGAGCCTCACCCGCCAGACCATCCGCGTGACCAGCGTGCGCAGCCGCCTGCTGGAACCCGGCTATGGCTACATCCGCCTGAGCACCTTCCAGGCCGATACCGGTTCGGACTTCCAGAAGCACGTGCAGCAGCTGCAGAAGCAGTCCGGTGGCCAGCTCAAGGGCCTGGTGCTGGACCTGCGCAGCAACCCGGGTGGCCTGCTGACCGCTGCCGTGCAGGTGGCCGATGATCTGCTCGACAAGGGCAACATCGTCAGCACCCGTGGCCGCATCAGCATCAGCGATGCACGATTCGACGCGACCCCGGGCGACCTGCTGAAGGGCGCACCGGTGGTCGTGCTGGCCGATGCCGGTTCGGCCAGTGCATCGGAAGTCCTGGCCGGCGCGCTGCGCGACAACAAGCGTGCGCGCGTGGTTGGCAGCCGTACCTTCGGCAAGGGCTCGGTGCAGACCGTTCTGCCGCTGGACAACGGTGATTCGGTGAAGCTGACCACCGCGCGCTATTACACGCCCAGCGGCAAATCGATCCAGGCCACCGGCATCGTGCCGGACGTCGAGCTGAAACCGGCCGCCACGCCGGCCGAGGATGCACTGCCGGCCAGCCTGAGCGACTACAGCGAAGCCACCCTGCCGGGCCATCTGCGCGGCGATGACGAAGGCACCGAGGGCTACCACGCCGGTGCGGTGCTGCCGGGCGATGGCCCGATCAACGACGCGCTGGCCGAGCTGAAGAACCCAGGCTCGGTGGCCGCACGGTTGAAGGCCGAGGCCGCCAAGGCGGATGCGGCCAAGGCCGCGAAGGCCGCTGCGGCGAAGCCGGAAGCAAAGCCCGAACCCGTCCCGGCCAAGCCTTGATTTTGTAGAGTCGAGCCATGCTCGACTGATCTACGAACGAGCGGGTGAGCGTGGAGCCGGCCAGCGGCCGGCACTACCAAGGGTCAGAATCCGTGCCGCTTGCGCAGGCGGCGCGCGATCGCGGCGCGCACGTACACGCCATACACCACGCCGAACACGAAGCCGCCGATGTGCGCCCACCAGGCCACCATGCCGAAGCTGGGGCCGATATGGGCGAACACCACCTGCAGCGCGGCCCAGACGCCGATCAGCAGGTAGGCCGGGGCGCGCACGAACTCCAGGAACAGGCCCAGCGGGATCACCACGCCCAGCCGGGCACCGGGGAACAGGGCCAGATAGGCGCCGATCAGCGCCGACACCGCGCCGCTGGCGCCGATGATGATCTGGTCCGGGCTGCCCATGGTGTAGATCGCCACCAGGTTGGACACCGCGCCGCCTACCAGGAACAGCAGCAGCAACCGCCAGGGTCCCAACACCCGCTCGGCGGGGAGGCCGAAGATCAGCAGGAACACCAGGTTGCCCAGCAGGTGCGACCAGTCGGCGTGCAGGAACAGCGCAGTGAACAGGCGCAGCACGCTGCCGTCCTGCAGGGTCGCCCACCAGTCCAGCGGACGGGTCAGGCCGGTGGACAGGGCGCCCCAGTCCAGCCAGAGACTGCCGCGGGCATCGTCCGGGCGCGAGATCGACCACAGGAATGCCAGCCACAATGACGCGAACAGCACGGGCGTGGCCCAGCGCAGGGCCGCCTTCTTGCGCGACGGGAGGGAGACGAACATGCCAATAGCCTAGCGTGCGGCCACGTTCGGTGGGGACGGTCCTGTTCAGCTTTTGAGACGAAAAAACCGCCTGCGCTGTTATTGTTTCATTAACAGCTCTGGGTAATACTCGCATACGGCGTCGTATGTCGGGAGGGGAATCCGGCGCGCTCCGATGGGTCCCAGGACCCGGCGGGCGCAGGCGCACTCAGAGCACCATCACCGCTTACCGGAGAGAGAACTACGATGCAAACCGCTTCCACCATTGCCCGACTGACCCTGCTGGCCGTCGGCGTTGCCGGTGCGCTGGCCGCCGCCGATGCCAATGCTGCCGCCTTCCAGCTGAAGGAAAACAGCGCCAAGGGCCTGGGCCGCGCGTTCGCCGGCTCCACCTCGACCGAAGGTGACGCCTCGGTCATCGCTACCAACCCGGCGTCCATGCGCCTGCTCGACGGCACCCTGGTCCAGGGCGACGTCAGCGCCATCAGCTTCGGCGCCAAGTTCCGCGGCCAGGGCAAGTACGCCAACGGCGCGCCGATTTCCGGTGGCAACGGCGGCGACGCCGGCATGATCGCCCCGGTTCCGGCCGCGTACTTCCACGTGCCGTTCGGCGAGAACGACAACATGCACTTCGGTGCTTCGCTGACCGTGCCGTTCGGCTTCAAGACCGAATACGACCGCGACTGGGTCGGCCGCTACAACGGCGTCAAGACCGAGCTGCAGGCCATCGACCTGGGCGTGGCGTTCTCCTATGACGTCAACCCGTACCTGTCGTTCGGTGCGTCGGTGTTCGCCGAGCGCCTGAACGTCGACCTGACCAGCGCTGTCGACACCGGCACCGCGATCAACGCCACTGCCCAGCGCACCGCTGCGGCGCGTGTGCTGGCTGCCGGCGGCACCGCGGCCCAGGCTGCGGCGGCGTCGCAGGCGGCTGCACGCCAGGCCGCCCAGCTCGGCTTCTCGCCGGGCACCGCCGATGGCTACCTGCGCATCAAGGGCGATGAAGTGTCGGTCGGTTACACCCTGGGCATGACCGTCACCCCGGTGGAAGGCACCAACATCGCGTTCAGCTACCGCTCGAAGGTCGAGCACAAGATCACCGACGGCAAGGCCGATTTCACCATCCCGCAGAATGCGGCGGCCTTCCTGGCCACTGCTGCCCCGGGTACCTTCATCGACAGCAACGGTCGCGCGACCATCACCCTGCCGGCCAGCGCCACCGTGGGCTTCACCCACCGTGTGAACGACCAGTGGCAGATCATGGCTGAAGTCACGCGCACCGCGTGGAGCAAGTTCGACCAGGTCGTCGTCGATTACGACTCCAACCAGCCGGACAGCGTGCTGCCGTTCCACTACCGTGACACCACCTTCGCGTCGATCGGTACCGATTTCCGCGTGAACGACAAGCTGACCCTGCGCGGCGGCCTGGCCTATGACCAGACCCCGACCACCGATGCCCACCGCGACGTGCTCGTGCCGGACACCACCCGCAAGTGGCTGTCGCTGGGCATGACCTACGCCGCTTCGGACAAGATGGAATACAGCGTGGGCTACACCCACCTGTTCACCAAGGATCCGAACATCACCTCGACCTCGGCCACCGGCAACACCGTGACCGGCAAGTACAAGGTCAGCGGCGACGTGCTGGCGGCGTCGATGCAGTACAAGTTCTGATTCGGGCGATTGCCTGGAGCAGTACGAAGGAGGCCCCGCGCAAGCGGGGCCTTTCTTTTTGTGGGGACGGGCCGGGGCGTCCACGCAGCGCACGGATCCACGACAATAGCGACATGAACCTGTCCGATCCGAACTTCCAGCTGGAGCTGGCTGCCAACATCGCCGTCGCCGGCTCGATCCTGCTGGCCGGCCGCAACAACGTGCACACCTGGTGGCTGGGCATCGTCGGCTGCGCCTTGTTTGCTGCCGTGTTCGAACGATCGCATCTGTATGCGGACATGGTGCTGCAGTTCTTCTTCATCGCCATCAGCGTGCTGGGCTGGTGGCAGTGGCTGCGTGGTGACCATGGCGCGCCGTTGCCGATCACTTCATTGCGGCCGCGCGCCTGGGCCTGGCTGGCGCCGCTGGCGGTAGTGGCCACGTTCGGCTACGGCTGGATGCTGACCCGCCTGACCAATGCCTATGCGCCGTACATCGATTCGGCGGTGCTGGTGTTGAGTGTGATCGCGCAGGTCCTGATGATGCGACGCAAGCTGGAATCGTGGTGGGTATGGCTGCTGGTGAACACCGTTGCGGTGCCGCTCTACTACAGCCGTGGCCTGCACCTGACCTCGATCCTGTATGTGGGCTTCTGGATCAACGCGCTGGTCGCCTTGCGCCATTGGCGGCACCTGATGCGGGACGAGGCCCGGGCGGCCGATGCCGCTGCCTGAGCGCGTTGCACGCGGCCTGGTGGTGGGCAAGTTCTGCCCGCTGCATCTCGGCCATGAACGACTGATCGACTTCGCCGCCACGCGCTGCCAGCAGCTGCTGGTGATCGGCTGGTCGCAGCCGGGCTTTGCCGGCTACAGCGCTGCGCGCCGCGAGCGCTGGTTGCGTGCGCGTTTCCCGCAGGCCACGGTAGCGGTGCTTGACGACGCGCGACTGGCCGCATTGTGCACGCAGCATGGCTTGCCGGTGCGAGCGCTGCCGCAGGACAGTGATGACGAACAGGTGCAGCGTGACTTTACCGCCTGGCTGTGCCTGAACCTGTTCGGTGGGCCGGTGCAGGCGGTGTACACCGGTGAGGACTACGGTGACGGCTTCGCGCAGGCGCTGGCCACGCACTTCGGTGCGCCGGTACGCCATGAGCGGCTCGAACGCGCATTGGACGTCGGGCAGGCCTGCGGCACCGAGCTGCGCAGCGATCCGCATGCGCATCGCCATGGGCTCGCACCGCAGGTGTATGCCGACCATGTACAGCGCGTGGCCTTCATCGGTGGCGAGTCCAGCGGCAAGACCACGCTGGCCCGCGTGCTGGCCGAGCGTCTGCAGACTGTCTGGGTGCCGGAGTATGGCCGCACGCTGTGGGAGCAGCGAGGCGGAGAGCTGACGCCGGGCGATCTGCTGCGCATCGCAATGACACAGCCACAGCACGAAGACGAAGCTGTGCGGCGTGCGCATCGCTGGCTGTTCTGCGATACCACGCCGCTGGTGACGCTGGGCTACAGCGGCTGGATGTTTGGCACGGCGCCGCAGCCGCTGCGGCAAGCGGCACGACGACGCTACGACCTGCTGTTCCTGTGCGCGCCGGATATTCCGTTTGACCAGGATGGCACGCGCGTGGGCGAAGCCTTCCGGACGCAGCAGCATGCGTGGTACCTGGAGCAGCTGCAGGCAGAGGGTGTCGAGCATGTGCTGCTGGAAGGCGATCTGGAGACGCGCATCGCACGCGTGCAGGGCGAGCTGGCGAAGCGGGCGGACAATCGGTTCAGTGTGGCCCAGCCTCTGTAGAGCCGAGCCCACGCTCGGCTGCGCCAGAAAAGCCGAGCATGGGCTCGGCTCTACAGCCAGGAAAGCCGAGCGTGGGCCCGCCTCTACAGGAAGCAAAGCACAAAAAACCCCGCGTTCGCGGGGTTTTTTGTTTACTGCATCAAGCAGGCGATCAGTCGCCCAGGGTCAGCAGCGAGGCGTTGCCGCCGGCGGCTGTGGTGTTCACCGTCACCGTCTTTTCGGTAGCGAAGCGCAGCAGGTAGTGCGGGCCGCCGGCCTTCGGGCCGGTGCCGGACAGGCCCTGGCCGCCGAACGGCTGCACGCCGACCACCGCGCCGATCTGGTTGCGGTTGACGTAGACGTTGCCGACGTGGACGCCGTTGCTGATGCGATCAACGGTCTCGTCGATGCGCGAATGCACGCCCAGGGTCAGGCCGTAGCCGGTGGCATTGATCTGGTCGATCACCGCGTCGAGCTGGTCGCCCTTCCAGCGGATCACGTGCAGGACCGGCCCGAAGATTTCCTTGTGCAGCTGGCCCAGGTCCTTCAGTTCATACGCGCGCGGTGCGAAGAAGGTGCCATTGGCCGCTTCGGCGGACAGCTCGGCGGCCGCGATCAGGCGCGCTTCGCGGTCCATGCGCTCGGCGTGGTCCTGCAGGATCTTCAGCGCGTCGGCGTCGATCACCGGGCCGACGTCGGTGGACAGCAGGCCCGGGTTGCCGACCTTCAGTTCCTTCATCGCGCCGGCCAGCATGGTCATCACCTTGTCGGCGATGTCGTCCTGCACGAACAGCACGCGCGCGGCCGAGCAACGCTGGCCGGCGGAGGTGAAGGCCGAACCGATCGCGTCCTTGACCAGCTGTTCCGGCAGCGCCGAGGAGTCGGCGATGAAGGCATTCTGGCCGCCGGTCTCGGCGATCAGCACACCGATGGCGGCGTCACGCGCGGCCATGGCGCGGTTGATCGCACGTGCGGTGTCGGTGGAGCCGGTGAAGGCCACGCCGGCCACGCGCGGGTCGGCGGTCAGTGCGGCACCGACGGTGGCGCCGTCGCCCGGCAGGTACTGCACCACCTCGGCCGGCACGCCAGCTTCGTGCAGCAGCTTCACCGCGTAGTAGCCGATCAGGTTGGTCTGTTCGGCCGGCTTGGCGATGACGCTGTTGCCGGCGGCCAGTGCAGCAGCGACCTGGCCCAGGAAGATCGCCAGCGGGAAGTTCCACGGGCTGATGCAGACGAACACGCCGCGGCCGTGCAGCTGCAGCTCGTTGGACTCACCGGTCGGGCTGGGCAGCTTCTCGGCGTGGCTGAACTGCTCGCGCGCCTGCTTGGCGTAGTAGCGCAGGAAGTCCACGGCTTCGCGCACTTCGGCGATGCTGTCGGGCAGGCTCTTGCCGGCTTCCTTCACGCACAGCGCCATGAACTCCGGCATGCGCGCTTCCAGCTGGTCGGCGGCGTGCTCGAGGATGGCGGCGCGGCTGGCGGCCGGGGTGCGGTTCCAGGCCGGCTGCGCGGCTACGGCATTCGCCAGCGCCTTCTGCACGGTGGCGGCATCGGCGGCCAGCCACTGGCCGACCACTTCGCGGGTGTCGGCCGGGTTGGTCACCGGCAGCGAGGCGCCGGCCGGGTTCGCACCCGGCACCAGCGGGGCGGCCTGCCACGGCTTCACGGCCGCGTTGAGCTGCTCGGCGAGGGCGCGCAGTTCGTTGTCGTTGGCGAGGTTGGCGCCCATGGAGTTCTTCCTGTCGTGGTTCTGGCTGCGCAGCAGGTCTACCGGCAGCGGGATCTTGGGATGCGGAATCGAAGCGAACGAGGCGACCATCTCGACCGGATCGCGGATCAGGTCGGCGATCGGCACGCGCTCATCGGTGATGCGGTTGACGAAGCTGGAGTTGGCGCCGTTTTCCAGCAGGCGGCGCACCAGGTACGGCAGCAGGTCTTCATGCGAACCGACCGGGGCGTACACGCGGCAGGGCAGGCCCAGGCGATCGGCCGGCACCACTTCGGCGTACAGGTCATCGCCCATGCCGTGCAGCTTCTGGTGCTCGTACACGCCACCGTTGGCGATGCTGCGCACCGCAGCGATGGTGTGCGCGTTGTGCGTGGCGAACATCGGGTAGATCGCGTCGGCATGGGTGAACAGGCGCTTGGCGCATGCCAGGTAGGACACGTCGGTGTTCTGCTTGCGGGTGAACACCGGGTAGCCCGGATAGCCTTCGATCTGCGCGCGCTTGATCTCGGCATCCCAATAGGCGCCCTTGACCAGGCGCACCTGCAGGCGGCGACCGGCGCGGCGCGCCATGTCGGCCAGGTGGTCGATCGTGTACGGTGTGCGCTTCTGGTAGGCCTGCACGACCACGCCGAAGCCGTCCCAGCCGGCCAGCGAGGCGTCGGAGAACACCTGCTCGATGATGTCCAGCGACAGTTCCAGGCGGTCGGACTCTTCGGCGTCGACGGTGCAGCCGATGCCGTAGCTCTTGGCCAGCTGCGCCAGCTCCAGCACGCCCGGCACCAGGTCCTTCAGCACGCGCTCGCGCTTGGCGTGCTCGTAGCGCGGGTACAGCGCCGACAGCTTGATCGAGATGCCCGGTGCGTTGTTGACGTCGCCATCCGGGCGGCCGCCGCGGGCCTTGTGATCACCGCCAATGGCGTGGATCGCGCGACGGTAGTCTTCCAGGTAGCGCAGCGCGTCCTTCATGGTCAGCGCGCCTTCGCCCAGCATGTCGAAGGAGTAGCGGTAGTTCGCGTTGTCGCCCTTGTGCGAGCGCGACAGCGCCTCGCTGATGGTGCGGCCCATGACGAACTGGTGGCCCATGATCTTCATCGCCTGGCGCACGGCCAGGCGCACCACCGGCTCACCGACGCGGCCGACCAGGCGCTTGAACGCGCTGGGCGCATCGGCGCGGGTGGCGTCGTTCATCTGTACCAGCTTGCCGGTCAGCATCAGGCCCCAGGTGGAGGCGTTGACCAGCACCGAGTCGCTGCCGCCCAGGTGCTTTTCCCAGTCGGCATCGGCCAGCTTGTCGCGGATCAGCTTGTCGGCGGTGTCCTGGTCCGGAATGCGCAGCAGCGCTTCGGCCACGCACATCAGCAGCACGCCTTCTTCGCTGCCCAGGTCGTACTGGCGCATGAAGGCTTCGATCGCGCCCTGGTCCTTGGCACGCACGCGCACGCGGCCGACCAGGTCGGCGGCCAGCGCCTGCACCCTGGCCTGCTCGTCGGCCGGCAGCCGGGCCTGCGCCAGCAGCTCGCGGACGTGGCTGGCCTCGTCCTTCAACCAGGCATCGGTGATGGCCTGGCGGAACGGGTTGGGGGGCGCCGGCAGTTCCGGCGACAGCAGCACGCCGGGACGCTGGGCGTCGCTGGCGGCAGGGGAGGAGGAAGGTGCGTTCATGCCGGTCCGGCCAATGGAAAACTTGGCGATTTTAATCATTTTTGCGGGTTGCGGAAGTGCCCCACAGCCACCTTCGTGAAGGGCTGATAGCCCCTAACGGTGGTGTATTCAGCGTGTTCAGCAAGCCCGGCAATATTTGTGCTGAATTCGGCATTCGCGCCGCCGACCCCATGCTGTGTTGCAGCATGGGAAAAAGTGTGAATGCACCCTTGCTACCGGCGAGAGGGCGGGGCTACCATCGAGACGTTTCCCGCGGCAGGAACGCGGTTGCGACATGATCGAGGTGCTTCCAGCTCCGGATGGGTCAGGTACGCAGCTGCGGCTGCGTCCCCCACGGGCGCTCGATGCCCGGCAGTTCGTCCTGTTGTTCACCGTGTTGTCGGGTGCGATGTGGCTGGTGTCCGCCCTCGGGTGGTTGGCCGGCAATGCATTCGCCCCCCTGTTCGCGCTGCTGTACAGCCTGGTGCTGGCGGCGGCACTGCGTGCCTTGTGGCGCAGCGGTGAACGGCAGGAGGAGATCCGGGTAGTGCCGGCGTACGTGGAGGTCATCCCCGTACCCGGTGGATCGCCGGTGTTCCGGGCCCACCCCCACTGGGTGCGCCTGCTCACCGGCGATGAGAGGGTCCGGCTGGCATCCAGCGGCCGGCAGGTGGAGGTGGGGAGTTTCCTCGCGCCGGCCGAACGTCAGACGCTCGCAGAGACACTTGAAAGCTTGCTCGCCGCCAGCGATGGCGGCAACCGACGACGCTAAGGGTCTAGGCAATGAAGCAAAGCAGCAGGTGGGGCACGAAGTGCGTTGCAGCGGTCACCGCCATGGTGGCCGGGGGACTGATGCCGGCGTTGGCCTGGGCCCAGGCGGCCGATCCCAAGCCGTGGCAGCTGAACATGGGCAAGGGGGTGACCCAGACCTCGCGCCTGGCCTGGGAATCGAACAATCTCTCGTTGATCATCTGCACGGTGATCGGCGTCATCGTGTTCGGCGCGATGGCCTACGCCATCTTCAAGTTCCGCAAATCCAAGGGGGCAGTCGCCGCCACCTTCAGCCACAACACCAAGGCCGAGATCATCTGGACGGTGATCCCGGTGATCATCCTGATCGTGATGGCGTGGCCGGCCACGGCCAACCTGATCAAGATGTACGACACCCGCGATGCCGAGATGACGGTCAAGGTCACCGGCTACCAGTGGATGTGGAAGTACGAATACCTCGGCGAGAACGTCACCTTCACCAGCCGCCTGGACCGCGAGTCCGACCGCGTGCGGCAAAGTGGCATCGTGCCGACCCGTGAAAGCCATCCGCACTACCTGCTGGATGTCGACAACCGGCTGGTGCTGCCGGTCGACACCAAGGTGCGCTTCGTCATCACCTCCGACGACGTGATCCACGCCTGGTGGGTGCCGGCGCTGGGCTGGAAGCAGGATGCCATTCCCGGCTTCATCAACGAAGCCTGGACCAGCATCGAGCAGCCTGGCGTGTACCGCGGCCAGTGCGCCGAGCTGTGCGGAAAGGACCACGGCTTCATGCCGATCGTGGTCGAGGCGGTGTCCAAGGAGGAATTCAAACAGTGGCTGGCGCAGCGCAAGCCGGCGCCGGCTGCCGCGCCGGCCACGCCTGCGGCACCTGCCGAACCGGCTGCACCGGCGGGCGAGGCGCCGGCTGCGCCTGCTGCTGCAGAAGCGGCCAGCGCACCTGCCACTGCAGCCAGCGGCGCGTGATGTAAAGCCCGCGGCCGCCCGCGGCCGTGGTGACAACCGATTCTGAGAGGTGTTTTGCAATGGCGCACTCGGCAGTTGGGCACGACGATCACCATCACCAGCAGAGTTTCTTCGAGCGTTGGTTCTTCTCGACCAACCACAAGGACATCGGCACGCTGTACCTGGGTTTCAGCTTCATCATGTTCATCATCGGCGCGGCGATGAGCGTGGTGATCCGCGCCGAGCTGGCACAGCCCGGCCTGCAGTTCGTCAAGCCCGAGTTCTTCAACCAGATGACCACCGTGCATGCGCTGGTGATGATCTTCGGTGGCGTGATGCCGGCCTTCGTCGGCCTCGCCAACTGGATGATCCCGCTGCAGATCGGCGCGCCGGACATGGCGCTGCCGCGCATGAACAACTGGTCGTTCTGGTTGCTGCCGGTGGCCTTCAGCCTGCTGCTGCTGACCCTGTTCCTGCCCGGTGGTGCGCCGGCTGGTGGCTGGACGCTGTATCCGCCGCTGTCGCTGCAGGGCGGCTACAACGTGGCCTTCAGCGTGTTCGCGATCCACGTGGCCGGCATCAGTTCGATCATGGGTGCGATCAACATCATCGCCACCGTGCTGAACATGCGTGCGCCGGGCATCGACCTGCTGAAAATGCCGATCTTCTGCTGGGCCTGGCTGATCACCGCGTTCCTGCTGATCGCGGTGATGCCGGTGCTGGCCGGTGCGGTGACCATGCTGCTGACCGACAAGTTCTTCGGCACCAGCTTCTTCAACGCCGCCGGTGGCGGTGACCCGGTGATGTACCAGCACATCTTCTGGTTCTTCGGGCACCCCGAGGTCTACATCATGATCCTGCCCGCCTTCGGCGTGGTCAGCGAGATCATCCCGACCTTCAGCCGCAAGCCGCTGTTCGGCTACCAGGCGATGGTGTACGCCACCGCGGCGATCGCGTTCCTGTCGTTCATCGTCTGGGCCCACCACATGTTCACCGTGGGCATGCCGCTGGGCGGCGAGATCTATTTCATGTTCGCCACCATGCTGATCTCGATCCCGACCGGCGTGAAGGTGTTCAACTGGGTCAGCACCATGTGGCGTGGCTCGCTGACGTTCGAGGCACCGATGCTGTGGTCGGTGGCCTTCGTCATCCTGTTCACCATCGGTGGCTTCTCCGGCCTGATGCTGGCCATCGTGGCCGCCGACTTCCAGTACCACGACACCTACTTCGTGGTCGCGCACTTCCACTACGTGCTGGTGACCGGTGCGGTGTTCGCGCTGATCGCCGCGGTGTACTACTGGTGGCCGAAGTGGACCGGGCGCATGTACAGCGAGAAGTGGGCCAAGGTGCACTTCTGGTGGTCGATCGTGTTCGTCAACCTGCTGTTCTTCCCGCAGCACTTCCTCGGCCTGGCCGGCATGCCGCGCCGCATTCCCGATTACAGCGTGGCGTTTGCCGACTGGAACCTGATCAGCTCGATCGGTGCGTTCGGCATGTTCGTCACCCCGTTCATGATGGCCGCGATCCTGCTGTCCTCGCTGCGCAACGGCGAGAAGGCCGAAGCGCGTTCCTGGGAGGGTGCACGCGGCCTGGAATGGACGCTGCCGTCGCCGGCACCGGCGCACACCTTCACCACCCCGCCGACCATCCGCCCGGGGGATCTGGCGCATGACGACATCACGCATTGAGGTGGGGCATGCATAACGAGAGCCCGCTGCAGACCTGTAGAGCCGAGCCATGCTCGGCGGATGAGAAGCAGCCGACCAGCGGTCGGCTCTACCAGGGCGGAAGCATCGAGCAGCAGCGCCAGCGTGCGAAGCGCACGGCGGTGTGGGTCGGCGCCATCGCTGTGCTGGTCTACGTCGGCTTCATCCTCAGCGGGGTGATCGGCCGATGAGCGAGGCACCGGCCAGCACACCGTCACGCAGTGCCGGGCTGCCGCGCCTGATCGGCGTGGCGGTGGCGGTGTTCCTGCTGACGTTCTCGCTGGTGCCGCTGTACCGCATCGCCTGCGAGAAGGTGTTCGGCGTGCGCCTGGAACGCGGTCCCGGTGGCGAAGCCAGCGCAGGTGCCGCGGCCGGCAAGCGCACCGTGCGGGTGGAGTTCGATGGCGGCGTCAATTCGCGACTGCCGTGGTCGTTCCATCCCGAGCAGCTGACCATGGACGTGGTGCCCGGCGAGCTCAACGAGGCGCTGTACTTTGCCCGCAACGACAGCGCAGCTGCCGTGGTCGGCAGCGCGGTGCCTTCGGTGGCACCGGCGCGTGCGTCGGGCTTCTTCAGCAAGACCGAGTGCTTCTGTTTCACCGCGCAGACGCTGCAGGCCGGCGAGAAGCGCGACATGCCGGTGCGCTTCATCGTCGATCCGGACCTGCCGCCGGAGATCAGGACGATCACCTTGTCCTACACCTTCTACCGCAACGACGCGCTGTCCGATCGGCTGGCCCCGGCCGCCACCTCGGACGGCGCGCACGCCGCACCCTGACCCGGATACCGACATGGCCCAGACACCGACCGACGCCAACGTGTACTTCGTCCCGGCCCAGAGCAAATGGCCGTTCGTGGGTTCCATCGCCATGATGGTGACCATGGTGGGCGTGGCCAGCTGGCTCAACGATGCCAGCTGGGGACGCTGGACGTTCTACATCGGCATCGCGATGCTGGTGCTGACCCTGTTCTGGTGGTTCAGCGACGTGGTGCGCGAATCGCAGGCCGGCAACTACAACCACCAGGTCGACGGATCATTCCGGATGGGGATGATCTGGTTCATCTTCTCCGAGGTGATGTTCTTCGGCGCGTTCTTCGGCGCGCTGTTCTACACCCGCAACCTGGGCCTGTCGTGGCTCAGTGGCGAAGGCCGTGGGGTCATGACCAACGAGCTGCTCTGGCAGGGCTATTCCGCCGGATGGCCGACCAATGGCCCGGCGGCGATCGGTGGCGCGTTCCAGACCATCCCGGCCTGGGGCCTGCCACTGATCAATACGCTGATCCTGTTGACCTCCGGCGTGACCCTGACCATCGCCCACCACGCACTGAAGGCCGGCAACCGCCGCCAGCTGCTGATCTGGCTGGGCCTGACCGTGGTGCTCGGCCTGGGCTTCCTGACCCTGCAGGCAGAGGAGTACATCCATGCCTACAAGGAACTGAACCTGACGCTCGGCTCCGGCATCTACGGGTCGACGTTCTTCATGCTGACCGGCTTCCACGGCGCGCACGTGCTGCTGGGCACGATCATGCTGATCGTGATGTGGCTGCGTTCGGCCAAGGGACACTTCACCCGCGACAACCATTTCGGTTTCGAAGCCGCCGCGTGGTACTGGCACTTCGTCGACGTGGTGTGGCTGATGCTGTTCCTGTTCGTCTACGTGCTTTGATCAGGCGCGCATCGGTGGTCTCAGCCGCCGATGCCGTGTGGTTTGATCCAGCCCATGTAGATGCTCACGATCACCAGCAGGATCAACGCTACCGACACCGCGATGCGGCGCGTCAGTGCATTGACCGTGCGCTTGGTCTGGCCGCGGTCGACCAGCAGGTAGTACAGGCCGGCGCCCAGATTCCAGACGATGACGATCAGAAACGCGATTACCAGCAGGGTCTTCAGCGAATCACTCATGCGCGGCTCGAGGGCAGGGTGGATGTGCCTATCTGACCGCGTTTGCGCGGACTTGTCATGATGCGCCAGCACACGCGCGTGTTCGGATGGTTGCTGGCCGTGCTGGCGATGGCCGGATTCACCGCATTGGGGCTGTGGCAGCTGCAGCGCATGCATGCGAAACAGGCAATGTTGGATGCACAGGGTCCAGCCGTGGCTCAGACGCTGTCGCTGGCCCAGGCGCTGGCCGCACCGGGCGCGTTGCATGGCGTGGCCGACCATGGCCGCTTCCTGCCCGGCGTGGTGCTGCTGGACAACCAGATCCGGCATGGCCGCGCCGGCGTGAAGATCTATCGCCCCTTCCGCAGTGACGACGGCAGCGTGCTGCTGGTCGACCTCGGTTGGCGTGCGCTGCCGCCGGATCGCACGCTTCCGGAGGTGCCGTCGCCGCCTTCGCCGGTGGCCGTGCGCGGGCTGCTCGCGCCGCCACCATCGGCGGGACTGCTACTGGGCCCGGCGTTCTCTGCTACCGGTGAGGCCGGGCGCTGGCTGGCCAGCCGGTTGCCGGACGACGGGCTGGCGCGCGCGCTGGGGCTGCAGGCGCTACCCGACCGCGTGCTGAGGCTGGACCCGGCGCTGCCCTTTGGCGACGAGCGCGATCTGGACCTGCTGCCGAACACGCTGCCGCCTCAGCGCCACCTGGGCTACGCCGTGCAGTGGTTCGGGCTGGCCCTGACCGTGCTGGTGGTGGCCGTGGTGCTGGAGCGGCGGCGGAGGCGCGTGATTACCCGGTAGTGCCGGCCGCTGGCCGGCAACCCCCGCAATCCTGGATGCCGGCCAGCGGCCGGCACTACCGGCATCCCCTACCCAACCATGAGAAAATGCCCCGCATGAACACTGCTACGTCCCCGCAGGCGCGCGGTTCCGGCCGCCGGACCCTGGTGCTGCTGTTTGCCGTGTTCTTCGGGGCGATGGCACTGGCCGCCGTGCTGCGCTTCTCCGGCTGGCAGCCGACCGGGCACCGCAATGCCGGCCAGCTGCTGAAGCCGCCGGTGGACCTGCGCCAGCAGGCGCCGACCCTGGCCAGCGGCCAGTCCTACCCCTGGAACCCCGAGGCCCGTACCTGGCGCCTGCTGGTGGCGCCGGCCGGTGCCTGCGACGCGCAGTGCGTCACTTTGTCGCAGGGACTGGGCAAGGTGTGGCAGCTGTTCGGCCATAACGCCGATAATGTCGAGATCCTGTGGCTGGGTACGCCACCGGCGTCGATCGCCTCGCTGCCCGCGCTGCGGCCGCTGGCTCCGTCGCCAGCCCTGCGCGCGGCGTTGCCGGGCGTCGACGATCCGGCGGGACTGCCGGTCTACGTGATCGATCCGAACGGCTTCGTGATCATGCGCCATGCCCCGGGTTCCGACCTCGGTGGCCTGCGCAAGGACATGGCCACGTTGCTGAAACTGAAGTGAGTCCCGTTTGATGAGCCTTTCCGCGCGTCCGGCGCTGCACCGCAATTTCCACCGCCTGGCGTGGTTCGCCATGATCATGACCGCGAGCACGATCATGTTCGGCGCCTTCGTGCGCCTGTCCGATGCCGGCCTGAGCTGCCCGGACTGGCCGACCTGCTATGGCCAGGCCACTTGGCCGCAGCACGTGGAAGAGACCATCGGCCACCCGGCGGCGGAGATCCGCCCGCTGGAGACCCACAAGGCCTGGCGAGAACAGGTGCATCGCTTCCTGGCCGGCGCGCTGGGCATCGAGATCCTGACCCTGGCGCTGCTGGCCACGCGCAAGCGACGATTCGGAAGCACGGCGGTGGTGACCGCCTGCGTGCTGGTGGCCGCCGGCATACCGCTGTACATGATGGGCTGGCACGGCACCGCCAGTGCCCTGGCCTTGACCGGCGAGGCGATCCTGCTGATCGCCGCGCTGCGCTGGAGCAACATCGATCTCGCACGTGCGGCGCTGCTGACCTTGGCGGTGGTGATCTTCCAGGCCCTGCTGGGCATGTGGACGGTGACCCTGCTGCTCAAACCCATCGTGGTGATGGGCCATCTGCTGGGCGGCATGCTGATGTTCGGCCTGCTGGTGTGGATGGCCTGGCGCGCGACGCACATGCCGATCACCCTGGCTGAAGCGCCGAAGCTGAAGTGGCTGATGCGCATCGGCGTGGCGGTGCTGGTTACCCAGATCGCGCTGGGTGGTTGGGTCAGCGCCAACTACGCCGCACTCGCCTGCGGCGGTGGCAGCGCCTCGCTGGACAACTTCCCGCGCTGCGCCAACCAGTGGTGGCCGCAGCACAACTTCGTCGAAGGCTTCACCCTGTGGCGCGGCATCGGCGTGGATTACGAAGGCGGTGTGCTGGATGGCGCTTCGCGCATCGCCATCCAGATGGCGCACCGCCTGTTCGCGGTGGTGGTGGCCGTCTACCTGCTGTGGCTTGGCGTGCGCCTGTTCCGGTTGCCGAGCATGCGTGGCTGGGCCAGCGCGCTGATCGCGCTGCTGGTGCTGCAGGTCACGCTCGGCATCCTCAACGTGAAGCTGGCGCTGCCGCTGGAAGTGGCCGTGGCCCACAACGGCGTGGCCGTTGCCCTGTTGTTCGTACTGGTCAGCCTGCTGGCCCGCCTGCGTGCCCCGGACTGATTCCATGTTTTCCAATTACCGCCAGTACTGGGACCTGACCAAGCCCAAGGTCGTCGCCCTGATCGTCTTCACCGCCCTGGTCGGCATGGTCCTGGCCATCCCCGGCGTGCCGAGCTGGGAGCAGGTGCGCGCCGGCCTGCTCGGCTTCCTCGGCATCTGGCTGGCGGCCTCGGCCGCGGCCGCCATCAACCAGCTGCTGGACGCGCACATCGATGCGCAGATGGCGCGCACCTCGTGGCGCCCGCTGGTGGTGGGCAAGGTCAAGCCGTGGCAGGTGCTGGTGTTTGCCGGCGTGCTGATCGTGCTGTCGATGACCCTCCTGGTGCTGTGGGTGAACCTGATCACCGCAGTGCTGACCTTCGCCTCGCTGATCGGCTACGCGGTGATCTACACCGTGTACCTCAAGCGTGCGACCTCGCAGAACATCGTCATCGGTGGCCTGGCCGGCGCGATGCCGCCGATGCTGGGCTGGGCCGCAGTGACCGGCATGCAGGGTTCGTCGGACTGGGCGTACTCGTCGCTGCTGGTGCTGATCATCTTCATCTGGACCCCGCCGCACTTCTGGGCGCTGGCGATCTTCCGCCGCGAGGACTACGCGAAGGCGGAGATCCCGATGCTGCCGGTGACCCACGGCGTGGTGCATACCCGCAAGCAGATCATGGTGTATTCGGTGGTGCTGGCGCTGGTCTGCCTGCTGCCGTACCTGGTGGGCATGAGCGGTGCGTTCTACCTGGGCGGCGCGATCGTGCTCAACGCCGTGTTCCTCTGGTACGCCTGGCGCATGCTGAACCCGCCGGACGAGCTGTTCTCGATGAAGATGTTCTATTACTCCATCGTCTACCTGATGGCGCTGTTTGCCTTCCTGCTGGTGGACCACTGGATCCTGCCCTGGCTGTGACCTCGGGGTCGGATCCCCGAAGGGGCTCTGACCCCACCTGATCGCGCGGACATCCTCGCATGACGTGGATCACCTTGAACCGCCGTCTCGGCGTCGCCATTGCTGTTCCTGACCCCAGGGAAAGGAAGCAGCAGGGATGCATTCGTTCTTCCGTTGGACCACCGCGCTGATGCTGGCGCTGGGCATGGCCGTGACCGCGCATGCCGACGACACTACCGCGCAGATCCGCCAATACGCCGCTGGCCATCGCATGCTGGTGCTGGGCGAATTCCACGGCACACGCGAGACGCCACTGCTGGTGCGGCAGCTGGTGGACGACTACAGCCGCAATGGCGCGCCGGTCCTGCTGGCGCTGGAACTGCCACGTGCCGAGAATCCTGTGCTGCGCGACTATCTGGAATCCGATGGCGGGGCCGCGGCGCGCCAGCACCTGCACGGCCGCGCGTTCTGGACCGTACGCGACGACCAGCACGATGGTCGCCGCAGCCGCGACATGCTGGCGATGATCGAAGGCCTGCGCGCGCTGAAGGCGCAGGGCCGCGCGATCGAGGTGGTTGGCTACGACGTCAATCACAGTGACGGCGGCAGCCAGGCCCGCGATGACCGCATGGCCGCCGAACTACGGCGCCTGTACCAGCGCCTGCCCGATGGTGCACGGATGGTTGTGCTGACCGGCAATGTCCACGCCATGCTGCAGCGCCCCGCCGATGCTCCGCCGGAAATGCAGACCCAGCCGATGGCATCGGTACTGCGCGACCTAGATATCTACAGCGTGCGGCTGGAAGCGTTGCGCGGCCACTTCTGGGGATGCATGGACCGCTGCAAGGCGCTGGCGCTGCTCGAACGGCCCGCGCGTGCGCCGGAGGTCAACACCCACGCCGGCCGCGAGTACGACCTGTGGGTGTGGATGCCGCAGCTGAGCGTGGGCACGCTGGTGGAGCCGTGAATCCACGCATGGCGTGGATCTGCTGTAGATCCACGCCACGCGTGGATGGAGTTCCGGGTCAGGGCTTGCGCCGCGCATACCGCTGCGCGATCACACCGCAGACGATCAGCTGGATCTGGTGGTAGATCATCACCGGCAGCACGATGGCGCCCAGGCTGCCGCCGGCGAACAGCACCTTGGCGATCGGCACGCCGGTGGCCAGGCTCTTCTTCGAGCCGCAGAACACGATGGCGATCTCGTCCTCGCGGTTGAAGCGCAGGCGACGGGCGATGAAGGTGATCAGCGGCATGGCGATGCCCAGCAGCACAGCGGCCACGATGGCCACAGCCAGCAGCGACAGCAGCGGGGTCTTGCTCCACAGGCCTTCGGTCACCGCTTCGCCGAACGCCGAGTACACCACCAGCAGGATGGTGGCCTGGTCGGTGTAGCGCAGCAGCGCGCGCTGGCGTTCCACCCAGCCGGCAATCCACGGCCGCAGCAGGTGGCCGGCCACGAACGGCACCAGCAGCTGCAGCATGATGCCGCCGATCGCATGCAGCGGATCATGGATGCCGCCCGAGGTGCCGGCCAGCGCGGTCAGCAGCAGCGGGGTCAGGAACACGCCGAGGATGCTCGACAGCGAGGCGCTGCACACCGCTGCGGGCACGTTGCCATGCGCCATCGAAGTGAACGCGATGGACGACTGCACGGTGGAGGGCAGGGTGCACAGGAACAGCACGCCGAGGTACAGCTCCGGGGTCAGCAGCCAGCCCGACAGTGGCTTGAACATCAGCCCCAGCAGCGGGAACAGGATGAAGGTGCAGGCCAGGATGGTCAGGTGCAGCCGCCAGTGCAGCATGCCGCCGATGATCGACTCGCGCGGCAGGCGCGCGCCATGCAGGAAGAACAGTGCAGCGATGGCGACGGTGGTGACATCGTCGAGGACGATGGCGGCGGCGCCCTTCATCGGCAGCAGCGAGGCCAGGCCGACGGTGCACAGCAGGGCGAGGGTGAAGTTGTCCGGTCGCAGGCGCGACCACCAGCGGGTCATGGTGGGCAGTGTCCTTGGTGCGGAGGGTTCAGGGCGAGGTGACCGGCGTTGCCAGGCGTTGGCGGGTGGCGGCTTCCAGCGACTTCAGGCCAGCACGCTGGCCCAGCTGAAGGGCCTGTTCGGGGCTGGCATGTTCGTACCGTGCATTGACCAGGCCGAGCACGGCGCCGGCGCGGTTGCCGGACGCACAGTGCAGCAGCACCGGCCCCTGGCTCTGCTGCAGGGCCAGGTGCACGGCACGCACGTTGGCCGTATCCAGGCCATCGGCGCCGGCCACCGGAATGCGCACGTAGCGCAGGCCCAATGATTCGGCGACGCGGGTTTCATCGAAGCCCCGGTCCTCGCCGGGCTGGCGCAGGTCGATCACAGTGCGCACGCCCTGTGCAGCCAAGGCCTGCAGCTGTGCGGCGCTGGGCTGGCCGCCGGCATACAGGCCGGGGCGGACTTCGTTGAGGGGCGCGTCTTCGGCCAGGGCCGTCAGTGACAGGCAGAGCGACAACAACAGCAGGCAGGTCAGGCGCAGCAGCATGGTCTTCTCCGTGAAAACGTTCTGCCGCTACAGGCGCAGTCCGGCGCGCGCCTTCAGCAGCTCGCGCAGTTCGTACTTGTCAGTATCGTCCAGGCCCTGCTGGCGCTGCTTTGCCAACAACTCCTCCAGACGTTGCACCAGCAGCTGTTTCTCCAGCTGTGCCACTGCGTCGTGCAGTTCCTGGGTCCAGCTGGCCTCGGTGCCGGGCAGCGTCTGTGCGGCCAGGGTATGCAGCGAGGCCTGTTCCTCGCGCCCATCGAAGTGTTCCAGCAGGGCGCCGGTACTGATGTCCGGGCGCTGTTCGACCAGCCCCAGCAGCTCCAGCAGCAGTTCCACGCCGGGCAGGCGCAGGCCCTGGAAGTGGTGCTTGCCGCCCAGCGTCAGCGCCAGCGACGGCTGCTGCAGCAGTACGGCGATCGCGCCGCGCACCAGGCTGCGCTTGGCCACGGGCTGGATCGTCCGCTGCGGCTGGCGTTGCGGCATCGGCGCGCGCGTGGCTTGGGCAGTACCGCCCAGGCCGGTCAGCTGCGCCAGCTGCTGCTTCATCAGGTCGCCAAAGGCGCCGTCGGGAATCTGCGCCAGCATCGGCTTGGCGCGTTCGGCCAGGCGTGCCTTGCCATCGAGCGTGCCCAGGTTGATCTCGCGGGTCAGTTCGTCGAAGAAGAACTGCGACAGCGGCGTAGCCTGCTTCAGGCGCTCGTTGAACGCTTCGGCGCCTTCCTTGCGCACGATGGTGTCCGGGTCTTCGCCATCGGGCAGGAACAGGAAGAAGGCCTGGCGGCCATCCTTCATGCGCGGCAGCACCGACTCCAGCGCCTTCCAGCCGGCGCGGCGGCCGGCGGCGTCGCCGTCGAAGCAGAAGAACACGTCCGGTGCGTTGCGGAACAGCAGCTCGGCATGGTCCGGCGTGGTCGCGGTACCCAGCGTTGCCACCGCCTGGGTGACGCCGAACTGGAACAGCGAGACCACGTCCATGTAGCCCTCGACCACGATCAGCCGCTCGATCTTCTGGTTGGCCTGGCGCACCTGCCACAGGCCGTACAGTTCGCGGCCCTTGTGGAACAGCGCGGTCTCGGGCGAGTTGAGGTACTTGGGGCCGTCGTCCTTCTCGAACACGCGGCCGCCGAAGGCGATCACCCGGCCACGGCGGTCGAAGATCGGGAACATCACCCGGTCGCGGAACTTGTCGTAGACGTGGCCGCGGTCGTTCTTGGAGAACAGGCCGGCGCGGTCGAGCAGCTTCATGCGCCGCTCGTCCTTGCCCAGCGCGTCGCGCAGGCCGCTGTAACCATCCGGCGCGTAGCCGATCTGGAAGCGCGCGCGGTTCTCTTCGTCCACGCCACGGCCATCCAGGTAGCTGCGGGCCTTCTCGCTGCCCTCCAGGTTCTTCTGGAAGAACTTGGTCGCCGCGTCCAGCGCCGAGTACAGCTCGCGGCTGTCGTCCTGCTGCTGCGGGCTGCGCGGATTCTCGTTGCGCGGCACTTCCATGCCGGCGCGCTTGGCCAGTTCATCCACCGCGTCGAGGAACTCGAGGCGGTCGTAGTTCATCAGGAAGCTGATCGCGGTGCCGTGCGCGCCACAGCCGAAGCAGTGATAGAACTGCTTGGTGGGCGAGACCGTGAACGACGCCGAGCGCTCGTCATGGAACGGGCAGCGGGCGGCGTACTCCTTGCCCTGGCGCTTCAACGGCACGCGGCTGCCCACCACCTCGACGATGTCGGTGCGGGCGAGCAGGTCGTCGATGAAAGCGTCGGGGATACGGGCCATGGGCAACAGGGCAGGGCGCGGTGCAGGACCACGCGACGGAACCGGGGGCGGTCGGCCTAGTTTACCCCCTGTCGGGCACCTGGCTGGCGGTTGCCGGATCAATGCCGGCTGCGGCCAGGTGATGACGCGCGCGCAGGCGCTCATCGATCACCGCCGTCATCAGTGCGCCAACGAAGAACACGACGGTGGCGTAGTAGATCCAGACCAGCGAGATCACCAGCGCACCCATCGAGCCGTAGGCACTGCCGGGGGCCACGGTGGCGATGTAGACGCCGATGCCGTAGCGGCCCAGTGCGAACAGTGCCGAGGTGATGACGCCGCCGATGAAGGCCTGCCGCCAGGCCACGCGGCGGTCGGGCAGGTAGTGGTACATGAAGGCGAAGCCGACTGCGTAAAGCAGCAGGCTCGTGACGTACCCCAGCGCGGGCAGGATCGAGGGCAGCTGGGCGAAGGCCACCTGCAGCACCGTGGTGGCCGTCATCGACAGGATCAGCAGGAAGCCCAGGGCCAGCACCACGCCGAACGAGAACACGCGCTTGCGCAGCCAGGCCTTGAGGCCTTCCAGACGCTCGCCGCTGGTGCGGAAGATCAGGTTCAGTGCGTTCTGCAGTTGGGCGAACACGGCGGTGGCGCCGACGAACAGCAGCAGCGTGCTCCACACACCCGCCAGCGAGCCGACATCCGGCTGGTTGTCGGCGTTCTTCAGAACGGTTTCGGCCACAGTAGCCGCGCTGCTGCCGGCCACCGAGCTGATCTGGTCGATCAGCGCCTGCTGGGCCGGTGGGTACAGCGAGGCGGTCAGCCACAGCAGCAGCACCAGCAACGGTGCCATCGACAGCAGGGCGTAGAAGGAGACGGAAGCTGCCTGGGTCAGCACGTCGACGTCGATGAAGCGCTTGGCCACCGCCATCGGAAAGCTGTCCTGCAGGCGCTTGAGGTACTTGTGCAGGGACACGGGAACGTTGGGCTCGGGTTCAACCATGTGTGCGGTTGTAGCAGGCGACCGACGAAGGTGCGGTGAAGCGGGTGCATCAATGGGGTCAGAGCCCTTCCGCGCTGCGGAAGGGATCCGACCCCAGGTGCTGGATTACGCCAGCAGCTGCTTGACCAGCTTGGAGACCAGGCCCATGTCGGCCTGGCCGGCGAGCTTGGGCTTCAGCGCGCCCATCAGCTTGCCCATGTCGGCCGGGCCGGCGGCACCGGTCTCGGCGATGGCGGCCTGGATGGCGGCCACGATCTCGGCCTCGCCCATCTTGGCCGGCAGGTAGGCTTCGATGACCACGATCTCGGCGCGCTCGATCTCGGCCAGGTCTTCGCGGTTGGCGGCTTCGTACTGGCTGACCGAGTCCTTGCGCTGCTTGACCATCTTGTCGAGCACGGCGATCACGGCGGTGTCGTCCAGCTCGATGCGCTCGTCCACTTCGCGCTGCTTGATGGCAGCGTTGATCAGGCGGATCACGCCCAGCTTGTGCTTCTCGCCCGCCTTCATGGCGGCCTTCATGTCTTCGGTGAGCTGCTGCTTCATGCTCATGAGGAACCTCGTGGTGGTAGGTGGGGCGGGGCGGCTGCCCGAACCCGGAAACGCAAAAAGCCGGCGACGCTCGCGCGTGCCGGCTTCGGCTCCATCGCGACAGGCAGGCCCGCCGCAATGAAGATGCGTCCGATCAGTACAGGCGCTGACGCTTGGTGACGTCGCGCGACGAGCGGCGCAGCTGACGCTTCACAGCAGCGGCGGCCTTGCGCTTGCGCTCCTGGGTCGGCTTTTCGTAGAACTCGCGCTTGCGGGTTTCGGCCAGCACACCGGCCTTTTCGCAAGTGCGCTTGAAGCGGCGAAGAGCAAACTCGAAGGGCTCGTTCTCGCGGACTTTGACGCTGGGCATGGAATCTCCGGGACACAGTAGAACCGGGTCACGCCCGGCGAGCCGCACATTATAGCGGCGAAACGACAAACTGCAAGCGCCCAACCCTGAATACGGGCCGGGGGTTCGAAAGCAGTGAGATCTGCACGTCCCCCGAGGGGGCGGCAGGGGCGTCATAATAGCAGGCATGCGAGTCCTTGGCATCGAATCTTCCTGTGATGAGACCGGCGTGGCGGTGTATGACACCGACCTGGCCGGCAGCGCGGCCCTGCGCGCCCATGCGGTCTACAGCCAGATCGCCCTGCACGCCGAATACGGTGGTGTGGTGCCCGAGCTGGCCAGCCGCGACCATGTCCGCAAGCTGCTGCCACTGGTACGCCAGACCCTGGCCGACGCCGGCCTGGGCGTGGGCGATATCGATGGCGTGGCCTACACCGCCGGTCCCGGCCTGGTCGGCGCGCTGCTGGTGGGCGCTGGCGTGGCGCGTTCGCTGGCCTGGGCGCTGGAGGTGCCGGCCGTGGGCGTACACCATATGGAAGGCCACCTGCTGGCCCCGCTGATGGAAGACGACCCGCCGGAAGCGCCGTTCGTGGCGCTGCTGGTGTCCGGTGGCCACACCCAGCTGGTGGCGGTGGACGCGATCGGCCAGTACCGCCTGCTGGGCGAGACCCTGGACGACGCGGCCGGCGAAGCCTTCGACAAGACCGCCAAGCTGATGGGCCTGCCGTACCCGGGCGGCCCGCAGCTGGCCAGGCTGGCCGAGCAGGGCACGCCGGGCGCGTACCGCTTCGCGCGGCCGATGACCGACCGCCCTGGGCTGGATTTCAGCTTCTCCGGCCTGAAGACCCAGGTCCTGATGGCCTGGCGCGACAGTGACCAGAGCGAGCAGACCCGCGCCGACATCGCCCGGGGCTTTGAGGACGCGGTGGTCGAGACCCTGTCGATCAAGTGCGAGCGCGCACTGGAAGCGGCCGGGACCAACGTGATCGTGGTGGCCGGCGGCGTCGGCGCCAACACGCGCCTGCGCGCCCGCCTGCAGCAGATGGCCGAGCGCCTCGGCGGCCGTGCCTGCTTCCCGCGGCCGGCACTGTGCACCGACAACGGGGCGATGATCGCCTTCGCCGGCGCGCTGCGCCTGCAGGCCGGCCAGCACAGCCCGCCGAAGGTGGATGTGACACCGCGCTGGGACATGGCGACCCTGCCGGCGGTCTGAGCCGGTGGCGCCGGGCCATGCCCGGCGGACGCATCACCGATGCACTGCCAACGGCGACGCCGCCAGCACGGTTGTCGCCCGCTCATGGCGCTGCAGCCAGCCCAGCGTGTGTGGGCAGCGGGCATGGATCAGCCGCCCGATCGCGGCCAGGTCGGCGCCGATGTCACGTTCCAGGACCGGCTCGTGGTGGGCGATGCGGTTGCGCAGGTGGCGGATGCGTCCGATATCCGCATGGATGGCTTTCCTGACGGCACTGGGATGAGCAGAGGGAGCATGCTGCAGAACCCTGCTGAGTGCGGGTATCCAAAGTGTGGAGTCGAAGCGACAGGTAAAGAGCTGCTGCCAGAACACCATCGGCAGGTTGGCGACGATCCCAGGTGTATCGGATACGCGGCTGGCAAGTTGTTCCAGTACCGTGCGTGGAGAAGTACTGGATGAGGTTGGCAGCCTCCGTCGGAAGGCATTATTCCAAGGCCAACGCGGGCCATGCTGCCTGGCGAGCACAGCTGCAGCGGCGTTGCGGGTGACCACTTCGCACAGATGGACCGGCATCATCAGTGCACTGCACATCCGCATGTTCCACAGGTACAGGGATTCGGCTGTGACGTCGGGGCTGCAGGTCGATGCGATTCTCTCGTAAGTAGACAGACGCTCCGCTGACAACGCGCGCCGCAGTACATCGTATGGAGCCATCGTCATGTGCGGTGGTGAAGGAGGAATCGATGTTCGCGAGAGTGGGCGGCGGCGACCATCAGGGAACGTCCTTGTCCGCGCGGCTGATTTTCTGCGTTTTGCCTTGGACGAATACCTGACCTGTCCTGTCGGATTTGGCCTTGACCGGCGATCTGGTCCTTGCCTAATCTGCGTGCCTGCGCCACCGGGACTCGCGGCTGGATTTCAGCTCCCCCCGGGGACAAACGGTAGTACCAAAGGGCCCCGCTAGCAGGGCCCTTTGTTTTTTCCGGGCCACCCCACGCCGGTGGCCCACCGCCCGTTCCGGGCAGGCTCACCGCCGTGCCGTTACCATGGCCGCCTGTATTCGTGCCGGTAAGCGCAATGGACAAGGTTTTCATCGAAGGGCTGACGATCGACGCCCTGATCGGTATCTACGATTGGGAACGACGGATCCGCCAGGACCTGGTGTTCGACCTGGAAATGGGTTTCGACAACCGTCGCCCCGCAGCCACCGATGACATCGCCCACACCCTGAACTACAAGGCGGTGAGCAAGCGCCTGGAACAGTTCGTGCGCGAGTCGGAGTTCGGCCTGGTCGAGACCCTGGCCGAGCGCTGCGCGCAGATCGTGCTGGACGAATTCGACGTGAAGTGGCTGCGCCTGAAGTTGAGCAAGCCGGGCGCAGTGCGCGGCGCGCGCGCGGTGGGCGTGATCATCGAACGCACGCGGGACTGACCCGGTCGTGCCGGCCGTTGGCCGACAACCCCGGTAGTGCCGGCCGCTGGCCGGCAACCTTGGCAACAACGAAACAGACAGGAGACAACTGATGGTGGACGCGGTGGTGGCGGTACAGTGGCTGGAACGGCTGCAGAACACACTGGAACCCTATCCCGGCGCCTACCTGGCGTTGATGATCTCGGCGCTGCTGATCGCCGCTGGCCTGGCCAACTGGGTGACCAAGCGCATCCTGCTGCGCGGGCTGCGGCGGCTGCTGAGCCGCCTTCCGGGCGCTGACACTGGCCGCGGCAGCCACCTGATGCGGGTGATCTCGCGGCTGTCGAACGTGGTCCCCAGCCAGGTGATCGCCTCGGGTATCCGCATCGTGCCGGACCTGCCGCCGGGGCTGGTCAGCTTCATCATCGGCGCCTGCCAGGCGTGGGCGATCCTGACCGTGGTGCTGGCCCTCTCGCATGCGCTGGATGCGGCCAATGATCTCTACGAGCGCCGCCCCGAGGCCCGCAACAAGCCGATCAAGGGGTACCTGCAGGTCGCCAAGATCGTCCTCTTCGTGATCGCCGGCCTGTCGATCGTCGCAACCCTGGCGGGGGTCGATCTGCGCTACCTGGTCACCGGCCTGGGCGCGGCCACGGCGGTGCTGATGCTGATCTTCCAGGACACCATCCTGTCGCTGGTGGCCAGCGTGCAGATCAGTGGCGATGGCCGCGTGCGCATCGGCGACTGGATCGAGATGCCCAGCCAGAATGCCGACGGTGACGTCATCGACATCGCGCTGCACACCGTCACCGTGCAGAACTTCGACAAGACCATCACCACCATCCCGACCAAGAAGCTGGTGACCGAGTCGTTCAAGAACTGGCGCGGCATGCAGGAGGCCGGCGGGCGCCGGATCAAGCGCGCGCTGTACCTGGACCAGCACAGCGTCGGCTTCCTGGACGAGGGTGACCTGGCCTTCCTCGGCGAGTTCGCGCTGCTGCGCGACTACCTGCGCGACAAGGAACAGGAACTGGGGCAGTGGAACGGGCGCCTGCGCGAGCAGGGCGTGGCCGAGGTCAACAGCCGCCGCGTGACCAACCTGGGTACGTTCCGGGCCTATGTGGAGCGCTACCTGCGCAGCCATCCGGGTATCCATACCGACATGACCCTGCTGGTACGGCAGCTGCAGCCGACCACCGAGGGCCTGCCGCTGGAGCTCTACTGCTTCACCCGCAGCACTGCCTGGGCCGAGTATGAGGCGGTGCAGTCGGACATCTTCGACCACCTGCTGGCGATCCTGCCGGCCTTCGGCCTGCGGGTATTCCAGGCCTCCAGTGACGCCATGTTGATGGCCGGGCAGCGCCAGTTGGCCGGCTCGGAGTAAGCTGCGGTGCCCCCGGCGGGGCCATACGGACCCCGCTGGTGGCTGAAACTGAATGAAGAAACCTCTCGCCAAACGGCTCGGGATCGCTAGAATGCCGGGCTTGTAAACGTTTTCATCAAGGACTGCCGGTGGCCTCCGATCGCATCGAATCCCTCATTGCCCAGATGACCGTCGAGGAAAAGGTCGGCCAGCTGGGTGTCTTCGCGGACATGGTCCGCCCGTTCGCCCCGGACGTGAACCCGGAAGCCAACGTGCGCAATGCCGACCAGGTGCTGCAGCAGGTGCGCGAGGGCAAGGTCGGCTCGCTGTTCAATGGTGTGGGCGCCGAACTGGGCCGCCGCATCCAGCAGGTCGCCACCGAGGAGAGCCGCCTGGGCATCCCGGTGATCCTGGCGGCCGACGTCATCCACGGCATGCGCACCGTGTTCCCGATTCCGCTGGGCGAGGCCGCCAGCTTCGAGCCGGACCTGGCCGAGCGCACCGCGCGCGCCACTGCGATCGAAGCCACCGCCGCGGGCCTGCACTGGACCTATGCGCCGGCCGTGGACATCGCCCGCGACCAGCGCTGGGGCCGTGGCGCCGAAGGTGCCGGCGAGGATGTGGTGCTGGGCTGTGCGTTCGCCGCCGCCCGCGTGCGTGGCTTCCAGGGCAGCGACCTGCGTGCGGCCGATTCGCTGCTGGCCACGCCCAAGCACTTCGCCGCCTACGGCGCGGTGATGGCCGGCATGGAATACAACATGGTGGACATCTCGCCGCAGACCCTGCGCGACGTGCACCTGCCGCCGTTCAAGGCCGCCTTCGAGGCCGGCGCGATCACCGTGATGTCCTCGTTCAATGACATCAATGGCGTGCCGGCCAGTGCCAATGCCGAACTGCTGACCGACATCCTGCGCGGCGAATGGAAGTTCCCGGGCGTGGTGATCTCCGACTACACCGCCGACATGGAGCTGGTCGCGCACGGCTACGCCGCCGATGACCGCGATGCCACGGCCAAGGCGTTCACCGCCGGCCTGGACCTGAGCATGCAGAGCGGCTTCTATGCCGAGCACCTGCCCGGCCTGGTCGAGAGCGGCGAGGTGCCGATGGCGGTGCTGGATGAGGGCGTGCGCCGCATCCTGTGGCTGAAGGAGACCATCGGCCTGTTCGACGACCCGTACCGTTCGCTGGACCCGGCGCGCGAAGCGGATACCTCGCACATTGCCGCGCATGACGAACTGTCGCGCGATGCCGCGCGGCGTTCGATCGTGCTGCTGAACAACCGTGACAACGTGCTGCCGCTGCAGAAGACCGGGCAGAAGATCGCGCTGATCGGCCCGTTCGTGCAGGACCGCGAGAACATCGAAGGCTGCTGGACGCTGTTCGGCGACAAGCAGCGTTACGTGGACCTGGAAACCGGCGTGCGTGCCGCCATCGGCGACGAAGCGCTGCTGGAAATCGTGCCGGGCTGCGAACTGGAAGCCGCGATTCCGGGCGGCACGGAAGCCGCTGTGGCGGCCGCACTGCGTGCCGACGTGGTGGTGCTGGCGCTGGGCGAACCGCAGCGCTACAGCGGCGAAGCACAGTCGCGCGTGGAGATTACCCTGCCGCCGGCACAGCAGGCGCTGGCCGAGGCCGTGGCGATGACCGGCAAGCCGCTGGTGGTGCTGCTGCGCAATGGCCGCGCGCTGGCATTGCAGGGCGCAGTGCGCAATGCGCAGGCCGTGGCGGTGACCTGGTACCTGGGCACGCAGACCGGCCATGCCGTGGCCGATGTACTGTTCGGCGACTACAGCCCGTCCGGCCGCCTGCCGGTCAGCTTCCCGCAGGTGTCCGGCCAGCAGCCGTACTTCTACAACCACCCGCGCACCGGCCGTCCGGAACTGCCGACCATGTCGGAGTTCAAGGCGCGCTGGCGCGAGATTCCCAATGAACCGCTGTACCCGTTCGGCCATGGCATCGGCTACACCACCTTCGCCTACGGCGTGCCGCAGCTGAGCACGGCACAGCTCGGCTGGGACGACACCCTGACCATCACCACCGTGCTGACCAACACCGGCCGCGTGGCGGGCGAGGAAGTGGTGCAGCTGTACATCCATGATCGCGTGGCCAGCCGCGTGCGTCCGGTGCGTGAACTGAAGGACTTCCGCAAGGTGGCGCTGCAGCCGGGCGAGTCAGCCGAAGTGGTGTTCACCTTGACCCGCGAGCAACTGGCCTTCACCGGCCGCGACGGCGTGCTGCGTGCCGAGCCGGGCCAGTTCGACCTGTGGGTCTGTGCCTCGTCGGCCGCCGGCGAAGCGGTGCAGTTCGAGCTGCTGAAGGCCTGATCGAAAAAAAGGGGACGGAGGGGATTAAGTCGTTTGTGCCAAAACGACTTAATCCCCTCCGTCCCCTTTTTTGTGGTCCTCACTGTGGCGGCGCTACCATCGGGCCTCCTGTTCGATGGAGTGCGCGCATGCGCCGGATGGCCTACCTGATTCCCGCCCTGCTGCTGGCGGCCTGTTCGCAGCCGGCGCCGCCGGCCGAGCCTGCAGCGGATGCGCCGCCGCCGATGGAGGCCAGTGCTGCTTCGACACCTGCGGCTGAACCGGCGGCGCCGGCTGCCGAAGCCGCCGCTGCACCTGCCGCACCGGCAGCCGAGGTGTCCGCCGAGGATGCGCGTGCGCGCATCGAGTCGCTGCTCGGCGATGCCGCGCAGTTCGAAAAGGTCTTCAATGCGTTCAAGGCCGCCGTGGTCGGCGGTGATCGCGCTGCGGTGGTCGAGGAAGTGCGATTCCCCTTGAACATCAGCGGCGGAAAGAAGATCTCCGGCCCCGGAGAGTTCCAGCGCAACTACGAGAAGATCATCACGCCGGAGGTGGTCAAGGCGGTGTCCGCGCAGGACTTCGGCAAGGTGTTCGTCAACCAGCAGGGCGTGATGATCGGCAGCGGCCAGGTGTGGTTGAGCGGCCAGTGCCTGGACCAGGCCTGCACGAAGACCGAGGTGAAGGTCATCACCATCCAATGAATGCAGACGCCCCGCGTGCGGGGCCGTTTGGCAAGGGTAGTGCCGGCCGCTGGCCGGCAACCGCAGGATGCCGGAAGGATCCAGGGTGCCGGCCGGCGGCCGGCACTACCTCAGGTCTTCGGCGTGAGCTTCAGCAGGCGCGCCTTGCTGCCGTCTTCCAGCAGCCACAGCGCGCCGTCCGGGCCCTGTTCCACTTCGCGGATGCGCTCGCCCATGTTGAAACGCTCGGCTTCGCGCGCGCTGTCGCCATCGAAGGCCACGCGCACCAGCGAGGTGGACGACAGGCCACCGATGAAGCCGCTGCCCTTCCACTGCGGGAACAGGCTGCCGCTGTAGATCACGAAGCCGGCCGGCGAGATCACCGGCGTCCAGGTCACCTTCGGCGCGGCGAATTCCGGGCGCGTATCGTGGTCGGGAATCGGCCGGCCGTCGTAATGGTCACCGTTGGAAACGATCGGGTAGCCGTAGTTGGCGCCACGCACGATCAGGTTCAGTTCGTCGCCGCCGGCCGGGCCCATCTCGTGCGCCCACAGCTTGCCGTTGGCATCGAAGGCCATGCCGAGGATGTTGCGGTGGCCCAGCGACCACACCTGTGCGGCCACCCCGCCCTGCGACGCGAACGGATTGTCGGCGGGCAGGCTGCCATCGTCGTTGAGGCGGATGATCTTGCCGAGGTTGCTGCCCATGTCCTGGGCCGGATCGAACTTCTGGCGCTCGCTGGAGCTGATCCACAGCTTGCCGTCCGGGCCGAAGGCGAGGCGATGCCCGTAGTGACCCTCACCGCTGACCTTGGGGCTCTGCCGCCAGATCACCTTCAGGTCCTTCAGCTGGCCACCGCCGTTGGCATCCAGTGCCAGCGTGGCCCGGGCTACGGCGGCACCGCGGGTATCCAGCGTGCCTTCCTCGGCATAGCTGACGTAAACGACATGATTCCGGGCGAAATCCGGGTGCAGGATGATGTCGCCGAAACCACCCTGGCCAGCATAGGCGACCTTCGGAACGCCGGTGATATCGTGCTTCTGGCCGCTGGCCGGGTCCAGGTGCTGGAGCTTGCCGCGCTTTTCGGTGACCAGCAGGCTGCCGTCGGGCAGGAAGGTCATCGCCCAGGGCTGGTCGAAGCGGCTGACTTCGGTGGCGTTGAACGGGCGCTGGTCGGTGGCGGCAGAGGCCGCTGTGGCGGTCTGCGCACCGTTGGCGGCCGGATCGGCAGCATTGCAGGCGGAGGTGGCAAGGATCGGCACAAGGCCGAGGGCGAGCAGCAGGGGCGTGCGGGTCATGGGTATCTCCAGTGCGGGGATGCGGATGGCCGGGCTGTCCCTTGTATACCACCGGCACCGTGAGCGTCGTGGCCCGAAGGTCCTGCGCCCCCTGTGCGAGCGCTGCGGGATCGTCTAGGGTGGGCACGCCCGGGCAAAGCGTGCCCGCCTGCCTGCCAAGGACCTGCAATGAACACTGCCATGCCCCACAAGCCGTCCACCGCCTTCATCGCCGCCTCCTGGGTGGCCCTGCTGCTGGGGGCGGCGGCGTACCTGATCGGCCTGTTCAACGCCACGATGGCGCTCAACGAGAAGGGCTACTACCTGACCCTGCTGCTGTTCGGCCTGTTCGCGGCGGTGTCGCTGCAGAAGAGCGTGCGCGACCGCGTCGAAGGCATTCCGGTGAGTGGCCTGTACTACGCGCTGTGCTGGTTCGCGCTGCTGTCGGCGCTGATGCTGCTGCTGGTCGGCCTGTGGAATGCCACGCTGGCGCCGAGTGAGAAGGGCTTCTATGGCATGGCGTATGCGCTGTCGCTGTTCGGCGCGGTGGCGGTGCAGAAGAACACCCGCGACCTGATCGCCGCCGGTGGGGGCGAGAGCAAGCGCAGCGCCATCGTGCCGCCGCTGCCGGAACAGGAGTGATCGATCCGGTGTAGAGCCGGGCCATGCTCGGCTCAGTCGAGCGTGGCTCGACGTTACAGACGAGGTGCGAGAGCCGAGCGTAGGCTCGGCTCTACAGAAGCCTGGCGCTATCGTGCCAGCCGCGGATCCGCCAGCTGTGCCTCCTCCCAGCCACGACGCACCGCATTGCGTGCCTGCGCCCAGTCCAGGCGGCTGCGGCCGCGTTCGTTGGCCCAGCGTGATTCGAGCTCGGCCTCGACCTGTTCATAGGCGCGGATCATGTCCTGTGCACGCGCGCCGTGGCCGATGCGGTAGGCCGGCTCGTAGTCCTCGAAGAACAGCTGGTCGTCGTAGTACGGCTCGGCCGTGTAGCGCTCGCGCCAGTAGTTGCTGACCGCGTCGCGCGGCGTGCTGTCGTCCGGTACGCGGCCGGGGATCTGGTACTCGGTCATGGAAGGCTCCGTTGTGGACGAAGCCCGATCGTGCCTGTGTGGCGGTTAACGGCCCGGTCCGGCAGCGTGATCACCAGATCAATCCGCCGGGCATGGCCCGGCGCTATCGGTCATCCGGCATCGGTATCCTTTCGCGGCAGCTTGTAGATCACCGCGCCGATGGCGAACGCCACCAGCGCAGCAGCGATGTTCTGCCAGCTGGCACTGGCGAACAGCGCCAGGCACAGCAGCAGCGCCAGCACCGGAATCAACGGCCCGCCGGGCAGCTTCAAGGCGCCCGGGCGGTCGGCGTAGCGCTTGGCCAGTACCAGGACTGCTGCGGCAGTGCCGATGTAGGCGAACAGGCGCGTCGTCATCGACAGCAGGGCCAGCTGCACGAACGAACCGGACAGGGCCAGGCCGAGCGCGATCAGGCCCTGGCACAGGATCGACGCGGCCGGGGTGTGGAAGCGTGGATGCACCTGGGCCAGGATCTTCGGGCCGTAGCCATCGCGGGCCAGTGCGAACAGGAAGCGTGGGCCCATCATCATCGTGTTGCTGTTGGTGCCGAGGATGGAGATGGTGGCACCGACGGTCAGGATCAGCGCCAGTGCTTCGCCACCGAAACCGGCGGCGGCATCGGCCAGCGGGGTGGCCGAACTGGACAGGCCGGCCAGCGTTCCCTGCGCCACCACCTGCACCGCGCCGTAGATGACGGTGACGGTGATGATCATGGTGATCAGGGCGAACGGAATATCGCGGCGCGGATTGCGGTACTCGCCGGCGGCGGCCGGGATGTTCTCGAAGCCCGCGTAGGCGTAAAGCAGCAGCAAGGCGGCTTCGCCCATGCGCTGCAGGTCATGCGGGTCCGGGCGTTGGCCGGAGAAGGCCAGCTGTGGGTCGATGTGGAACGCACCGATGGCCACGAACAGCAGCAGCGGCAGCATCTTGCCGATCACCAGTACCACGCCGGTGCGCGCGGCCGAGCGCACGCCGATGATGTTGATGCCGGTGAGGAAGCCCAGCGATACCACGATCACCGCGATGCGGCCCAGGCCGGCATCGGCCCACGGCCAGAAACGCGCAACCGCGTCGGCCAGCGCGTTGCTGAGCGCAGCGGCCGAGCTGATGCGGGTCAGCCAGATCATCCAGCCGATCTCGAAACCGGCGAAGCGCCCGAACGCCTCGCGTGCATACAGGTAGCTGCCGCCGGGTTCATCGAAGTAGCTGGCGGCCTGCGCATAGCACAGCACCAGCAAGGCCACGACGATGCCGGCGGCGACCACGCCCCACAGGCTGAAGGGGCCGAGCAGGGCGACGGTGGCGGCCGGCAGCAGGTAGATGCCGCTGCCGATCACATCGTTGATCGACAGGCCGACGATCTGCCAGCGGCTGACCGCGCGTTGCAGCTGCGGTTCGTCCTGCGTGCTCAACGGACGTCTCCGGCCAGCGCGGGCAGTTGCCACTGCGCCTGCAGGCGCTTGTACTCCGCGCGCGGCAGCAGGACGAAACGCGGCGCGTCCTGCGGCCGCAGCCAGTCCAGCAGTGCCTGCATGCGTTCCTGCGGCATGGCCGTGCAGCCGGCGGTGGCCTCGCCGGGCTGGCGCCACAGATGGGCGAAGATGCAGCTCCCCTTGCCGGGCTGGTTGTCCGGGTTGTGGGCGATGACGAAGCCTTCCCGGTAGCGCACGTCGCCCTTGTTGTGCAGGTCCAGCCGCATCGGCTCGGTGGAGCCCTTGACCGCTGCATTGCCGACCTTCTTTTCATCGACGATGCGGTTGTAGAACGGCGAACCGGGTACGTCCATGCAGTAGCTGCTGTCCAGCATCGGCTGGTAGGGCATGGCAGTGCCGCGGCGGGTGACGGCATAGCCGAACGCACTGCCGAGCGCGAATATGCCGGCCGGGCTGCGGCCATCGCCTTCCTGCTTCTGCGGGCCATCGGCCTGCGCCGGATGCAGGCCCAGGCCCCAGGCGCTGCCGGTGCGGCCAAGCGCCACCGGGAACGCCTGGCCATGCGGGTGCCAGCCCTGGCCGTCGCGCACATAGGCCTGCAGTTGCCCCTGGGTGCTGTCCCAGCCATCGCTGGTGACCACGATCAGCTGGCGCGCGCCATCCAGCGGCGCCGCGTGAACGGACACCGCCGCGGCGAGCAGCAGTGCAGTGGTGGCAAGGCGGACCAGCGATCTCATCAACATGCGCTCCGGTCAGGAATCCAGCAGGTGGTCGATCCGCTCCAGGTTCACCGCAAGCTGCTGCTGGCGATCCGGATTGGTGTGGCAGAGCAGCACGAACAGGAAATCGAGCAGGGCGTGCATGGCGCTACGGTACAGCAGCTGCGCGACCTGTGGCGTGCGGTCGTGCGCGCAGACCGCCAGTGCCGCATCCGCATGCGCGCGCAGCGGGTTGGCGGTGTGGCGGGTGATGGAAATCACCTTGCCACCCATGTCCTGGAACTGCCGCGACAACTGTGAAAGCTGGGGCAGGTTGCCGAACTCGGAGAACATCAGCAGCGCATCGCCGGGGCGTGCGGCCGAGAGGTTGGCCAGCATCAGGATCGGATCGGTATGCGGCACCACCAGCAGTCCGAGCAGCGACAGCCGCATGGCGAACTCGCGGGCGAACAGGCCGTCGTCACCCAGGCCGTAGACGAACAGTTTGGGCGCACCGTCGAGCAGCTGCACGATGCGCTCGATCTCCCCGCGTGGATTGGCCTGGCGTGTTTCCTCCTCGGCCTGCGCCTTGCTGCGGCGCAGGGCCTCGCCCAGGCGCAGGTAGTCATCGCCGCTGTCGGGTTCGTCGGGCGCCTGCTGCGGATCGGCACCGGCGCGGGCCACGTCCTGGCCGATGGAGTACTTCAGATCCGGGTAGCCCTTGAAGCCAAGCTTCTGGCTGAACTTCACCACGCTGGACTGGCTGATGCCGAGCGCGCTGGCCAGCTGCTGGGAGGAGTAGTCGCGCAGCAGGTGGGCGTTGTCGAGGATGAAGTCGGCGATGCGGCGCTCGATGGCCGACATCTGCCCACGCTCGGTACGGATCTTCAGCAGGGGCGGCATGCGGGGTGTCCGGGGGTCTGCAAAGGCGTTGCGGTTGGCCGCATAAAGCGAATTATGGGGTGGGTCGGGCGGGTGGGGATTGCGGGGGACGCCGCAAGTACGTCCGTGTAGGCTTGGCCGCCGCATTCATGCGGCGGACACCCCCGCAAGCCCCACCCGCCCGACCCTGGACACATCGCGCGCGTGCCAGCCGCGAAGGGATTACGGGGTAGGGCAAAAACAAGCGCTTCCACGCGTGGCGTGGATCTACTGGGTGCAGCTGTTGCATTGGACGTTGAGTCCGCCTTGTAGCGAGCCGAGCACCGCAGGTCCGGCGAGGGCGAAGAGGCGCGGGTGTCTGAGCGCAGCGAGTTCCCGCGCCGTCCCTCGACGGGCCGAGGAGCGCAGGGAACCGGTGCGTAGCACCGGCTCGCGGCCGGCGGAGCGTTTCTTTTGGTTACTTTTCTTTTCGCGAAAAGAAAAGTAACGCGCGACCCAACGTCAGTGGCACGCAACGTCAGCCGCAAGGCAGAAATCAACCCAGCATCTCCAGCCCGCGCACTTCGGTGATGCCCAGCCCCGGCACGTCGCTGATGCTGATCTCCGATTCGTTGAAATGCACGCCGCCGCTGACCGGATCGAACTGGCCCAGCGAGGGGCCGTCCAGATCGACCTTGGTGATCACATCGCTCTTGGCCACGGCCAGGTGCACGGCGGCGGCCACGCTGATGCTCGATTCGATCATGCAGCCGATCATGCACGGCACGCCGTAGATGCCGGCAATGTCGGCGATGCGGATCGCGTTGGACAGGCCGCCGGTCTTCATCAGCTTGATGTTGATGATGTCGGCCGCGCGCTGCTGGATCAGGTCCATCACCTGGCTCGGGCTGAACACGCTTTCGTCGGCCATCACCGGCGTGTTGACGCGGTCGGTGACGTACTTCAGGCCGCTGATGTCGGCCGCTTTCACCGGCTGCTCCAGCAGTTCAAGTACCACGCCGGCGTCTTCCAGGGTACGCATCGCATGCACCGCCTGCTTGGCGGTCCAGCCCTGGTTGGCGTCCAGGCGCAGCAGGGCGCGGCCTTCCACGGCGGCATGGATCGCCTTGACCCGTTCGATGTCCAGGCCGATGTCCTTGCCGACCTTGATCTTCAGCGACTCGAAGCCGCGTTCGATCGCCGACAGCGAGTCGGCCACCATCTTGTCGATGTAGTCCACGCTGATGGTGATGTCGGTGGTGATCACCGGGTCGCCGCCACCGAGCATCTGGTACAGCGGGGCGCCGTGCAGCTGCGCCCACAGGTCGTACAGCGCGATCTCCACCGCCGCCTTGGCGCTGGTGTTGCGCTCCATCGCGGTCTGCACCAGCGTGCACAGGTGGTTGAGGTTGACCACGTCCTGGCCGATCAGGCGCGGGGCGATGAAGTGGCGGATCGCTTCGATGATCGAGCCGTGCGTATCGCCGGTGATCACGGCGGTGGCCGGGGCTTCACCATAGCCGGTGTTGCCGGTGTCGGTGCGGATCAGCACCACCACGTCTTCCACGGTTTCCACCGTGCGCAGGGCGGTCTTGAACGGTGTCTTCAACGGCACGCGCAGCATGCCCAGTTCGATGGCGGTGATCTTCATTCAGGAGTCTTGGCCCGCAGGCGCTGGATGTTGGTGATGCGGTCGATGTAGCGGACGGTATCGCTGGCCATCATCGGCTCCAGCGGCGTGACCGAAACACCATTGAGATGGGCCTGCACGCGCGTGCCGTCGGCACCGAACCAGCTGCCGCCCGCCGTATCGTGGATCACCCACGTACGGCCGTCGACGTGGCCGATGGCCATCATCACGTGGCCGGGGATGTAGACCAGATCGCCGACCTTCAGGTCGGTGACGGCACGGTCGCGCAGTGCCTTGCCGTCCTTGCCGGTGAACGGCAGGCGATCCAGCGCCGGGCTGACCGCCTGTGCACTGGTATTGCGTGGCAGCAGCACGCCGAAGCTGCGGTAGATCTCGGAGACGAAACCGCTGCAGTCGCGGGTGTCGTAGTCGTGGCCCCAACCGTAGCGCTCGCCGAGGAACTTGAAGGCCTGCTGCAGCAACAGGCGCGGGGTCAGGGCCAGGTAGTCGGCGGCGGTGTCCTGCGAGCGCGGCAGCAGGGCCGGTACCAGTTTCAGGCGACCATCTGCCTCGCGTACCGGCAGCTGCACCACCCATGATGCGTGCGCCTGCTGGCCGTTCACCGGTTCTGACGCGGGCCAGTCGGCCAGCACCGGCAGGCGCACGCCCATGTCCAGTTGCAGGCGCGAGACACGCGGTTCTTCCGGGGTGTAGGCGGTCTGCGCGGTGGCACCGGTGATGATCCGGTAGGGCCCCTTCGCGCCGTAGCCGAGCACCGTGGCCTTGTCGCCGCTGGCGATGGCGTCGGCTTCGATCCACGCGCTGTAGCGCTCGCTGTGCACGAACAGCCAGCGGCCGTCGGCACTGCGGTGGACCACGGCGACCTTGTCGCCGGGGAACAGTGCCGATTCCTGGAAGCGGTCGATGTCGGTGTCACCGACGGTGCTGAAGACGCGCTCGCGGGTGGGGAAGGTGCGCAGTGCGGCACGCTTCACCACCAGCCCGTAGGCCGGTGCCACCTGGGCGGGAATCGCATCAAGGCCGAGGTTGGCTTCGATCGCGCTGCGCAGGGCCGGCGCGATGGGCGTGCCCTTGTCGCTGTAGAGGGTGCGCGTGGGCCAGCTCGACAGCGCGGTGATGCTGGCACGCACCGTCGCCCCATCAAGCTGGGCTGGCAACGCCGCGATGTCCTGGATGTGGCTGTCCTGCGCCCGCATCCGTGCGTTCTGCGCCTCGATCTGCGCGCGATCCAGGATCGGCGCATCGGCGTTGTCCAGACGCGCCGCCCAGTACTGCGGCGTCAGGTAGGCCTCGTGCAGGCCGATCACATAGGGCAGCGGTGCGCCGGGATCGGGCGCCGGGGCGGCCTGTGCAAAGGCCGGTGCGGCCAGCAGGCACAGGGCCAGGGTCAAGCGGCGCGGCCAATGCCGGTGCCGTTCGCGGGAAGCCAGGCTCATGCGGTGCACACCCTCCTCGAATGCCTTGTGGAATATTTATTCCTTTCGGCATCGAAAGCAAGAATAAATTATTGACCGGCATCCCGGCCCGTGTTACACAGCCGTTACCACCCGCGCTGGGGAAGTGTCGCTGTGGATCCTGCCATTCGCAAACCGCGTCTGCCTGCTGCTGCCGGCCTGTGTGCCGCGCTGCTGCTGTGGGTGTCGGTCACGCAGGCGGCAGACGGGCGCAGCAGCCAGCAGCGTGCGCGCCAGGCGCAGGTGATCGACCTGATCGACGGCGGCCGCTTCAGCGACGCCGATGCGTTGCTGGCGACAGGGAGCGATGCTGCCGAAGGCGCGTTCCAGCGTGAGCGCATGCGCCGCATCCGCCTGGATCTTTCCCTCGACGAAACCGCCGCCAAGTCTGCCGTGCGCCGCTGGATTCCCGACCTGACCGACGAGGAATTCGCGCGCTGGGACCAGCTTGGCCTGATCGAGCATCTCGATATCGATGGCGAGCGTTGGTACTTCAAGCGCGCACCGTCGAACCTGTTCCTGCTCAGCGACGAAGCACGCGCACGCCGCCGTGCGGATGCACCGATGCCGCCTCCGGGGCCCAACGAAGTGCTCAACGCGCACCACACGCGCGTGGTCGCCGCGGCCGAACAGAGTGGCCGGGCGTCGGTGCTGCCGCAGCGTATCGAATTCACCCAATCGCTCACGGTGAAGGCCGATGCCGTGCCGGCCGGCGAAACCGTGCGTGCCTGGATTCCGTACCCACGCGAGATCCCCGGCCAGCAGGAGCAGGTGCAGTGGCTGGGCAGCAGCCCAGGCAAGGCGCGGGTGGCACCGGCCAGCACCTTGCAACGCACGGCCTATCTGGAGGCCAAAGCGGTGGCCGGGCAGCCGACCCGCTTCGAGATCCGCTACGCGGTCACGATCTTCGCCCGGCATACCGCGATCGACCCGGCCGTGGTGCAACCGACCCCGGCCGATACGGCGTTGAAGCCGTATCTGGCCGAGCAGCTGCCGCATGTGCGCTTCACCCCTGCGTTGAAGCTGTTCTCCGACCAGGTACTGCAGGGCGAGACGCGCCCATATGAAGTGGTGCGCAAGCTGTTTGCTGCGGTCGACCGTATTCCCTGGGCCGGTGCGCGCGAATATTCCACGCTCAGCAACATCAGCGATTACGCGCTGCGTTCCGGCCATGCCGATTGCGGGCAGCAGACCCTGCTGCTGATCGCGCTGCTGCGCCTGAACGGCATTCCCGCGCGCTGGCAGTCGGGCATGGTGTTCTCCGACGATGGCAGTGGCTACAACAACCTGCATGACTGGGGACAGGTCTACCTGGCGCCGTATGGCTGGCTGCCGATGGACGTGACCACCGGCGCACTGGCCAGCGATGTGCCGGCCTTGCGCAACTTCTACCTGGGTGGCCTCGATGGCTACCGCATCGCCTTCAACGATGATTTCGGCCAGCCCCTCGTGCCGGCCAAGCAGCACTTCCGCTCGGAAACGGTCGACTCGCAGCGCGGCGAGGCCGAGTGGGCAGGCGGCAACCTGTACTTCGACCAATGGAGCTACGACTTCCAGTGGCGGGTACTGCCAGCCAGGCAACGCTAGCGCGACACATCGCATTCCACACCATTCAATTCTTGCAGGAGAGAGCAGGGGATGAAGGCTTACAGCATCAAGCGGGCGGCGTTGTGCGTCGCTCTCGGGGCGTGTCTGGGCGTGATCGCGCCCAGCGCATTCGCACAGGATGGTTCAGTGGTCGGCCGGCTGGTCAGCGATGCCGGCCAGGTACCGACCGGTGCCACGGTGACCGTACGCAACCCGGCAACGGGCTTCGTGCGCTCCGTACAGGCCGAAGCCAACGGCAGCTACCGCATTCCGCTGCTGCCGGTCGGCACCTATGACATGGAGGTGAGCCTGCCGGGTGGAGGCGCCAGCCGTGTCGGCCAGGTGACGGTCAGTCTCGGCAGCGCGACCACGGTGAACGTGCCGCTGGGTGCGGTCAGTACCCTGGGCACGGTCGAAGTGCGGGCGCCGCAGGTGGTGTCGATGGTGGATGTGAAGTCCACCGAGTCGGCCACCAACATCACCCGCGAGGAGCTGTCGCGCCTGCCAGTGGACCGTGACATCACCGCGGTGGCGCTGCTCGCGCCGGGCGCGGTGAAGGGCAAGGGGTCGCTGGGCGGGCAGGGCATTTCCTTCGGCGGTTCGTCGGTGGCCGAGAACACCGTCTACATCAATGGCCTGAACGTCACCGACTTCTACAACCGGGTCGGCTTCTCGTCGGTGCCGTTCTCGTTCTACCAGGAATTCCAGGTCAAGACGGGCGGCTACTCGGTGGAGTTCGGGCGCAGCACCGGCGGCGTCATCAATGCGGTGACCCGCTCGGGCAGCAACGATTTCAAGGCCGGTGCCGAACTGGTGTTCGAGCCGCGCGCGTGGCAGTCGCAGGCACGCGACCGCTACGACGGCAGCGGCAGCCGCTACATCACCGCCAGCCGCGACGACTACAGCCGCAGCGCGCTGAATGTGTTCGCTTCCGGTGCGCTGGTGCAGGACCGCCTGTTCTTCTTCGGCATGTACGAGGCGCGCGACTACCGTCCCACCTCGACCAATGATGCCGGCACGCGCCTGAGCCAGGGCAAGGCCGATGATCCGTTCTGGGGCGGCAAGATCGATTGGCAGATCACCGACAACCAGATGCTGTCGCTGTTCGGCTTCTCGGACAAGAGCAAGACCCTCACCGACGTCTACGCCTACGACTACGCCACGGGGCAGACCGTGGGCGAGCGCAGCAACCAGATCTACAACACGGTGGGTGGCAAGAACTGGTCCGGTACCTACAGCTGGCAGGTCAACAACGACCTGACCATGAAGCTGATGTACGGCGAGAACAAGCGCAACCGTGTGCAGAGCTCGTTGATGGACCAGAACTGCAACCGCGTGTTCGACAACCGCACGGCCGGCCAGGGCGTGCCGCCGTCGCTGCAGGGCGACCGCAGCTGCACCAGCAGCTCGCAGCTGGAGTCGGCGCTGGACACGCGCAAGGCCGCGCGCGCGGATTTCGAATGGACGTTGGGCAACCACCTGCTGCGGTTCGGCCTGGATCGGGAAGAGAACACCTCCGATTACAGCCGCGCCTATCCGGGCCCGGGCGGCTTCCGCTACGACATCTACTACCGCACTCCCGGCAGCTCGCTGAACGGTGGCGTGGTGCCGGCCAGCGGCGTGGTCGTGCGCACCCGTCGCTATGAAGTGGACGGGGCCTTCGAGACGATCAACTCGGCCTACTACCTGGAAGACAACTGGCAGGTGACGCCGAATCTGCTGCTGAACATGGGCCTGCGCCTGGAAGCCTTCGACAACAAGGGCGGCGACGGCAGCAGCTACATCAAGATCGACGACATGCTGGCCCCGCGCCTGGGCTTCTCCTGGGACGTGCGCGGCGATGGCACGACCAAGGTGTTCGGCAACCTGGGCCGATACTTCCTGCCGGTGGCCAACGTCATCAACATCAAGCAGGCCGGTGGTTTCCTCGACGAGCGCACCTGGTACGAGTTCCTCGGCTACACCGGCGCAGCCAACAACATCCCCAACCTGGGCGCGCAGATCGGCCCAGTGGACAACTCGCAGGGCGACGGCAGCGTGCCGGACCTGCGCGCGGAAGTGAACCGGGACATGGACCCGGTCTACCAGGATGAAGCGATCCTGGGCTTCCAGCAGATGATCAACGAGGCCTGGTCGGTGGGTGCCAGCGTGACCTATCGCCGGCTGCACAACGCCATCGATGACATGAACATCACCGCGACCGGCCAGTGTGGTGCCATCGACGGCGTGTGGATCATGGGCAACCCGGGGCGCACCAACACCGTGTGGGGTGACACCGACTGCGACGGCCGCAACGATGGCTGGATCAGCATCGACACCTCGAAGGAAGGTTGGGCGCTGTATGACGACAACGGCAATTATGTCGGCCAGCGCGGCTGGGTGAAGCCCAAGCGTGACTACAAGGCGCTGGAACTGCAGGTCGACCGCGCCTGGGACGGCAAGTGGGGCTTCAACGCCTCCTACACCCTTGCATACGGTCGCGGCAACGCAGAGGGCCCGGTCAACTCCGATACCGACTTCGCCGATGCCGGTCGCACCGAGAACTTCGACAATCCGTGGGTGAACTACGGGGGCTACGGCTACCTGGCCAACGACCGCCGCCACCAGTTCAAGTTCCGCGGCAGCTACGCATTGACCGAAAATCTCAGTGTGGCGGCCACGCTGGGCGTGCAGTCGGGCAGCCCGATTACCCGCTTCGGCGCCGGCAATCCGTTCGACGACACCGACTTCCACAGCTACTACGTGTGCGTGTCCAACTGCCAGGCGACGGTTCCGTCCCAGCGCGTGTTCGTGCATTCGCCACGCGGTGGCGATGGCCGCACGCCCTGGACCTATGACCTGGACGTGAGCGTCTCGTACAAGGTGCCGATTCCCACCGATCTGCGCCTGAAGCTGGCGGTGTACAACGTGCTCAACCAGCAGCGCGTGGTGACCGTGGACCAGGACTACGAGCCGCAGGACAGCATCGGCACGCCGAACCCGCTGTACCGCTACGGCACCGGCTTCCAGTCACCGCGCTATGCGCAGTTGACCGTGACATGGGCCTACTGAAGCCCGCACGGCAGGCTCGAAACTGTGTCTGCGCGGCGGCGCTGGCGGTGTTCCCGGTTGCGGTGGCACAGACCACCGCGACCGCCTCCCTCGATGCCGATGTCGCTGCCGTCGTCCAGCTCGAGCACCTGCCCGGGCTGGCGATGGCGGTGGTCGACAACGGGCAGGTGGTCTATCGCCACGCCGAGGGCGCGCGTGGCGATGGCGGCCGCATCGACGAGGACACGTTGTTCAAGATCGCCTCCAACAGCAAGGCGATGACTGCTGCACTGCTGGCGCGGCTGGTGCAGCAGGGCAGGCTGCGCTGGGATGATCCGGTACAGCGGCATCTGCCGGGCTTCCGCATGCACGATGCGTGGGTGGGCCAGCAGATGCAGGTGCGCGACCTGCTGATCCACAACAGCGGCCTGGGCCTGGGCGCCGGGGACCTGATGCTGTGGCCGGAACCGAACGCGTTCACCCGTGCCGACATCATCGCCGGATTGGCGCATCTCAAGCCGGTCAGCAGCTTCCGCAGTCACTACGCCTACGACAACCTGATGTATGTGGTGGCCGGCGAAGTGGCGGCGGCAGCGGGTGGCAAGCCGTATGACCAGCTGATGCGCGAGCAGGTGTTCGAACCACTGGGCATGATGCGCTGCCAGGTGGGGGCGTGGTCGGTGAAACGCGTGGGCAACGTAGCGCAGCCGCATGCCTGGCGTGGCGAACGCAATGAAGTGGTGAACGCCGATGGTGGAACCAGCCCGGACCTGCCGTCGATGGCGGCCGGCGGCATCCGTTGTTCGTTGCGCGACATGACGCGCTGGATGCAGGTGCTGCTCGATCCCACCCTGGCGCCCGGCTGGCTGGACACGGAGCAGCGCCGCACGCTGTGGACCCTGCACATGCCGATGCCGCTGGGCGAGCGCCAGCGGCGCTGGGACAACGCGCATTTCTACGGCTACGGCTATGGCTGGCGCGTGTCTGACATGGACGGCCAGTGGAAGGTGGCGCACACCGGCACGTTGTCGGGCATGTACTCGTCGCTGGCGCTGCTGCCTGATCGCCGGGTGGGCGTGGTGATGCTGATCAACGGCGAAGGCGAGGACGCACGCATGGCCCTGATGCAGGCCGCGCTGAAGCGCTTCACCGCAGCGGACGATGCGCGCCCGGCGATGGACTACCTGGCCGAACTGAAGGCTGACCAGGCAACGCGGGCCGCGACCGGCCATTCGCGGCCATCCACCGCGGCGGCGCAGGAGACGAGCCGTACGGACCTGTCCCGCTGGCAGGGCCGCTACCGCGATCCGTGGCTGGGCGCGGCCTCGCTCTGCCCGGGCAAGGACGGCCTGCGTTTCAGCGTGGACAAGTCGCCCAGGCTGCAGGCCACGGTGCTGCAGCTGCAGGGGCGCTGGCTGCTGCGCTGGGATACGCTGGGCGACGAGGCGCAGGCGTGGCTGCAGCCGGGCGAAGCCCCGGCACCGACGCTGGACCTGCGCGCCATCGACCCGGACATCGACTTCAGCTATGACTTCCAGGACCTGCATTTCACTCGTACTGGCGACTGCGCTGGCGGCGACCACCCGCGCCGCTGAGCCACCGCGCGTTTCACCGGCAGCCGACGCGGCCAGCGCCGGACTGGTGGAGATCCGCACGTTGTCGCCGCGCATCGACCTGGATATCCGCTACGCCGGTGCCAACAACTTCACCGGGGCGCGCGTGCCCGGCTACGAGGCGCCATCGTGTTATCTGCTGGCGCCGGTGGCGAAGGCGCTGGCACAGGTGGAACAGGACCTGCGCGGCGATGGCTTCGGCCTGCGCCTCTACGACTGCTACCGGCCGGTGCGTTCGGTGCAGGCCTTCATGGCCTGGGTGAACGATCCGCGCGAGCGCTCGCGCAAGGCACAGCAGTACCCGGACCTGGACAAACCACGGTTGCTGGCCGACGGCTACATCGCCGAGCGCTCTGGCCATAGTCGTGGCGCCACGGTTGATCTGGGCCTGCTGGATTGCCGCAGCGGTGCATGCACGCCGCTGGACATGGCCACCGACTTCGATTTCTTCGGTCCACGCGCGCATACGCAGGCAAGCGGATTGAGCGATGCGCAACAGGCCAATCGCCAGCAACTGGTGCGCGCGATGGCGCGGCGGGGCTTCGTCAACTATCCGCAGGAGTGGTGGCACTACACCCTGCAGCCCGAACCGGACCCCGGCACCGCGTACGATGTCCCGGTACGGTAGGGGCATCGGCAGGGCTGCGCCCCGCCTCTGACAGTTTCCCGCGTGGTCCGTTGTAGAGCCGAGCCCATGCTCGGCTGCTCCTTGTTCAATCGTCGAGATATTCGATTTGGATGGAGATTCATCCACGCATGGCGTGGATCCACTGTGGCTGCCGATTGGGTCCGGCGCAGATCCCTTACACTGGCCGCCTCTTCATCCCTGCCCACCCGATGAACCTTCCCCTGCACTTCGGCCTGCTCGGCACCCTGGAAGCCGGCGCCATCGCCCTGCTGGTCGGGCTGCTGGTGTACTTCGTGTGGTCGCGGCTGTGCCGGCTGCTGCACTGGTCGGTGGGACATGCGATCGGCTGGTCCTGCGTCATCTCGGTGGTGGCCTCCGCTGGCATCGATGCGTGGAAGCTGTTCTACATGGGCATCGTGCGACTGGAGTCGCCGCTGTACGCGCGCCTGTTCCTGGCCACCATCCACGATCCGAACGAGCTCGGCAGCCGTGTCGTGCTGGAAATCGCCGGCGCGCTCGCCGGTGTCGCCTTGGGATGGGTGTTGTTCAGTTCGCGGTCATTGGAAAAAACCGTCGACTGACGCAGGTTTTTCGTTGCCTGCCGGTTAAATGCAGAGGCGCTGAATGCGCATCTTATGAGCTGCTCACTCCTCGCTAACCAGCGCGCTAAAGCATGCGTGGATGCGAGTGGTTAATCGTGCGTGTGGAGGCCGGTCGCGGCCCAAAATCGATTCAGAAACGCGGTGGCAGGGTAGGTGCCGTGCGGAAACAACAGGCCGCGCAACACCACCCAATATGCAGGAGACACCCCTGATGACTATTCGCAACCGCAAGCCCCTGATCGCCCTGATCGTCGCCGCCGGCAGCGTGCTGGCCATTCCGGCGATGGCCCAGTCGGCCAAGCAGCAGGCCGCACATGCGCAGAATGAAGCGGCGCAGGCCCAGCAGGCGGCAGCACAGGCCGGGCAGGCGGCTGACCAGGCGACCGATGCGGCCGCAGCGGCCTCGGCGCAGGCCAACGGTGGTGGCCAGACCTGGGCCAGCATCGATACCGATGGCAACGGCACCATCAGCAAGACCGAGGCGCAGGTGAACGCCGGCCTGGCCCAGGTGTTCGACCAGGCCGATACCAACAAGGACGGCGAGCTGAGCGCCGACGAGTACAAGGCCTACGTGGCCGCGCAGCAGGCCGGTGCGGGTGCCGGCGCGGCGCAGGGCCGCTGATCCAGACCTGATTCGGGAAGACCGGTGCATGGGGACCCGGGCGGCTGCGGCCGCCCGGGTTTTTCTCGTCATCGCCACCCCTGTATCCTTGGCCGATGAACACGTCCACGCCTGCGCCGTCGCGCGCCATCGGCCTGGTCGGTTTTGACGGTGACGACACGCTGTGGAAGAGCGAGGACTACTACCGCAAGGCCGAGCAGGATTACCTTGACCTGCTGTCGCGCTATGTCGACGTGCACGACACCCAGACCGCGCGCCACCTGCTGGAAGTTCAGCAGCGCCACCTGGGCACCTTCGGCTACGGCGTGAAGAGCATGACCCTGTCGATGATCGAAGCGGCCATCGACATCACCGGCCAGCGCATCGAGGCCAAGGACATCCAGCGCATTCTGGATATCGGCCACGATACCCTGCGCCACCCGGTGGAACTGATCGACGGTGTGCGCGAAGCCGTGGCGGCCATCGCCGAGCACTACCCGGTAGTGCTGATCACCAAGGGCGATCTGTTCCACCAGGAAGCGAAGATCAAGGTCGCCAACCTGGCCGAGCTGTTCCCGCGCATCGAGATCGTTTCCGAGAAGGACCCGGAAACCTACGCCCGCGTGCTGGCCGAATTCGACCTGCCGATGCAGCGCTTCGTGATGGTCGGCAACTCGCTGCGCTCGGACATCGAGCCGGTGGTGACCCTGGGTGGCTGGGGCGTGCATACCCCGTACGCGGTGACCTGGGCCCATGAGACCCAGCACGGCGTGGCCGACGACGAACCGCGGATGGTCACCGCCGATACCGCCCACGACTGGCCGGCCGCACTGGCGGCGATCGAGGCCAAGGCCGCTGCGGCGGCCTGACAGGGCCCGGCAGCTGCGGCAGAATCGTGGCATGAACGTCCGACTGCGCGCGCTGTTGTTGTCCCTGCTGCTGGCGCCGGCCACCGTGCCGGCCCAGCAGACCGCCGAGCGTTCGGCGGCGTATACCGTGGAAACCGGTGACCGCTGGATCGATGCCCAGTTGCAGGACATCAACCATTACGCCGAACGCTACCCCGATGCCTTCCTCGATGAAGTGTCGCGCTACGCCGATGTCCCCCGCGGCTACATCAATGCGCTGTTCACCACCCATGGCTGGCAGGCCGGGGATATCTATTTCGCCTGCTTCTGGGCCAAGGCCAGCGGCCAGACCTGCCGCGACAGCGTGCGCGCCTTCAGCCAGGACCCGGAGGGCGGCTGGGAAGCGGTGGTGAAGCGCATGCCGGCCAAGCCGGACAACCTGCATTACCGCGCTGTGCGGCATGCCATCGTGGCCAGCTACCAGCACTGGGACCGGCCGATCACCCTGGATGCCACCCTGAAGCGGCAGTTGAAGCGGTAGTGCCGGCCGTTGGCCGGCAACTGCACCCTTACAGGCATCAGGAGGTTGCCGGCCAGCGGCCGGCACTACCCGGCCATGTTGCTCTGCGTATCGCCGCCGCCGCGCGCTCCGGCGACAATACGGGTCCGAGCTGTTCCCCGTTCCCGTAATCGAGTGACTGATGAGCGTCTCTTTCGTTTCGCCTGATGTGATCCGCCGCCTGTTCGCGCAGGCCATGTCCCGCATGTACCGCACCGAAGTGCCGCTGTACGGCACGCTGGTGGAACTGGTGGAGCGGATCAACGCGCAGGTGCTTGCCCAGGACCCGGCACTGGCCGCGCAGCTGCAGCGCAACGACGAGCGTGCGCGCCTGGACGAAGAGCGCCATGGCGCGATCCGCGTCGGCACCGCGCAGGAGCTGGCGACGCTGCGCCGCCTGTTCGGGGTGATGGGCATGTACCCGGTCGGCTACTACGACCTGTCGGTAGCCGGCGTGCCGGTGCACTCCACCGCGTTCCGCCCGCTGACCGGCGCCGCGCTGGCGCAGAATCCGTTCCGCGTGTTCACCTCGCTGCTGCGCCTGGAGTTGATCGAAGACGAAACCCTGCGTGGCGAGTCGGCGAAGATCCTGGCACGCCGCCGCATCTTCACCGACGGCGCGCTGGCGCTGATCGACCAGGCCGAGCGTGACGGTGGCCTGTCGCAGGCCGATGCCGAGCGCTTCGTCGACGAAGCACTGGAAACCTTCCGCTGGCACGGCGATGCCACCGTCGATCTGCCGACCTACCACGCGCTGCACAATGCGCACCGCCTGGTGGCCGACGTGGTCAGTTTCCGTGGCCCGCACATCAATCACCTGACCCCGCGCACGCTGGACATCGACGCGGCGCAGGCGGCAATGATCGAGCACGGCATGGCGGCCAAGGCGGTGATCGAAGGGCCGCCGCGCCGCGCCTGCCCGATCCTGCTGCGCCAGACCAGCTTCAAGGCGCTGGAAGAGGCCGTGCATTTCCCGGATGCGGACGGTGGCGATGCCGGCACCCATACCGCGCGCTTCGGCGAGATCGAACAACGCGGCCTTGCGCTGACCCCGAAGGGCCGCGCGCTGTACGACCAGCTGCTGTCGCAGGCACGCGATGCCGGTGGCGAAGGCAGTACCGGTGGCGACTACGGGCAGCGCCTGCAGGCGGTGTTCGCCAGCTTCCCGGATGACCATGACACGCTGCGCCAAGAAGGATTGGGCTACTACCGCTACCAGCTGACCGACGCCGGCCGCGCCGCGCCGGAACGCGTGGCCGATCTGCCTGCCGAAGTGCTGGTGGCCGCCGGCCTGGCCACGGCCGATCCGATCGTCTACGAGGATTTCCTGCCGGTCAGTGCCGCGGGCATCTTCCAGTCGAACCTGGGCGGCGAAGAACAGCGCGCGTATGCCGCGCACGCCAACCGCGAGGCTTTCGAGCAGGCGCTGGGCGTGGCGGTGAATGACGAGTTCGAGATCTACGAGCGGCTGCAGGCTGAGTCGCTGGCGGCGCTGCGCACCGCGTGAAGGTAGAGCCGGCCGCTGGCCGGGCGCACCGCGTGAGGTAGAGCCGGCCGCTGGCCGGCTGTAGGGGAAGCCGGCCAGCGGCCGGCTCTACCCGATGTCCGGACCTGGGGTCAGCCCTTCATCGTGCCCGTATCCAGCCAGCGCTGGTGCCACGACAGTGCTTCGGGCAACAGGTGCGGGGTGTGCTTGCCGTAGCTTTCGCGGCTGGCACGGTCGAAGTAATCCTGCAGCTGCGGGCGGAAATCCGGGTGCGCGCAGTTGTCGATCAGCACCTGCGCGCGCTTGCGCGGGGTCAGGCCACGCAGGTCGGCCAGGCCCTGTTCGGTGACGATCACCGACACGTCGTGCTCGGTGTGGTCGACATGGCTGGCCATCGGCACGATCGCCGAGATGGTGCCGTTCTTGGCAGTGGACGGGCTCAGGAACGCCGACAGGAAACCGTTGCGGGCGAAGTCACCCGAACCGCCAATGCCGTTCATGATCCGCGTGCCCATCACGTGCGTCGAGTTGACGTTGCCGTAGATGTCCACCTCGATCATGCCGTTCATGCCGATGCAGCCCAGGCGGCGCACCAGTTCCGGATGGTTGGAGATCTCCTGCGTGCGCATGATGATGCGCTCGCGGTAGAAATCGATGTTCTCCTTGAACGTCTCGTTGGCCTGCGGGCTCAGCGCGAAGCCGGTACACGAGGCGTAGCTCAGCACGCCATCGCGCAGCAGGTCGAGCATGCCGTCCTGGATCACTTCGGTGAACGCGGCCAGGTCGCGGAAACCGCTCCTGGCCAGGCCGGCCAGCACGGCGTTGGGGATGTTGCCCACGCCCGACTGCAGCGGCAGCAGGTTCGGCGGCAGGCGGCCCTTCTTCACCTCGTGCTTGAGGAACTCGATCAGGTGCGAGGCGATCTGTTCGCTGGTCGCATCGATCGGACTGAACGGGCTGTTGCGGTCCGGGCCGTTGGTGCGCACCACGGCCACGATCTTGTCCAGGTCGCAGCGCAGCGCGGTGTCGCCGATGCGGTCGTTGGCGTTCACCAGCGGAATCGGCTTGCGGTGCGGTGGCAGCGCGGTGCCGTAGTAGATGTCGTGCATGCCGTCGACGCCGGCCGGCTGCCATTCGTTGACCTCGACGATCACCTTCTTGGCCAGGTCCAGCCAGGTCTTGTTATTGCCGACCGAGGTGGAGGGCACCAGCGAGCCATCTTCGCGGATGGCCGAGACTTCGATCACGGCGGTATCGATCTCGCCGTAGAAGCCGAACCACACGTGCTGGGCGACGTGGCTGAGGTGGATATCGATGTAATCCAGCTTGCCCTCGTTGATGCGGTTGCGCGCATCCGGATCGCTCTGGAACGGCATGCGCATGGCGATGCCATCGGCCTTGGCCAGCGCGCCATCGAGTTCCGGCGCGGTGGAGGCACCGGTCATCAGCTTGATCTGGAAGGGCTGGCCCTGGGCGTGCACCGCTTCGATGCGGCGGGCCAGTTCGACGGGAACGGCCTTGGGATACCCGGAGCCGGTGAAGCCGCTCATGGCCACGGTTTCACCGGGCTGGATCAGCGCGGCTGCGGCCTCGGCGGAGACCACGCGGTCACGAAGACGCGCGTTGGCGATGCGATCAACAGACATGACGACAGTGTTTCTGGGGGGAAGGCCGATTATCGGCCATCCTCATCCGTACGGGGGGTTCTACCTTCGTGGAATGGCTTTTCCCCACCGGGGTCACCCATACCTACCGGTTTTGTTTTGCAGTGCAGCGTGCAAAGTGCTTTCGCAGCCCGCACGATGGCCCTGCATCCCGACGTGGGGGAGGGAGCAGAGCCCGCTGGCAGTTCGCTGCAAGCGGGCTTTTTTATTGCCTGCCGCCCAGAATGAATGCGCGGCACCCCTTCGGGGTCGGATCCTTTTGCCAAGGGCAAAAGGCTCTGACCCCAGCAGCGGCATCAACCGGCGGCACCTCGGGGTCAGAGCCCTTCGCCGTTGGCAAAGGGATCCGACCCCGCGAGAATCAGCGCATGACCCTCGCCACCGCTGACCTGCCCGCCACCCTGCAGCCCCTTGTCGAACGCGCCCTGGCGCGCCTGGCCCAGGTCCTGCCCGAGCCTGTTCCTGCCGAGCTGCTGCCGCTGCTGACCCGGCTGGCGGTGGCCAGCGACTTCGCGCTGGACACCCTGGTGCGGCAACCGGCGCTGCTGGCGCAGCTGGCCGCCCCCGACTGCCCGCCGATCCCGGCGCCGGTGCTCGATCCGCTGCAACCCAGCGACTGGCCGGCACAGCTGCGGCGCTGGCGCACCGCGATGTCCACGCGGCTGATCTGGCGTGACCTGGCCGGGCTGGACGACGTGGCGCAGACCCTGGCTGGCGCCACCACTCTGGCCGAGGATTGCCTGCGGCTGGCGCTGGACGCCCTGCAGCAGGAATTCGCACAGCGGCACGGCGTGGTTCGTGATGGCGCAGGCGTCCCCCAACAGCTGGTGGTATTCGGCCTGGGCAAGCTCGGCGGTGGCGAGCTCAACTTCAGTTCCGATATCGACCTGGTCTATGCGTACCCGCAGGGCGGCGAATCCGACGGTCCGCGCGCGCTGGCCGCCGAGGAGTATTTCGCCCGCCTCGGCCAGCGCCTGGCCAAGCTGCTGGACGAAACCACGGTCGATGGCTTCAGCCACCGCGTCGACCTGCGCCTGCGCCCGTTCGGCAGCGCCGGTCGCGTCGCGCTGTCGTTCGCGGCGATGGATCAGTACTTCCAGCGCGAAGGCCGCGACTGGGAGCGCTATGCGTGGCTGAAGGCGCGCGCGGTGGCCGGCGATATCGACGCCGGCGAAGCGTGGTTGCAGACCCTGCGCCCGTTCGTATACCGCCGCTACCTGGATTTCACCGCACTCGACGGCCTGCGTGAGATGAAGGCGGCGATCACCGCCGAAGTCGCGCGCCGCGAGCTGCACGAAGACATCAAGCGCGGCGCCGGTGGCATCCGCGAAATCGAGTTCCTGTGCCAGGCGCTGCAGCTGATCCGCGGTGGCCGCGAGCCCGCGCTGCGCGAGCGCCGCCTGCTGGTGGCACTGGACGCGCTGGTGGCCGCCGGACAGATTGCGCCCGCCGATGGCGCTGCGCTGCGCGAGGCCTACCTGTTCCTGCGCCGGTTGGAGAACCGCCTGCAGATGCTGCGCGACGCGCAGACCCACGTGCTGCCCAGCGACGCGCTGGACCGCGCGCGCATCGCCATCGGCCTCGGCTACCCGGATTGGGAGGTACTGCGCGCGGCACTGGCCGAACAGCAGCAGCGGGTCAGCACCGAATTCGCCGCGCTGCTGGCCCCGCGCAGGGGCCAGGCCGCGCCCGACGCGCTGGCCAACTACTGGCGCAGCCTGCCCGAGGGCAGCAACGCGCCGTTGCTGGCCGAAGCCGGTTTCCTCGATGCCAATGGCGCAGACCAGTCGCTGCGCGATTTCGCCCAGGGCACCGGCGTGAAGTCATTGTCCGATGCGGCGCGTGCGCGGCTGGATCGCGTACTGCCCGCGTTGCTGCATGCGGCCACGCGTTCGCCGCAGCCCGATGCCGCGCTCAAGCGCGTGCTCGGCCTGCTGCAGGCGGTCCTGCGCCGGACCAGCTATCTCGCGCTGTTGGATGAACAACCGAGCGCGTTGGCGCGTCTGGTCGATGTGCTGGCACGCAGCGCGCTGCTGGCTGAGCGGCTGGTCGCGTATCCGCTGCTGCTGGATGAACTGCTGGATGTGCGCGTGTCCGGGCCGATGCCCGATGCGGCCGGCATGCTGGCCGAGTGCCAGCAGGTGCTGGCGGTGGAGGATCCCGAATCGGCACTGCGCTGGCTCAACGAGACGCGGCTGGCGCTCAGTTTCCGCATGGCGATGGCCACGCTGGACGGCCGCCAGGGCGCGGTGGACAGCACGCGGCAACTGGCCGAACTGGCGCAGGCGGTGGTGGTCACCGTGCTGGCGATGGCCGAGGCGGACATGCGCGCCGCGCACGGCGCGATTCCCGGTGGACGTTTCGCGATCATCGGCTACGGCAGCCTCGGCGGGCTTGAACTGGGCTTCGGTTCCGACCTGGACCTGGTATTCCTGCACGACAACCCGGCCGGCGTGGAGGCCAGCGACGGCGCGCGTCCGCTGGAGCCGGGGCGCTGGTATGCGCGGCTGGCGCAGAAGGTGATGGCGCTGCTCGGTGCGGTCACCGCCGCCGGCCGCCTGTACGACATCGACGTGCGCCTGCGCCCGGATGGCGGCAAGGGGTCGCTGGTGTCTTCGCTGGCCAGCTACACCGAGTACCAGCGCGAACGTGCGTGGACCTGGGAACACCAGGCGCTGGTGCGCGCGCGTGGCGTGGCCGGCGATGCCAGCCTGCTGGCCGATTTCGAGCAGGTGCGTGCACAGACGCTGGGGCGTGAGCGCGACATGGGTGTGCTGTATGCCGACGTGCTGAAGATGCGCGGCCGCATGCGCACCGAACTGGACCGCAGCGACGCCGCACGGCTGGACCTGAAGCAGGGTGCGGGCGGCGTGGTGGACCTGGAATTCCTGCTGCAGACCGGTGTGCTTGCGCGCAGTGCGCGGCACGTGGCGTTGCTGCAGCCGCGCGATACGCCGTCGTTGATCAATGCGTTGGCTGGTGTTGGTTTCCTGCCCGATGCCACTGCGCAGGCGCTGCATGGCGCGCACGCCACGCTGTTGGACGTGGGCCTGGCCTGCACGCTGGACCGCCGCCCGCGGCTGGCCCCGACCACGCCGGCGATTGAAGAGGCGTGTGCAGCGATTGCGGCGGCGTGCAGAGCGGCAGAGCTGCCGTTCGCCTGAGTGCCGGATGGCGGAGGACTGCAGTTGGTAGATGCCAACCTTGGTTGGCATGAATGCCAAGCGCCAACCAAGGTTGGCGACTACCGGCTCAATGGCCCTTCGGTGGCCCGCTCCTGGTAGGTGCCGACCGTTGGTCGGCACAATCTGTCGGCAGCGATGAGTTCTGCAGGGCGTGCCGACCACCGGTCGGCACCCACCGGCTCAATGGCTCTTCGATGGCACGCCGTTGGTAGATGCCAACCTTGGTTGGCATGAATGCAAAGCGCCAACCAAGGTTGGCGACTACCGGCTCAATGGCCCTGCGATGCCCGCTCCTGGTAGGTGCCGACCGTTGGTCGGCACAATCTGTCGGCAGCGATGAGTTCTGCAGGGCGTACCGACCAACGGTCGGCACCCACCGGATCAATGGCCCTTCGATGGCACGCCGTTGGTAGATGCCAACCTTGGTTGGCATGAATGCCAAGCGCCAACCAAGGTTGGCGACTACCGGATCAATGGCCCTGCGAGGGCCCGCCGTTGGTAGGTGCCGAGCTTGGTTGGCATGAATGCCAAGCGCCAACCAAGGTTGGCGACTACCGGATCAATGGCCCTGCGACGCCCGCTCCTGGTAGGTGCCGACCGTTGGTCGGCACAATCTGTCGGCAGCGATGAGTTCTGCAGGGCGTGTCGACCAACGGTCGGCACCCACCGGATCAATGGCGGTCAGCTGGTGGCGCGCAACGGCGCCATCTTCCACAACAACGCGCGGAACGGGGCCAGCAGGCAGACACCGATCGCCAGCTTCACTGCCAGGTCGCCGGCGGCCCAGCTCACCCACGGCAAGGTGGAACCGGCAAACGCGATCGACCAGAAAAGGGTGGTGTCCACCGTCGCGCTGCAGGTGGTGGCCACCATCGGTGCGCGCCACCAGCTGCCGCGGCGCAGGCGGTCGAACACGGTGATGTCCAGCAGCTGGGCCACGATGAACGCCGAGCACGAGGCAATGGCGATGCGCGGGGTGGCCACCCAGATCGACAGCAGCACCGCCACCGCGAAGCCGATCCACGCCACGCGGCGCGCCGGGCCCGGGCCGAAGCGGCGGTTGATCAGGTTGCTGACCAGGAACGCGACCGGATAGCTGAAGGCGCCCCAGGTCAGCCAGCCGTTGATCGGGTACTGCACCAGCACGTTGGACAGCAGCACCACTGCACCCATGGCCAGTACCGCCAGCACCAGGGCGCGCGGGGTCAGCGGGGCAAACAGAGGGGCAGGACGCACGGACATGGCGAGCCAGGGGGACAAAGGGGATCGCCCATTATCCGCCCGGCCTGCGGCAAAGCCAAAACCGGTCGTTCAGCTTTACAGCGCTTCACTCATCACATCACCGGCGGCATAGGCCGTCGGCACATAGGCCAGGGTCTGGCCCTGCGCGCTCTTCACGTTCCAGCCGGCACCGGCCTCGGTGGGGTCGAAATGCACCCGTTGCCCGACCACGAAGGCTGCAGTCGGGTTCTCGCCCGGCGGCTGCACCGGCCAGCGCAGGGTGGCGGTGTGGTCGGCCTTGTCCGGTACCTGCAACTGCACCTGGCGTTCGCCCGTGGGCGTGGTCTCCACCTTCTTCACTTCCATTGGCGGCAGCGGCACCGCCTTGGTGCGGGTCGCCCTGGCATTGCGTTCGCTGGCCTTGAACGGCGCCTTGGACAGTTCGGACAGGCCCATCGAGGCCGCCATCGGCAGCGACAGCACCACGAACGAGGTCACGATCACGCTGGCCTCGCTGCTGTTCAACTGCGGCGCGGCGCCGGCATGGACGGTGGGCACCAGCAGCGCTGAGAGCAGCAATGCAGTGGTGGGAACGCGCAGGCAACGGAACATGGAGACCTCCTGGTCAGCGTGGGGCGGCGGCTCAGCGCCGGGTATCGAAGATGTCGCGCGGGCCGGTAGCCTCGGGCAGGTATTCCAGCGCACGGCCCTGGTTGTCCTTCAACTGCCAGCCCTGGTCATTGCCCGTCGGCTCGAAGTTCACGGTCTGGCCCACGGTGAACTGCACGGCCGGGTCGCCAACGCCGCGCGGGTACTGCATCGACGCGGTGTTCTGCGGATCGTTGGCATCGCGCAGCAGCACTTCGCGGCGGCCGTCGACGGTAGTGGCAATCGCGCTCACCTCCATCTGCGGCAGCTTGATCTGCTGCGGGCGGGCCAGCGGCTGGCCGGCATCGGCGGCATCCTGGGCTTCCTTCGCCGCGGCGGCGCGGGCCGAGGCCACCATCTGCGTGGACATTTCCAGGCTCGGTCCCTGCGGGCCCGGGTCATGGATGATCACGATGCGGCGTTCGGCATGGGCGGCCGATGACCAGGCCAGCGCGGTGACGATCAGCATCGATACCAGGGAGTTGTGCAGCAGACGCATGTCGTTCTCCTTGCGGGATTCAGGGCGAGGCGGCGGTGGCACCGGCCACCGGCACATGGGGGATCACCAGTTCCTGCTGCAGCTGGCTGCGCTGGTGCAGGAAGTCGAACACCGATTCCACCGTCACCACCGAATAGTTGCCGGAGATGCGTTCGCCGGCCGGATGGTCGGTGGTGGTGGCGTTGGCCACGAACAGGCGCGCACCCACGCGCTTGCCCAGGCCGATATGCAGCACGCTGGGCTGGTACTTCTGCTGGCGCAGCCACTGCTGTGCCTGTTCGCGCTTGACGATGGCCGGCGCGCCTTCGGCCTGCGCCATCGCCGCCGCCAGCACTTCCAGCACCCACTGGTTGGAGTTCTGGTAGTCGGTGGCGAACGGGTAGGCGACCACGTTGTACTTGGTTTCGTGCAGCGCCTTGGGCTGGATCGAGGGCGGCACCAGCATCGCGCGCAGTGCGGCACGCAAGGGGGCCGACGGCACGCCGATGCGCAGGTCGGTATGGCCGCCGCTCTCGCCGACGAAGTTGCCGAGGCCCTCGTGGTACAGCTGCGAGCTGTCGGTCTTGCAGCGGTTGAGCAGGTGCATCGCGCGCCAGCGGCCGTCGTCCTCGCGCAGCAGGAAGGCCAGGTGGCTGTGGCGCAATCCATAGCGGCTCAGGTCCTGGCCACCGCGCGCGGCGACCACCACGTCCACATCGGGCAGCGCGTCCAGGCGTTCGGCGGTGGTCCAGGCCACGTCCAGCATCGCCGCCTGCGATGCCACACTGGGGTAGCGCTCGCGGCAGGCGGTGCTGTTGGCCCAGGCCGGTGCGGTCGCCAGCAGGCTGGCGATCAGCAGCGCGGCGCGGGGCAGGCGGGAAAAACGATCCATGTCGGTACCTTCAACGGCGGGCAGGCCCGCGCGCCGATCATACGCTGCTCAGCGCAGCGGGCGATCCACGCCCTTGCGCTTGAGCTCCTTGTCGCAGGCGTCACTGATGGGAGCCACCGGCAGTGGCGGGCGCTGGCCCTTCGGATCGCGCAGCGCCGGTTGTTCGCGGTACGCGTCCAGCTGCTGCTGGCATTGATACGAGATCGGATCCAGCTCGGTGGGCGCGGTGGAACACGCGGCGAGCAGGGCCAGGGGCAGCAGGAGCAGGGTACGCATGAAGAAGTTCAGTCCAACGGGGGGCCTTGGACTGTAACCGTGGTGCCGGATCGAAATGTTCAGAAAACGCTGCGCACTCGGCATTACCGCGATGCCAGGCGCCCAGGATTGCCGGCCAGCGGCCGGCACTACCCCAGTGCCAGGCGCTGTTTCACTTCCGCCGCCACCCGCGCGGTTTCGCGCAGCGGCTCGATGCGGTCGTACTGCCAGTCCAGCCAGTGCGCCTGCAACCGCCCACGTTCGCGCAGCTGCTGCTGGAAGCGCGCCAGGCGGCCCTGCGCTGTGTCGGCCAGCGCCACCATCACCGGCATGCGCGTGGCGCACGCCTCCGAGAGCAGGTTCACCGAATCGGGCGAGACCACCACGCGGTTGGCCCAGCCGAGCAGTCCGCCATAGGGATTGGTACCGTCGCCGCCATCGCCCCAGATCACGTGCGGCAGGTCGGCGAATTTCGCGCGCAGGATCTCCGCCAACGCCGGTGGGGTGCGTCGCGAGGTGGTGGCCAGCAGGCTGCCGCCTTCGCTGCGGATCTGCTCGGCCAGCGCCTGGAATACACCGACCATCGCCGTCTCATCCCACGGCGCCAGTGGCGTCGGCCCACCGACCAGCAGTGCGGTGCGCGGGCCGGGCAGGGTGCTGAAGCCGGCGAACGCAGCGCGGCCCCAGGCCAGCCAGTCATCGTCCACCGGGTTGAGGCTGCCGAGCAGGGTCAGCACGTTGCTGCCGCGCAGGGCGTCGTGTTCGGGCACCACCACCACGTCCCAGTGGCGCGCGCCGATGCGCGGGTCGAGGATCTGCACCACCTGGCTGCCGCGTGCGCGCAGCACGCGCAGGGCGCCAGCGGCCTGGCGGCCACAGCCGATCGCCAGCGCCGGGGCGTCGGCAGCCAGCGTCGCGAAGGCCTCGCCGTAGCCGTTCACATCGCCGGGCAGGCGCCGCGGCGACAGCCAGCGCCAGGGCGCGCGCGGTTGCAGCAGCAGCGGTCGGTGGGTGCCCTGGCGCAATGCCGAGGCCAGCGCGACCGCCTGGCGGACATTGCCCGCACGGCCGTCAGTGACCGTCCAGGGCGCGCTCGATCGTTTCACCATTGGCATTAATTCGTTTCAGTCCTGCTGGGTGTTGCAACAGTCGCGACACTCTACACTGCGGCTCGTCGATTCGCCCCGCGCCGCCCGCGGGCACTGACCCCCTTTCGCCGCCCTGGAGATCCACCGATGTCCCACGCGCTCGACGCTGCTGCCCTCGACCAGCTGTTCCGCACGGCCCGCACCCAGAACGCCTTCCTCGACGAGCCGGTCCCCGAGAGCCTGCTGAAGGAACTGTACGACCTGGTGAAGTGGGGCCCCACCGCGGCCAACACCACGCCGGCCCGCTTTGTCTTCGTCACCTCGAAGGAGGCCAAGGACAAGCTGGCCCCGGCGCTGTCCGAAGGCAACCTGGCCAAGACCATGGCCGCGCCGGTCACCGTCATCATCGGTTTCGACCTGGACTTCCACGAGAAGCTGCCGTACCTGTTCCCGCATACCGATGCCAAGGCCTGGTTCGACGGCCCGCAGGAAGGCCGCCATGAAGCCGCCATCCGCAACGGCAGCCTGCAGGGCGCCTACCTGATCCTGGCCGCGCGCGCGCTGGGCCTGGATGCCGGCCCGATGTCCGGCTTCGACCCGGCCAAGGTCGACGAAGCCTTCTTCGCCGGCACCTCCATCAAGTCGAATTTCCTGGTCAACCTGGGTTACGGTGATCCGGCGGGCCTGTTCCCGCGCCTGCCGCGCCTGTCGTTCGACGAAGCGGCGCGCATCGCGTAAGTCGCTGTATCGGTTTCGGGCCCGCCGTCGTGCGGCGGGCTCTTGCTGCACCGTGTACCCACCCTACGATCCGGAGAGTTCCTCAGATGAGCGCCACCCGTAAACTGCTGCTGCCGCTGGCCCTGACCCTGGCCATCGCCGCCTGCTCCAAGCCGGCCGACACCGCTGCCCCGGCCGCCGATGCCGCCGCCCCGGCCACCACCGAGCAGGCCGCCACCCCGGCCGCCGATGCCGCCGCTGCTGCGCCGGCTGCCGAAGCGATCAAGATCGCCTCGGGCACCTACAAGCTGGACCCGAGCCACACCGACGTGCTGGCGCAGTGGAGCCACTTCGGCTTCTCCAACCCGAGCGCGCACTTCGGCAACGTCGAAGGCACCCTGGTGTACAACGCCGAAGACGTGACCAAGTCCACTGTGGAAGTGAAGCTGCCGCTGAGTGGCCTGAACAGCTTCACCGCCAAGTTCGACGAGCACCTGAAGAGCGCCGACTTCTTCGACGCCGCCAAGTTCGCCGATGCCACCTTCAAGAGCACCAAGGTGGAAGCGGCCGGCACCAACAAGCTGACCGTTACCGGTGACCTGACCATCAAGGGCATCACCAAGCCGGTCACCCTGGACGTCACCGTCAACGGCGGCGGCGAGCACCCGATGGCCAAGGTTCCGGCCGCCGGCTTCGATGCCACCACCACCCTGAAGCGCAGCGATTTCGGCGTCGGCGCCTACGCTCCGAACGTCAGCGATGAAGTGAAGATCCGCATCACCACCGAAGCCACCGGCGAAAAGCCGGCCGCTTGATGCACCCCGCTCACTCGTCGTGAGAAGGCAGAAGGCCCGCTGAAAAGCGGGCCTTCTTTTTGGGTGCGGGGGAACGCGCGTTGGTAGATGCCAACCTTGGTTGGCACATGGGCACTCCGCAGGCCAACCAAGGTTGGCCACTACGGGGTACGCGCCCTCAGCGCAACGCGCCCAGCCACGCCACGCACGCTTCGCTCGGACTCTGCTTGGCCTTCACCGCCAGCCCGCTCACCCGCACGAACGTCTGCGCGGCCTGCGCCACCACCTGGCGTGCGATCAGCGCCGCCTGCTTGGTCGCGGCCTGCTGCTTGCGCAGCTGCACGATGTGCACCGACGGCCGGCCCACCGGCGCGTACTTCTGGTCGCGGCGCAATACATCGGCCACCTGCGCCACTTCGAATTCGGCCTGCAGGTAGCGGTGCTGTGCCGCCACCAGCTCGCGCAGCGGCGCGCGCAGTACGGCGGTGTCGGCGAACGCGGCCAGCGCCGCATCGCAGGCGGCGTCATCGGCAAAGCGGGTACGCAGCGCATCCACGCTGGCCAGGGTCAGTTTGGCCATGTGGGCCTCGTTGCTGCAGGAAAGGAGCGCGATTGTCGCATTGCCTGGCGGCTGATGCGTTGAACCGGGTGTCGGAATCCGTGTAGAGCCGAGCCCACGCTCGGCTCATCGCGCGCAGCGCGAGGGTTTTCCGATGGCGGAGCGGAGAGCAGCCGAGCGTGGGCTCGGCTCTACAATGGCCCGCTGTATCACCCACGGAAGGAAGACCCATGCAGGACGCGCAGTACTGGTTGAACGAATTCTGGTCGGGCCTGAGCGTGCTCGATCTGCTGGGCGGCAGCGTGCTCGGCACGTTGCTTGGCCTGGTGCTGGGCATCTTCGCCTGGCGCTGGCTGCACCGCCGCGGCTGGTTGCAGCGGCGCAAGCGCTGGCATCACTGGCTGCTGGCCAGCTACGTGGTGCTGCTGCCGCTGGCCACGGCCTTCTTCGGGCTGCAGCTGGGCTTCACCGCCGGTGCGCACCGCGCGCTGTTCAAGCAGCTCGATCATTTCCAGCCGCACCTGCAGACTCTGGTGGAAGGCTGGAGCGAAGGATTCACCGACTCGCTGGACGACCCGCGCATGCGCGAGGCATTGCGCAGCCAGGGCACGGTGGGCGATGTGGCCGACACCATCGCCTCGGCGTACCTCAGCGAACATCCGCTGCCCGGCCTGGACCGTCTTGGCAACGGCCCGTTGGCACGCGGTACCGGCTGGGTGATCGGCAAGGTGCGCGAAGGCCTGCTGCGCGGCATGGTGGAAGACACGCTGGTGGACAAGGCCGGCACCCTCGGCCTGGAACCCAAGGTGGTGCGCGAGGCGCTGACCATGCATGTGGATGAGCTGCTGCACACCCGTGGCGTGCTGCGGCTGGTGAAGGCGCAGATCAACGGCATGATGCCCGGCGTGTACTTCGGGCTGCTGCTGCCGCTGCTGGTCATCGCGCTGCTGGTGGCGCTGGAGATCTGGGCCGCGCAGCGGTTCGGGTGGACGGGGCAGGTGGCCAAGCCGCCGGTCGCGGTCCCTCTAGAGCCGAGCCCATGCTCGGCTCATCGCGCGTAGCGCGATGGGTCCATCGGTGGCCGAGCGGAGAGCAGCCGAGCGTGGGCTCGGCTCTACACAGTCAAAGGCGTGCGGACCAACGGTCCGCACCCACCAGGCAGGTTCTGGTGCATGGGGTCAGATCCCTTTTCCACAGGAAAAGGGATCTGACCCCGAGCCGGTCAATCGCCGTCGGCTTCGTCCGGGTGGGCCTTCCAGTAGCCGGTCGAGCGGATCCAGTCGCGCGGCACGCCCAGGTGGCCTTCGATGAACTTGCGCATCATCCGCGCGCGGCGCGATTCGGTGGCGATCCAGTAGAAGACATCGCCGTCCGGGGCCTCGAAGTCGGTCAGCATGTCTTCCAGCAGCGTGCTGCTGGCCGCCGGGAAGCCGTTGCGCTCCAGCCAGTGGATGCGCACGTTCTCGTACTGCGGCAGGTCCTGGCGTTCGGCCTCGTCGCGCACTTCGATGAAGGCCTGCACCTCGGCAGCGTCCGGCAGCACGTCCAGCCAGCGGGCGATGGCCGGCAGCGCGGTTTCATCGCCGATCAGCACGTAGGCGTCGTAGGTGTCGGCCACCACGAACGAGCCACGTGGGCCGCCGATCACCAGCGTGTCGCCCGGCTGCGCGCGCTCGGCCCACGGCCCGGCAATGCCCTGGTCGTGCAGCACGAAGTCGATGGCCAGCTCGCCGGTCTCGTGGTCCCACCAGCGCGGGGTGTAGTCGCGCGACGGCGAGGGCTCCTTGCCGGCCGGGTAGCTGCGGCCTTCGGCGGTCAGCACCGGCAGCACCATCTCGCCGCTGGCATTGGGGAAGAACAGCTTGATGTGGTCGTCGGCGCCGGGCGAATCGAAGCCGGCCAGATCGTCGCCACCCAGCACCACGCGGCGCATGTGCGGGGTGACCTCTTCGGTGCGCAGCACGGTCAGTTCACGGAAGCGCACATCCAGGCGCAGGCGCGTGTTGTTGTGTTCGGTCATGGGGATACCTGTAAAGGTGTCGCGCGGGGGCGCGCGGCATGGGGGAGGACCTGGCTGGATTCAGTCTGGCTGGGTTGTTGAAAACGGTGGGCTCTCGCTACCGGCGGTACCGTTGAGCAGGGCCGAGGCCCGCGTCAGCAGCGCCGCCACTTCTTCCGCTTCGCCCTCGGCCCAACGGCCGTGGTGATGCACCAGCGCCCGCTTGAACTCGCGCAGGGCAGTGGCCAGCGGCGGCGGCAGCGAGGCCTTGGTGATCTCGCGGGCACGGTCGAAGGCACGTCGCTGCGCCAGCCGCACCTGGGTGCGCTGCACCTTCAGCTCGAACTCGCCGGCAGCGGTGATGCGGAAGATCCGCTTGCCATCCACTTCCTCGGCCTCGATCCAGCCGGCCTGCTCGAAGCTGGCCAGCAACGGGTACATGGTGCCGGCGCTGGGCGTATAGGCCTGCATGAACTGGTTGCTGATCAGCTGCATCAGTTCGTAGCCATGGCGCGGCTGCTCGCCGATCAGGGCCAGCACCAGCAGGCGCAGATCGCCGCGGCTCAGCACGCGCGGCTGGCCGTTACGGCGCGGCACCGCCGAATCGGTGGAACGGGCTCTGGGAGAAGGGGTGCGGCTCATTTCGATATATCGGTAAACGAGTGTGCAAACGATATATCGATATATCGAAGCCGGCAATCACCTATCCGGCCACAAGCAGGTGCGATTTGGGCCACGGCTGGCCGCGTGCCCACGGCAAAAGGGGCGCCCCTTGCAGGGCGCCCCGGCGAACCGTGGAAGGGAGCAGGGCCGCCAGGCCCCTCACTCGCGGCCCACGCTGGACCCGCAGCCGGTACCGATCCAGAGGCAGATGCGACATGTTGTCGACGGTTCAGTACCGTTGCCCGAACCGCCCCTACAGCGGTGCCGGAGTTGCCCTACAACCGTCATCGGCAGCGGTAACACTGCGTCCTGCACATGGGCGCAGCGGCCCGCAAGCGACAGCCCGCGCAGCCACCAAGGCCCGCCGCAGGGCCGTCAGCGGGCCCGGCAAGCCCCTTGCGGACACTGGCCGCTTGCATCCATACGCCTGCGTAGCCAAGTGACGAAAGCCCTTGGTGCGCTACACTTTGCGGTCTAGAAATCTATACAACAGTCGCGCGCGTGCGTGCGGTTATGGGAGCGCTAATGAACTGGTTGAACGAGGTGCTGAACAACGACCCGAATCCTGTGGAAACCCAGGAGTGGATCGAGTCGTTGAAGGCCGTTATTGATGTCGAGGGCTCCGAGCGCGCGCATCAGCTGCTGGAAGGCATGGTGGAACTGACCCGTCGTTCGGGCGCCTACCTGCCGTTCTCTCCCACCACCGAATACGTCAACACCATCGAACCGCAGTTCGAGGCCAAGAGCCCGGGCAACGCCGAGCTGGAATGGCGCATCCGTTCGATCATCCGCTGGAACGCGATGGCCACCGTGGTCCGCGCCAACCGCAAGCCGGGTGACCTGGGCGGCCACATCGCCTCGTTCGCCTCCGGCGCCACCCTGTACGACGTGGGCTTCAACCACTTCTGGCGCGCCCCGAGCGAAAACCACCCGGGCGACCTGCTGTTCATCCAGGGCCACAGCGCCCCGGGCATCTACGCACGTTCCTTCCTGGAAGGCCGCATCAGCGAAGAGCAGCTGGACAAGTTCCGCATGGAAGTGGACGGCGGTGGCCTGTCCTCGTATCCGCACCCGTGGCTGATGCCGGACTACTGGCAGACCCCGACCGTGTCGATGGGCCTGGGCCCGCTGGCCGCCATCTACCAGGCGCAGTTCATGCGCTACCTGGAAAACCGTGGCCTGATCGAGAAGTCCGACCGCAAGGTGTGGTGCTTCATCGGCGACGGCGAGAGCGACGAGCCGGAAACCCTGGGTGCCATCGCCCTGGCCGGCCGTGAAGGCCTGGACAACCTGATCTTCGTGGTGAACTGCAACCTGCAGCGCCTGGACGGCCCGGTGCGCGGCAACGGCAAGATCATCCAGGAACTGGAAGGCGTGTTCCGTGGCGGCGGCTGGAACGTGATCAAGCTGCTGTGGGGCGGTTACTGGGATGCCCTGCTGGCCAAGGACACCAACGGCGTCCTGAAGAAGCTGATGATGGAAACCGTCGACGGCGAATACCAGAACTGCAAGGCCTTCGGCGGCGCGTATACCCGCGAGCATTTCTTCGGCAAGTACCCGGAAACCGCTGCGATGGTCGCCGGCCTTTCCGACGACGACATCTGGCGTCTGAACCGTGGTGGCCACGACCCGCACAAGGTGTACGCCGCCTACCACCAGGCCGTGAACACCAAGGGCATGCCGACCGTCATCCTGGCCAAGACCGTGAAGGGTTACGGCATGGGCAGCGCCGGTGAGGCACTGAACCCGACCCACCAGACCAAGAAGCTGGACGACGAAGCGGTGCGCCACTTCCGCGACCGCTTCAACATTCCGGTGACCGACGCGCAGCTGGCCGACGGCCAGGTTCCGTTCTACCACCCGGGCCCGGATTCGCCGGAAGTGCAGTACCTGCAGGAACGCCGTGCCGCGCTGGGCGGTTACCTGCCGCAGCGCCGCCGCAAGGCCGACAAGACCTTCGTGGCACCAAAGCTGGAAGCGTACGAGCGCCTGCTGAAGAGCAGCGGCGAGCGCAGCTACTCCACCACCATGGCGTTCGTGCAGAGCCTGAACATCACCCTGCGTGACAAGGAACTGGGCCCGCACATCGTGCCGATCGTGGCCGACGAAGCCCGTACCTTCGGCATGGAAGGCCTGTTCCGCCAGATCGGCATCTACGCGCCGTTCGGCCAGAAGTACAAGCCGGTCGACGCCGACCAGCTGATGTTCTACCGCGAAGACCAGAGCGGCCAGGTGCTGCAGCAGGGCATCAGCGAGCCGGGTGCGATCAGCTCGTGGATGGCCGCCGGTACCAGCTACTCGGTCAGCAACGTGCCGATGCTGCCGTTCTACATCTACTACAGCATGTTCGGCTTCCAGCGCGTGGGCGACATCGCCTGGCAGGCCGCCGACATGCGTACCCGCGGCTTCCTGCTGGGTGGCACCGCCGGCCGTACCACGCTGAACGGTGAAGGCCTGCAGCACGAAGATGGCTTCAGCCATCTGGTGGCCGGTGGCATTCCGAACGTGCGCAGCTACGACCCGACCTTCGGCTTCGAAGTGACGGTGATCCTGCAGCACGGCACCAAGCGCATGATGGAAGACCAGGTGGACGAGTATTACTACGTCACCCTGATGAACGAGAACTACACCCACCCGGAAATGCCGGAAGGTGCGGCCGAAGGTATCGTCAAGGGCATGTACCTGCTGACCGACGCCGGCAAGCCGAAGAAGGGCGAGCTGCGCGTGCAGCTGCTGGGTTCGGGCACCATCCTGCGCGAAGCCATTGCCGCCGCCGAGCTGCTGGACAAGGACTTCGGCGTGACCGCCGACATCTGGAGCTGCCCGAGCTTCAACGAACTGCGTCGCGATGGTTTCGACGTGGAACGTGCCAACCGCCTGCATCCGGAAGGTGAACAGCGCAAGGCGTACGTGACCGAGCTGCTGGAAGGCCGCCAGGGCCCGGCGATTGCCGCCACCGACTACGTGCGTGCGTATGCGGACCAGATCCGTGCGTTCGTGCCGATGTCGTACACGGTGTTGGGTACGGATGGGTTTGGCCGTTCGGATACGCGTGCGAACCTGCGTCGGTTCTTCGAGGTGGATCGGTACTACATCGCCCATGCCGCGATTGCGGCGCTGGCGAAGGAAGGGAAGATGACCGCGAAGGATGTAGCCCGGGCGATCAAGCAGTACAAGATTGATCCGGAGAAGGCTAATCCTGTTGGGGTTTGATTGAACGCTGGACATTAGGTGAAAGAACGGGCGGCCATGTGTCGCCCGTTTTTTGCAGCTATCCCCAGAACTATTCGCCCTTCAAGTAGATATTCAAGCATGACAAAAGCTCGGAACAACATCGATTCCTCCAAGCGGGCTAGCGACAGCGCGCAGAAAAGTATGCCGGTTGTGTTGAGTCTCTTTTCGGGCGCGGGCGGACTCGATCTCGGATTTCAGAATGCCGGTTTCGATGTGAAGCTAGCGATCGATAGTGAGCCTGCTGCGATTGCTACCCACTGCGCCAATTTTCCCAATGCCACAGCGGTCGCGGCGGATCTTGTAAAGTTGGGATCGAAGGGCGTGCTTGCCCTGCTCAAAGAAACAGTTCCGGCTGGACGGCATATTGGGGTGATTGGGGGGCCGCCTTGTCAGGGGTTCTCGAGAGCCAATACTAGGACAAAGAAGGCCGATCCTAGAAATAGATTGCCCTCTTTGTACGTAAGAATAATAAAGGAACTTCAATCGGAATACGAAGTCGACTTCTTTATATTCGAAAATGTGCTTGGAATTAGGGATTCCCCGCACGTGCGAAGATACAGAAGGCTGCTTTCGGCGCTCAGGCATCTTGGCTTTGATGTGAACGAGCAAGAATACTGTGCTCTGGATTTCGGCGTTCCACAGAACCGTCGTCGCATCATTGTCTCCGGGGTTGCCGAGGGAAGAACTAGATCGGAATTCAAACCAATCTCCGTCCTAGGGAAGCGCACGGTTCGGGATGGCATTGGCGATATTTCGATAGAGCCGGTTTTCTTCAAGAGAGGGGCTTCTGCAGAATGCTCGGAGGTTCACCCCAATCATTGGACGATGACTCCAGTCTCTGAGAAATTTAAGAATCCAGATCAGCTATCTGCCGACCGACGAAGCTTCAAAAGGCTTCGCTGGGATTTCCCAAGCCCCACTGTTGCATATGGAAATAGAGAGATTCACGTTCATCCTTCCGGAAATCGCAGGCTGTCGATCTATGAGGCCATGCGGCTTCAGGGATTTCCCGACACCTTTGTGATCAAGGGAAACCTTTCTGCACAAGTGAAGCAGGTTTCAAACGCAGTGCCCCCGCCTATGGCGGAGGCGCTGGGTAGGGCTATCAAGCTATCGCTTGAAGGGGTTGCGGACTGATTTTATTCTGTTCGGCCCAGTCTCGATAATCATTCTCGGCATATCGGGCTTGGGCCAACAATCGAGCGGACTTTTCCATCATTGTTGTGTTGAGCTCTGGGTCGTCATGAAGTTGCTGATCAAGATCGATGATCTGCCTGGCGGCCTCCAGGACCCCCAAGCCAAGCTCCACCTCGCAAAGAGGAGGGGCTTGGTCCGCTTCTGAAAAGATTCCGTCCCTGTCATTCACAGGTTGCTGATTAGAGTCGCATCGGAAGGCCAGTGAAACCATATTTGGAACTGTCCCGCTACGATAGTAATAGGCGCTTAACAGCTTCAGTGATCGTTGGGGAGGCTCGCCGACTAGCATGCGCAGAAGCCACTTTGAAAAGCCGAGGGTAAAAACACGCAGTAGATCACTGCCATCAGCAGCCCATGCTTCTTCCAATTTCTCGGAAAGGTCATCAGATGATGTCGCTAGTGATTCTGCCAGCAAGCTTCTGAATTCATCGCTTGCATCTATGTTGGCTCGAATTGCGTTGTCAAATCCAAGTTTGACTTGTTCCGCGACCAACTGCGGCTCGACCTTAGTTGTTATGAATAGTAGCCACGGCTGATTGGACTGAAGTTGGTGAGCGAGTATTGAGCGCATCGCACCAAGAGCCCCGCCTTCAATGTCGCCGTGACTTAGCGATCTGCAGAAGTCAAGGTTTATTGCATGGCAATGACCGATCTCATTCAATCGTCGTCTGCTCGGGCTATTAGGGTTTGATAGAGTTTCAAGTCGATCCTCCTCGATATGCGAAAAATCATCTACTAGGCCGCTTGATCGAACCTCAGCTCGAGAAATATTCATCTCTCTCTGGCTTTGACTTCCTCGCGCAACCGAATTGAAACCGAGGTAGCGGAGCTTGCCTCGCGCGCGCTGCATTACGCCTACCAATGCGCGGATATCAAGGAGATCGTCCCCAGGAAGAGTGAGGTAGTTGAACGTCTTTCCGTTTCCGATGGTAATCTCTCTCGCAAGCTGGGCAACTTCACGGCACCATTGGTGAATTCGGATGTACTGCTTTCTCGGCAGATGCCACTGCGAAAAATCCTTCTTTACGTTGGAATCAATTGGTGCCGGCTCACGATGGAAGAGTGCCGCATCCTCGTCATTGAGATCGTCCAGAGATTGGAGTCCATTCATCACTTGGCCTCCTCATAGAAGATTTCCATGATGGAATCAATGAGTGAGGATTGGCGCGAATAGTCCATTGTTTCAAGAATTCCGTATGCATCTAACACTACTGCCAAAGCCCGAGCGCGAGCCATTCTCGAATCGAGCTCTTTTCGTCCGCCCTTTTCAAGTGAAGGGATTTCCTCTAGAACTACGGCTAGTAGTCCTTCGCTCCTTAAGCGTGAAGCATCAGCAGTGGATGCAACTGTTGCCTCTGGGGGGAATGAGTCGCTTGAGCCGCGGAGCTTCAGCCACTTGTCTTCTGCCAGCCTTTCTAGCTTGGACGCTGTCGCCGCCCTCTGTTCCGTTCGGATTCTCTCGCGAATTTCATCGCCAATACCCTTGTGAGTATTGGCCAATTGCCGAAGAGCGCGGTGGGTCCACTGGGTTAGAATCTGATAATGCGGATGACCAAAATTAAACGACTCCCGATCAATATTAAGGGCCGCATCCATGCCCTGCTCAACAAACACCTCTGAAGTGATCTGCCGAAGCCTGGTCTGCTCTGATACTTGATACTTCATGAATGTATCGTCAAATAGTGCGCCGCTGGCTCCGTTAACTCTAACTATAATTCCGTTATTTTCTTTAGGGACTATCTTCTGATTCCAGAAGAGGTACGCTTCGAACTCAAGGTCCCCGCCCTTGAAGGCCGCCGGTATTTTTGAAAGATCAGGCCTGTAGGAGCCAACAAAAAGCATGGGACGTTGTTCTCTGTTTCCTCGTGCAAACTTCCTAAACGTAATGGGTCGCTTGAGTTCAACTTCATCGATGTAAACGTTGAACGCACCTGCTGGATCGCTGGATCCCTCCTTCAGGTTCAGGGCATCGCGCACGGTCTGCCCACTTTTCAGCTCGACACGATCTGACTTTCCCCTTCGATTGTTGACGATCTTGAAGACGTCAACTTCATCCTCAGATGTAATATCGAATGGGTGCTTCTCCACGTATGGAAGTGGCGCAGATACGCTCAAGGCCCAGAGAGTGCCGAGATAACCATCCAGGACGGTCTCTAAGTCTGGGCGCTCCTTTGTAGTATTGGCCAAGTCCACAACGCGGTTAAATAGCTTTTCAAATTTCTCCGTGGGCGAGTCAGACTGGAGCCAGGGTAGCGATGGTTCGACTTCGTACTCAGCATCGGTAGTTGACCCGATGCGCATGAAGCCGGAATGAAAATTTGGGGCTGAGAGTTTGGTCTGGGGTGACGCCTGGGCATTCTCCTCCGAAAGAATCTCTTCCCAACGATCCTTGCTTCTTAGAATATCTCTTACTCGCGTGGAAACATCCAGAAGTATGATCTCAGTTCCATGTGCTTCTGAGTCGTCCGCGTCTATTTGGGTGACTCGGACGGTGCCGCTTTCAAACAGGACGTTCGCTTGTTCTTGGCTTTCTTCGCTGTACTTTCTCAGCTGGATGTCAGCAACCAATCGGAACGGTGAGCCCTTCTTCTTGGTTATTATTTGAAACTGAGACGTGAGCTGGCTTACTGAGAAAAGCCCGATGCCAATTTTCCCAATAAGTCTTCGCCCCTTTGGCGACAAGTTCGAATCTTTCTCGTCAGTTGTGCCAACAGATTGGCCTTCTGCCGTACGCTTAGAGCTTCCCCCGATGTGATGAATGAGTCGCGACAACGCCACCTCATCCATTCCATTTCCATTGTCGCTTATGCGGATTGTGGAAAATCTAGGGGCGTCCGTGTCAATGAAGACAGAAGTGGCATCCGCATCATACGCGTTGGATATCAACTCACGCAGTGCTGCAGATGGTAGCCGGTAAATTCCATCTGTTACTCGTGCAAGCACTCGTTCGTCCGTCTGAAGCCTTGTGACAGCTGCTTCGCCTGTCTTATGGCTCAAACGTATGCTATCGACGAAATCTATTTCTTTGGGTATCGCAGTTGGCATCCGTGTCGCCCCTTGTGATCGCTCTACTAGCTACTTGCCTTTGATGGCTCAATGCCATGGGGAGGAGACTATCATCTGGCGAGGGGGCCTAGCTAGACTGCAGAGGGAATAGATAGTCGTGGATGTGTCGATATCTCGTCGGAAGAAAGCGTCAATTTTTCGACTCGACACCGGCCAATGCTGGTTGCAGTTTCTCCAGCTGGGACGGCGATCTTAGTTAACTTGGATGTGTCGCCCTACGACACTGCCAGATTCCCTTATTTGTCACTTAAAAGGCACAGTGAAATTGTAGTGCCTTCAGTTTCCAACGTGGTGGCAGGGATACCGCAATTTTCGGTTCTCCATTGCCGACGGAAGCTCTGGTTCGGTCTCCTCCCTAGTTCCCGCGACGCACGGCGTAGAATGGGTGAATGTGAATTAATATCTGACGCAGAGACAAAGCGATAGGGTCGACTACTACCTAGCGAAGTGTGCTGAAGAGTTTGATCTGCCCCTGCGTTAGGGCCGGGGTCTACTTCGTAGAGTCCGTGGCTGCGAGCTTATCGCCCGGGTTCGTGGTTGCAAGGGTTCCATGCTCGCGGAGCAAGGCGACGAACTCGGCGGGGGCGCTCTTGCCTAGCGAGCTGTGCGGGCGTGCTTCGTCGTAATCGCGTCGCCAAGCAGAGATCGTCGCCTTGGCATGCTCCAGTGAGGTGAACCAGTTTTCGTTGAGGCATTCGTCGCGGAACTTGCCGTTGAAGCTCTCGATGCAGGCGTTCTGGGTGGGTCTGCCTGGCTGGATCAGCAGCAGCTTCACGCCGTTGGCGACGGCCCACTGGTCGAGGGCTCGTCCGGTGAACTCCGGCCCCTGATCGTTCCGGATCATGGCCGGATAACCGCGGAAGCGGCACACCGTTTCCAGGATGTCGGCCATGCGCTGCCCGTTGATGCGGCGGGCGACCGCGATCTCCACGGCCTCCTTGGTGCAGTCGTCGACCACAGTCAGGCACTTGATCGGCCTGCCGTTGGCCAGGGCGTCGAACACGAAGTCCATCGACCAGGTGTGGTTCGGACCGGAAGGGACCTGCAACGGGCAGCGTCCGACCGCGACGCGCTCGCGCTTGCGCCGTTTGCGCACGGCCAAGACAGCTTCGCCATACAGCCGATGGACCCGTTTGTGGTTGGCCACGAAGCCCTGGCGCTCGACCAGGATGTGCAGCTGCCGGTAGCCGAACCGCCGACGCTTGTCGGCCAGTTCGACCAGGCGCTGCTGCAGCTCGTCATCCTTCCGCTGGGACTGGTAGTGCAGCACGCTGCACGCTGCGCGACAGGCCCAGCAGGCGGCAGGTCCGGCGCTCGGAGAGTTGGGTATTTGCCCGCACGGCCACCACGGCGTTGCGCCGTGCCTGCGCGCTCAGAATTTTCCCCGCGCCACCGACGTCCCCCCGAGATTGAGTAGCGCGACGGTTTGGGGTCCAATTCTCAACGACAGGGAGATTGGACGTGAAGAAGCGCTTTTCCGAAGAATAGATCATCGGCTTCCTGCGCGAGGCCGAGGCGGGCATGCCGATCAAGGACCTATGCCGCCAGCATGGCTTCAGTGAGGCCTCGTACTACCTGTGGCGCAGCAAGTTCGGTGGCATGAGCCTGCCCGACGTCAATCGGCTCAAGGACCTGGAGGCCGAGAACACGCGCCTGAAGAAGTTGCTGGCCGAGCAGGTGTTCGAGAACGACGTCATCAAGGATGCATTGCGAAAAAAGTGGTGACCGCACTGGCGCGCAGGTTGCTGGTGCGGAGCATGGTCGAGAAGGGGCTGAGCGAGCGGCGCGCGTTGGTGGTTGCACGCATGAGCGCCAGCGCGCTGCGTTACGAGCCCAGACCGGACCACAACATTGAATTGCGTGAGCAGATCGCTGTGCTTGCACACCGGCATCGACGTTACGGCGTAGGCATGATCCATCTGAAGTTGCGACAGAACGGGCTTGTCGTAAACTACAAGCGTGTGGTGCCTGTATTAGGAAGTGGGCCTGCAGGTGCGTCGCAGGAAGCGCAAAGAGATGCCTGTCGGTGAGCGTCAGCCCTTGCTGCGCCCGACCGCCGCCAATCAGGTGTGGTCGATGGATTTCGTGTTCGACAGCACCGCGGTAGGTCGAGTAATCAAGTGCCTGACTATCGTTGACGACGCCGCCCGTGAGGCCGTGGCCATTGAGGTGGAACGGGCCATTTCCGGGCAGGGTGTTGCCAAGGCGCTGGACAGATTGGCCATTCAACGCGGTTTGCCGCAAGTGATCAGGACGGACAACCGGAGAAGTTTTTGCGGCAAAGCGATGGTGGCGTGGGTTCACATGAAATGAATTGCCCTGCGCCTGATCGAGCCGGGCAAGCCGAACCAAAACGCTTACGTTGAGTCCTTCAACGGGCGGCTACGCGATGAATGTCTGAACGAGCATTGGTTCTCGACGTTGCTCCATGCCAGGACCAGCATCGAAAGCTGACGGCGTGACTACAACGAAGGAAGGCCAAATCGAGCACTTGGCGGGCTGACGCCCGCACAGTACTCCGCGCATTTGGCTGGCAAGAGGGATAGCATCAGCACCGGACTCTAAACCCGACCACTACTCAGGACGGGGGGAGGTCGGACAGCCATCAGGGTGATATCAGCCTAGTGGCACACGCTGCGCGTCATCCTGGATGCCAGTAGCGGTCTTGCCTCTGCACCAATCGATACGCACTACGGCTCCGGCACAATCCGCCTACTCCAATGCGACAGCAGCGGCACAACGCACAGAACATCAATCTCCCTGTCCGCATACAGCACAATCACAAGCTGCTCCAATGAGTTATCCACCAGCATCACGGGTACGCTGTCACAGCTGACCTCGAAGTATCGGTCTCCCGCGTACCGCGCGTGCTGTGCCAGGCCCTCGCGCACCAGTCGAACGGCTTCCTCGCGCATTACGGAAAATTCAGCGTCGGACACCTTCCGAAACGTCCGCAGTTCCGGTCGGCCTTGGGTATATGCCGGCTGGCGATCGCCGAAGGCAGCGCCGCCGGCAGCACGGCGCCATAGATCAGAAGCTTCATTCGACGCTCTGCAAACAGGGAACGGACTCGAAGGCGAGCGGTCAGCCGATGGCGTGCGGGGGGGCCGGCAGTCACGCGACAGACGGCCAGGTCCAACCGGGCTACTCCTGCACGTGCAACCGCTCACTCACCTGAGCAGTCAACGCCACGCACGCCATCTTCAACCCTTCCATCACCCGATCCCCAAGGTATTCCTCGGGCGCTCCGTTCTGCCGTGTCCGCTCCGCAGCCAACATCAGCTCCGCCACCACACGTAGCCCGGCCAGCGCGCAATCCGCATCCGCCAACTGAAGACACCGCCCAGGCAGTTGATGCCGTTCCGGCCAAGGCTGGCCATCCGCAGCTGCGCCAGATCCGATGCGTCGCAGCGTGGCGACGAAGGCGCTGGGATCGTGGGAGGGATCGCGGTCGGCTTCGGCCTCAACCGGATCGTACTGCGCGTGCAGGGAACGGAAGTCCGATGTGTTCATGGCAATGCTCCGTACAGGACAGATAGCAGCGCCACCGATAAAGGTGGCGGACGGTGCGGGCTCGAAAACCGGTGAATACCCAAGCCGGCGGGCCCGAAGGCCCCCACGCACCGCCCGCCATGGAACGCGAACGGATTGCCAGCCGGCGCCACCCGAAGATGACGCCGACTGGCAAGCGTAAAGCACTGGGTATTCAGACGGGTTTTCGAGTCCCGCGCCACCTAGTGCGAGGTGGCACGCCAAGGTGTACTCGCATGGTTGCGAGATGCCAAGAAACCGTAAGCCGCAGAGGCCGCAAATGCTGACGCTTACGGCATTGTTGCATGGCGCGCGCGTGGCAAAACCCTTGCGGTGCAGTGGTTTCGGTCGGTGTTAAGTTATCGCCCGAATGCGCATTGAAAAGCACGGTTTGCAGCTGTTCGTGATCCCAAAAGCGACACGTAGCTCACCGGGCCGATTCGCGCGGCGTGCCAATTGCGACACAGCTTAACTTTGCGCCCCTACGCCCGGCGGTGGCCACAGCGCATCGTCGCGCTCCAGGTCGTAGTCGCTGCCGAACGCCAGCGCCGCCTCGCGCGGCGTGAGGTCTGCATAGCAGCCCAGCAGGTACTCATCCATGCCGGCATCGCCATGGTCGATGGCGAACAGGTAGTGCAGCTCCTTGCCGAACGCTTCCAGCCATGTGGTGTCTATCGTGGTCATGGTCATCTTCCTGACCGCAGGAATAGTGCCTGCACCATCGCGTGCCTGCTAACACCAGAACTGGCCCATGCAATGTTCACCGGCAGGAATCCCCATCCCGCCGCTGGGCAATGTGAAGCCAGTTCAGGTCCCCCGGCCGGTGCGGTGTATAAACTGCCGACACGTGAGTGCCCGAATGCGAGGAACGGATGCGACAGCTACTGAGGCCATGGATGGTACTGCTGCCCCTGCTCGCGGGCGGCTGTGGCGCCCAGGCACCCCAAACGTATGGCGATGGTTTCCCTGTCGCCAAGCCGATGGACCTGGTCCATGCAGGTGCGACGGTAGAGGCGCGTTTTGAACTGCCGCCGCCTTGGGAGAAAGATCCCAGACCTCGCACATTCCTGATTGGGTTCCGTACCGGCGGGCCCGCCAAGCGCCCGGATATGAAACCGGGCGATGTCGCTTTCCTTGAAGACGCCCGGATTCCCCTGAAGGTGCAGCTGTGGAAGCTGGAGGGCGACACCGACACGCCCATGGCGCTACAGGTATTGAATCGCGATCTGCCTGCTGTCTGGCAGGGCAACCGATATCAACCGGCCAAGGGCGATGTGTACGAGTACAGGAGCGCCGTCGGTGCGGATTCGGACAGTCTGGTCAACGCAGGAAAGTACGACATGTCCCTGGCCTACAGGGAATACGAGGTGGCCCGTGCCGATTCCGGGGATCTGACGGCCGGGAAGTACCGGCTGAAGGTGACCAACCTGCAGGGCAATCCAGACGTTGCACATCTCAACTTCGAGCTTCTCGTCGCTAACTACAACGTGAAATAGGGTTATGGACAGTCACCAGTCTCTACAGTCCTTTAGAAGGGGCTGGCCCCTAGTCGGCAGCTTGACACGCGAGTGACTGAGTAAGTCCACCAGAAAACGCTGCGACGTGAGGCGGCGGCCCGAACGTCTGGCGGCATGCAGATGGGTTAGTGCCGCCACACAGTCGCACTCAGGGAGAGGCGCGCGAGCTACATCGATGGTGCCGAAGCCCGATGCTGCTCCTGCGCATGCTGCATTTCTGCCGACCTCTCACGCGCTTGGCGCTCACCAATCGCCTCAACTTGGTTCAAGCTCTCCTGCACTGGCCGCTGGGCGGCCTCTGCAGTCGCCATGTGAGTGCGAAGGGAGGCAGGGTCGGACATCGCACCCTGCACCACGAAGATGCTGTGTGCGGCCGGGGAGGCGTCTGTCTGTCTGCTCAGCACCACATGGTCCGCGCGGGTGATTCCGGCATCCTTGGCTGCAGCCAGCAGGCTGGTAGACATGCGTTCGCTGGCGTCATCGAAGGTTCGGCCGTTGGCCTTGTCCAGTGCTTCCACCTTGCCCCGAATCTGGTCCAGCAGCGACTGATCTGCTGGACTGAGCGAGTGGGTGGGCGAGGACTGCATATCTGCAACGCTCTGCGTCGGTGGCGAAATGGTGTGTGCGCTGCCGGTGTTCTTCAGCTCCACCCAGCCCAACCCGCCCTTTCCGAAGTCGCCAACAGGCAGGATCTTTGCGCTGCCAAAGTCGAGGCCATTGCGCTCAAGCTGCTTCGGGTCGAGACCAAGCTCATGCAGGTCGATGCGGATGGCCGGGGGTTGGCGACCTTCAGCCAGGAAGGCATGGCTCGTCCCGATCACTGATAGCGGATAGGTACCGTAGTAGTTACGGTAGTCGGAATCGCCGTGCCGGCCCAGCGTGCCAGTGCCGTCATAGAAGCACTGCTCGACGGCCTTGGTGAGCTGGACGCTCTCATTGTTGGGGCGCTTGGCAAGCGCATCATACGAAATGCCATCCGCCAGGCTTCTGGTTGCGCCCTCAGCCCGAATGCAACGGGAGAGCGAGCGGGACGCAAGCATTGCCTCCAGTCCGTTGTCATCCAAGGTTGGATTCAACGCTCTGAATCGGCTATCCAATGCCCGCAGGCCCGAGACCTCCGCCAGTGCCTCGTCCTGTCGTCCCTTGTCCAGTAGCGTGCGCACCGGCTCGGTCAGGTTCACCGAGCCTGACCGGGAATCGTGTGAAGCGATCAGTTCCTCGCTGTAGGTCTGCTTGAAGTCCCTGAGTGCTGCGGCGCGTTCCTTAGCCAGGATGCCGTGCATGGTCTCGTGGCCTAGCACTTCGGTAAGTCGTTCTTCAAGCCGGGCGCCGGTTACGCTCTGGAAATTGGAGGCGCTGATGAAAATCGTTGGTGGGTTTCCATCCGCTCCCTCCTGAAAGTGGCCGCCATTGTGATGTCCGTAGGAGACGGCAATCCGGCCGATCTGACCGCTGTCGGCTGCGTTTGCCAGAAGGTGATTGAGGTAGGGGGAGCCTGCAATGCTGCGTCGGATCGCATCCTCGGCACCACTGGGAAGCTGTTTGTCTGCGCGCAGATCGGCCAATAGTGGCTCGACGCTGGATTCGATTCCCTTCATTTGTCTCCTCCTCCAAACTGAACCGCGTAGACGCAGGTTCTCGCTGTATCACCTTCATCGGAACGATAGGTCAACAGGCTGGTATCCATATACTGCTTACCACCGGTGATGGGGCGCCGGTACTGCCTGATGCCCCCTCTCTGAAATGGCACTTCTCCTCCGGTCCTGTATCCGAGGGCTTCGAGGGCTCGTCCGGCACTTTCGGCTTCCCAGTAGCACACGCCATTCGGAGCATCCGTCACTGGCTGCTTGCCCAGCTGATAGAAGATCACCTCTTGGTTGGGGAACTCACGTGCCGACTCAACCGACAGATAAGACGCCCCATAGTTGTAGCCGTTCGTCGTTGCCAGGTCCTTGGCGATGTGCCTGATGCTGACCTTTTCGTCTGGCACGAGCGAGACACCGATCGCCGTGCCGAACTTGTCCGGACTGATGTCCGCCCTTGACCTGAGCGAATCCGCGTAGGCGAGAATCCGTTTATGCAGCTCGGCCATGGAGATGCGGGCGGGCTGCGTATCTGCGGCAGCGGCACGTTCATTGACGGCAGACGTATCCGTCGATTGCGCACATGCAGATGTTAGCGTGAGCATGGCTGACAGTCCGAAAAGAGCACCAATGTGAGCCGCGCGCAGCATAGCTCGAGGTAGCTGCGGCCGAAGCAATCTGGTCATGATGACGGAGAGCAAAACCGAAGCCTCCTTCGTTGTGATGCCCATCGGTGAGTCCCTGACGGTGTTGAAGGTACTGTACGACCCGGATGAAGAACGCCGGGATCTCCATTCATTGCGATTGAGCGCGATAGCGGCTCAGAAGATCACGCACGCTGGTTTCCAGGCGTTGCCAGTCGCTCAGCATGACGCGTGCATAGTTCATCTCGATGGCGATGCTATCGCCCACATCCACGATGGAATGGCGGCACATTGCGATCCGGCCTTCGCCGGCGCGTTCAAGTGTCTTTCCCTGAACGACAAGTCCGTCAGGAATGCGGTCTGCCGGGTCGCAGCTGATGAACGTTGTCAGTTGCCCCTCCGCCGAGCGGGCCACATACCAGTCTGGTTCCATCCCCGGGTTGTGCACGTAAGGCCTTCCCAGCGCAGCCTCCGAATCCTTTGCATAGGCTGCCATCAACGATGGGTCGATCGCATACGGCGTCAAAACCCAGCGTTCGGGTTGTGCAACGCGCAGCGCGAGGTTCTCTACCGGGTCCCTCCGCTCCAGTGATCCTGGCGCGCTGGTGGCTTCACTACTGGACCGACGCGCCAGATAGTTCTGGATGGGAACGCGATCGATGTATCTAAGCTCGAGCAGCACCTGCCGCCGGCTGTCCTGCGTGCTGCGCACCGGGCGGTCACCGGGGGGCGCTGCATCGAAATCCGGCCAGAACACCGTGAGCATGACGCCCCCATCGGCCAGGGGGCCCGTCTGGTTGTAGTAGAGGTTGGCCGGGAACATGAAGCGGTGCGGGCCAAGCCGAGCTTCCACCGGCTGCGTCGTGTAGGTCTGTCCGCCCACCGTACGTGGACTGGTTGCGGTTTCGGACATGGGGGTTCCGTTCGGGTCCTTTTCCGTGGATGGGGCCTTCGCGCAGGCGGTGGTGCTGAGCACGGCCACCAGGACGAAGTAGGCAAGCCGGCAAGCCGGTGCTCTGCTCATGGGCAATTCCCTTGCATGATCGAAACGACTATAGAACGGTGGAATGGCAAGCTCCAGTCGTTGCCGGACCTTGCTCACGCCCGGATCCAGTACTGGACGCTGGCTCACATATTCAGCAAGTCGTGATCAACGCTTTCTATCCCTCCACCTGCCGCCCATCCCACCTATGCCATCATCCGCCCAGGACCGCAGTACCCAACAAGGCTGAGCAGGCATGGAGCAGGCAACTCGCTACACCGTAACCCTTTATCTGGCCGCGCCCGGCACCCCGCTGAAAAGTGGAGGCGTCTCGCCGCGCGGCCACATGTACCTGCAGGTCGCTGCGGGCGACGAGGTCCACAGCTACGGCTTCGCACCACCGCGCCAGGCACCGGGCGAAGCCCCCACCGGCGTGCAGTACGCGCAGGTGCGCCACGATGATGCGGACGAGCATCTGGACCCGTACTACAGCCGCACCCTGGAAATCACCGAGGAGCACTACGGCTGCCTGCGTGATTTCGCCGAGGAACCGGCCGAGTTCGAGTTCGATGTGGATCGCCCGGCTACCATCAATCGCTGCAGCGATTTCGTCTGGGCGGCGCTGCACTACGCCGGCCTGCATCCGCTGCCGGCCCCGCTGGATGGCGGCAGCAACCTGGGCGAGTTCGCGGTGCTGTTCAATCTGCCGGAGATCCAGTGCATTGCCGCGCCGTTTCCGCGCAGCGATCTGAATGCCGAGACCCATCATGCGATGCCCGAGCGCGAGGCCGAGCATCATCGCCAGGGCGACCGCGCCAGCGATGAGCCGCCGCCAACGCCGATCGAAGTGGCCGGCACGCTGCTGGACCCTTCGCATCCGGACCACCGCCTGTTCTCGCAGCTGATCCAGAAGGTAGCGGAGCTGGACGCCGCGCACGGCCGCCCGTTCGATGCAGCCAGCCAGCGCATCAGCGCCAGCCTGCTGGTGCTGGCCAAGCAGAACAATCTCTCGCGCGTGGACCACGTGCTGCTCAGCCAACCGACCCAGAACAGCCATGCCGCCGAAAGCATCTTCATCGTGCAGGGCGACCGCAACGACCCAGGGCACCGCCGCGCCAGCATCGCCACCGAGGTGGCGGCCAAGACCGATGTGGCCGATTCGCTGCGGTTGAAGGAGCAATGACACGGCCACTGCGGCGGGGGCTGGTGGTACTGGCGGTGCTGGGCGCGCTGGTGGCATGCCGTGCGCCACCAGCGCCTGAGGTTGCGCCGCCCCTGCTGACGCGCGCACAGGCCGAGGCCCGCACGGTTGTGCCGTTCACGCGGGCCGTGCAGTTGCAGAAGGCCGGTCGGATTGCCGAGGTCACGTTTGATTTGCCGGCGCCCCAGAAGCCGGCCATTCCGATCCTGAACATCGGGTTGCGGCTGCAGGATACCGATGGGCGCTCGTTGCTGGACGCGTGGGAGAAGATCAGGCTGGGAAAGCCACCCACGCGATTGCGCCTGGAGCGGATTGATGGTGGCGCACTTGGTCCTGTACAGCTATGGCAGAGCACTCCTGACGGGCGCGACTCACAGAGAATTCCAGAAGATGAGGTTGTGCGATATCTGTCTGATACAAGCTTGGATGAGGGCGCACTGATCCAAGCCGGTCTGCACTCGCGTGAGATGCTGTATCAGGTACTTCAGGTCGCGGATGTCGGTTGGCTGGAGCCGGGCCGGTATCGGTTGACAGTCGACCTGATGGAGGACCGTCCGCAGCTGGAAGGGCTCCAAGCCGAACTTATTGTTGGATATCAATCGCTAGGGAAGTAGGACATGAGCAAGGAAGCAGAGCGCTATACGGTCACGATTCATCTCGCCGCACCCGGCACGCCGAGAGTCGATGTGGGCAACGCGGGCCAGAAGAGATTGTTGGATCCGTCATTTGCTGGGCACATGTTCCTTTCGCTGACACGATCAAATGACCCGGCACCCGTGAGCAGGGGATTCACGATGGGGAACGACCGTGCGAATCCTTCGCTGGGCAAAGTCGATGACACGGATCTGCGGGTCTACGACAAACCCCGCTTCGAGCGCACGATCGAGATCAGCAAGGAGCAGTACGACCGCATCCTCGAGTTCTCGGCAGACCCGAAGAAGCACGGCTTCGACATGAACTACGACTTCTTCTCCAACGCCTGCACCGATTTTGCTTGGGGTGCCCTGAACCACGCTGGCCTGCGTCCGGTTGGGCTGGCCGGGGAGATCACCAATTACGAGGGCGCCACCAAGGTCCTGGACAACATCCGCGCCGTCAACGCCATTCCGCAGCAGGTGAAGGGCAGCGAGCTGGACGGGGGGCAGTGGAACCCGATGCCGGAGCAGACCTTCCGCGAGTGGATGTTCACCGAGAACGGCGAGCAGTGGCGCGGCAACAGCACCCTCGCGGCAAGCGGCACGCCCGCAGACCCGGCGCACGACGATCATGCCCGCCTCAACCAGATTCACCAGCAGGTGGCCGACCTCGGCGCTTTCGGTGCACGCAACGGCAATGTCAGTGCCAGCCTGCTCGCGCTGTCGAAGGAGCAGCAGTTTTCGCGCGTGGATGAGGTGGTGCTGGGCGAGCCCCGCGGTGATACCGCGCCGAAGCTGTTCATCGTGCAGGGGGACCGCAGTGACCCGGCACACCAGCGCGCCAGCATGCCAGCGGAGCTGGCAGCGCAGGCACCGGTAGAGGCCTCGTTCGTACGGGTGGCGCAGTTGCAGCAGAACCCGCCGCAGCGCGATGTGCAGCACCTGCAGGAAGAGCAGCAACTGCAACAGAGCCACGGCCCACGGATGGCATAGCCGGCGGGTAGCGCCAAGGTCGAACGTCTGCCATGCCCGCGCCGGCGCACGCCACGCCCCCCACCTGCTACCATTCCCCCGCAACCCCAGCCAGCCCACCCGCGCAGACAGATGCAGGTCGGGCCGTCGCAGTACGGCCCAGCGAGCCAGGACACCTTCCCGTGCCCATTCAAGGACGCTCGCATGTTCCGTACTCCTCTCTTCCGTTCGGCCGCCCTGGCTCTTGCTGTGTCGCTCAGCCTCGGCGCGCCTTTTGCATTCGCCGACAACGCACCTGCCGCCAGTGTCACCGCCGCTGTGCAGCGCCAGGCCGTGGCCAAGGGCCTGTACGAGCTGGCCTACAGCCCAAAGCAGAACGCCGTGTTCGTGGCCTCCTCTGGCGGTTTCGGCGATGACGCCTGCCCGGCCCAGGTGCTGCGCCTGAATCCGGCCACGCTGGCCGTGGAAACCCGCATCCCGCTGGAGCGCAAAGCCTTCGGCGTGGTGCTGGATGACGCCCACAACCGCCTGTACGTGGGCAACACCGTGGACCTGTCGGTGACCGTGGTCGACACCGCGCAGAACAAGGCCGTCGGCACCATCCAGCTGATGGAGAAGAAGACCGGCAAGGACGGCAAGGCTGCTTACACCCATGACCTGCGCGAGCTGGTGGTCGACAGCGCGGCCAACCGCCTGTACGTGACCGGCCACAGCAGCCAGCCGGACGTGAGCAGCGTGCTGTTCGTGATCGATACGAACACGCTGAAGGTGATCAACACCATCGATGGCTTGGGCAATGCCAAGGCACCGGGCCTGGCGCTGGATGCGGCCAACAAGCGCGTCTACACCAGCAACCTGCTGGCCGACCTGGTGGTGGTGGGCACCGACTCGAACAAGGTGGTGGCGCAGCACAGGATCGCTGCCGAGCAGCCGATGAACATCGCGCTGGACCCCGCCGGCAAGCGCCTGTTCGTGACCGACCAGGGCTCGGAATTCCTGCGTGGCTACCAGGCCAAGAGCAGCGGCCTGGTCAGCAAGCATCCGGGCCAGCGCGTGCTGGTGCTGGACCGCAGCACCGGCAGGGAACTGGCCAGCATCCCGACCGACGCCGGTCCGCTGGGCATCCTGCTGGATGCACCGCGCAAGCGCCTGTACGTGACCAACCGCGAAGCCGGTACGGTGACCGCATACAACAGCGACAGTTACCAGAAGGTGGGCACCTACAAGGTACCGACCCACCCGAACAGCCTGGCGCTGGATGCGAAGAACAACGTGCTGTTCGTGAGCATCAAGAACGGCGAGAAGGATGACAAGGGCGCTGACGAGAGCGTGGCGCGGATTCAACTGTAAGGCGCTGACGCAAGGCCCCGCGCCGTCGCGCGTCGCATGAGGAAGGCAGGGCGCAGGCTCTGCCTTTTTCTTTGCCCGGTTGCAGTGCAAGAGGCTGCCCGCTAGGGTTGAAGCCCATGGCAGGGAGCCAAAGGATCTGAATCATGCTGGGTATCCGCCGCTGGCTGCGCGTCGGCCTGGTCTTCACGCTGGTGGGTGCACTCGGCGCCTGCAGCAGCCGCGTACCGGATGCGCCGGAGCCGCTGGATCTGGTCAAGCCGATCAACGTGACCCGGTCTGGCCAAGCGGTGCGGTTCGAGTTCGAGACGGATGCCCACAATTTCTATCCGGGTCGACCCTACGTGCTGGATCTTGAGGTGCAGCGACATGCTCCCGGGCCTGACAGTGGGCCTGACATGGACACTGTTCATGTCCCCTTCCAGCTGTCCCTGCAGCGCTGGGTCGCAGGTGCCTGGCAGGACGTTGCAACGTCTGATGTCTATCAGGCAAGGGCGCGCAATCTGGGTCAGCCGCTCCCCGAATGGCATGCATCGGCAGACTGGCGCTACGCGCATCAGGTATCGATGGACGCCAGCCGATACAGGTTGAGCATCGTCACCCTGCCGATGGAAACCGATGCCCGCTACCGCCTCGATGTGCGCACGGTGCAGCCCACCCTCTTGCTCCAGCATTACCCGGCACAGCTGCGGGTCCACGCGGACCCTCTGTCGGGAAAATGATCAGAGACTTGCGCCGCTCCGCCAACAACGCTGGAGGCGGCTCAGCCCAGACGGTGTGCCGGGTTCTGCTGCTGCTCCTGCTCACGGGCCTGCTGTTCGGGCACTAACCCCACGGCCGGCTGCTGCGGGGCCAACCCCAACTTCTGCATCGACTGCTCCACCGGCGTCTGTACCGCCACGGCCGTCGGCATCATCGCGCGCAGGTGCGCCGGATTGGCCGGGTCGCCCTGCACCACGAAGACGTTGTGCCCGGCCGGGTGCTGGGCCGTGGCGTTGCTGACCAGCACGTGGTCGACCTGCTGCAGGCCCTGCTCGCGGGCGAGCACGGTCAGGCTGGCGGTCAGGCGTTCGCTGGTCTGGTCGAACGCACGGCCATGCTGGGCATCCAGAGCGGACACGCCCTGGCGGACCTGCTGATGGAGGCCATAGTCGGGGTGGTTGGGGGTGAGTTCTGCCATGGCGATCGAACGGTAGCGGTGGGTCGGGGTCGACCCCGCCAGTATAGATCCGGCCGGTGAAGGGCGCCGGAAAGGTCAGTCCGCCGGCCGGTGGTCATAGCTGATCACCCGTTCGGCCAGCCAGTGCCCGTCCACGCGGCGCCAGACCTGGATGAAACGGGCCTGGCCGACCCAGTGCTCTACGCCGTCCTTGCCGCGCTCGTGGAAGCGGTGGTCGCCGATTTCCAGCGCCCGCTCGTCGTGCAGCGGGAATACCTGCAGCGAGGAGTCCACCAGCTCGCGCCGCAGGCGCCAGCCGTCCTTGCGCGCGTTGTCGCACAGGTTGGCCACGCTGCGGCGGAAATCCTCGCGGTTGCTGGCCGACTTGCCGTCCTTGTCATGGAAGAACTCCATATCTTCGGTGGTCATCGCGGCGGCCTTGTCGGCGTCGCAGGCCTCGAAGGCGACGGCGAACAGCTGGGTATCGGCCTGGCGGATCTGTTCGCGCAGGTCATCGACGGGCGACGGTGCGGCGGCGAGGCCGGCGGCCAGCAAGGGCAGGGTGAGCAGCAACATGACAGGACTCCCGGGGATGGTCTGCGCAGGCTGGCATGCCGGTGACCACGGCGGTACGGCGCTGCGACGAAACCGGGAAGGCGGGGTGCGAAGGCCGCAAATGCCGGTGCGGCTTCGCGTTGCGGCATGTGCAGGCGATGTCACGGGCGGGCGTGATTCCCTCACGGCTGCCACAGGACGCGGCCGCTAGCCTGCACTCCTCCCCTTCCACAGGAGCGCCCATGCCTGCTTCCCGCATCCGCCTGCATGTTGAAGATACCGGTGGCGACGGCCGCCCGGTGATCCTGATCCACGGCTGGCCGTTGTCCGCCGATGCCTGGAAGACCCAGGTGGCGATCCTGCGCGATGCCCAGTATCGGGTCATCAGCTACGACCGGCGCGGCTTTGGCCGCTCTGACAAGCCGGCCGGCGGCTATGACTACGACACCCTGGCGGCAGACCTGGCGGGGGTGATCGAGGAACGTGACCTGCGCGATGTCACCCTGGTCGGTTTCTCGATGGGCGGTGGCGAGGTAGCGCGCTACGTGGCCAACCACGGCCAGGATCGCCTGCACAGTGTGGTGTTCGCTGCGGCAGTGCCGCCGTTCCTGCTGCGCAGTGACGACAACCCGGAGGGGCCGCTGACCCAGGCCAAGGCCGATGAAATGCGCAGCGGATTGGAGAAGGATCGCGAGGCGTTCTTCGACGGCTTCACCCGCGACTTCTTCAGCGCCAATGGCCAGTTGATGGTGACCGAAGAGACGCGCCAGTCGGCGATCGCACTGTGCCATCAATCCGACCAGGCAGCGGCGCTGGGCTGCATGAAGGCGTTCGCCACGACCGATTTCCGGGATGACCTGAAGAAGATCAGGGTGCCGACGCTGATCCTGCATGGCGACAGCGATGCCATCGTGCCGTTCGAGGGCTCCGGCCAGCGTACCCACAAGGCCATCAAAGGCAGCGAAGTGGTGATCCTGGAAGGCGCGCCACATGGCTGCAACACCAGCCACGCCGACCGCTTCAATCTGGCCCTGCTGAACTTCCTGAAACGCTAAGCTGCGGCCATGCGCCAGACCAGAACCCCCCCATGGAAGAAGCCCAACCCCAAGGGGCAGACGTCGCAACCGCTATCGGATGCGCAGAAGGCGGCGGCACGGCAACGTGCCGAGGAGAACGGGCGGCGCTATCCCAACCTGGTCGACAACATGTGGGCGGCGAAGCTGCCGCGTGGGTCGTGATTCAAAGGCTGGCTGTGGGCCTGGTGTAGCGCCGAGCCGATGCTCGGATGGCGCGCGGGGCGCGTGCCAGCCGGAGAAGGGGCAAAGGGCAGCGGAGCATGGGCTCGGCGCTAAGGGCCGGGCAGTGGCTGCCAGCCCGACTCCCTCCATGGCGCAACCTCGCGTTGCTGTACGTCAATGGCCTCGATTGGCAACCCGGCCAGCCGTGCCAGTTCCGCACGCAGCATTTCGGTGTCCAACGGCAGCGCGATGGCCACCTGCAGGCGGTCGCCCTGCTGCCGGACCTGCACGGGCACGACCGCATGGGCTTCATGCTCACCGCCGGTGCGACCGATCGGGTAGCGCATCGCCGTGGGCCGCCCCAGCTGTGCGAGCGCGGGTTGCCATGCCTGCAGCACGACGGGCTGTGCGGCCACGGGAACCTGCGCCTCGACGACTGTTCCCGCATAACCGGTGAGATTGTCCACCATCACCTGGAAGCGTGCGCCATCGGGGATGACCAGCACGGTGGCGATCAGCGCCATCAGCGAGAGGATGGCCGCGGCGACGTGCCAGCTGCGGGGTGCGGTGGCGGCGCGGGTTGCCGTGCGCAGGCCCGGCTTGCGCCGCAGCTTGCGCGCGTAGATGCGTCGATCCTTCCTGCGGGGGCTGCTGCTGTGCTCCGGCAGGTTCAACGGGACGCGTGGCATCCGGGCGACGCGCGCATTGATCAGGCGCGAGAGCAGCCACCATGCGAGCACGAACGCCAGCAGTGGCAGCAGCGTTCGTACCACCAGATACAGCATCACCATCGGGAACATCCTGCTTGGCACACACGGATTCAATCAACCTCGTCATCGTAACGGCGCTGCGCGGTGCGTGTCGCATCCGCCAGCCGACACGTGCGAAGCGCTTGGTTAGGATGGCTCTTTGCTGTCATGGATGAACCGATGAGCGCCGCCACTTCCCGAATCCGCCGCATCTGTGGGCAGGGGCCGATCCTGTTGATGCTCCAGTGGGTCGCGCTGCTGTCTGTGGTGCTGGCTGCCGGCTTCTTCCATTACCGCGTGGAGCTGTTGCTGGAGCCGGTGACGGTGGCCTGTGGGGGCCCGGACGCGCAGGCGCGATTGCAGGTTGCCGAACAGGTGATGGCGCGTGCGGGCGCACTGGATGACTGGCAACCCCTGGGCTGGATTCCATGGGTAGGCCTGGTGCTGGCCTTGCTGGGGGCCATGGCGGTATGCGCAAGCCGTGCGCTGTGGCTGCGCGATCGGCTGCGCACGGCGAACGTGGCGCTTATGGTGCTCCACGGTGGCGCACTGGCTTTGGCCGGATGGGTGCTGCACCTGTACGAGAATGCGTGGAGCAATGTGGCGCGGCTGTCACCCACGGCGTGCCTGGTGGAGCTTGTGTCGGAGGGCGATGTACCGCTGGAGCAGGCGCAGCGCGTGGTGTTCCACATCCTGACGCGGGTGAACGCGCCACTGCTGCGTAATCCGGATGATCTGGCGCTGGTGTTGACGGTGCTGTTGTTGGCCGCGATGGCCGGCGGCGTTGCCCTGTGGCGTGCGATCGCGCGGGCCCGGGCGGGCTGAGCACGCTCGGCGGCGCGCGGCAATCGCGCTACAGTCGACGCCTCGCCACTCCAGGGAAGACCCGATGCGCTTGTTGCTGCGTGCGTTGCCGTTGTTGCTGTGTTCGCTGGCGGTGCATGCCGCCGAGGTGGACCGCCGTATCGCGGTGACCATCGATGACCTGCCATGGGCACGGCTTGACCAGATCGTGCCGCCGGACCTGCAGGAACGGCATGAGGCGTTGATGGCCCAGCTGCACCAGGCGGGCGTGCCGGTGGTCGGCTTCGTCAACGAGAACAAGCTTGAGGTGGAGGGACAGGTGCAGCCGGCGCGGGTGCAGATGCTGCGCGACTGGCGTGATGCGGGCTATGTGCTGGGCAACCACACCTACTCGCACATGGATCTGAATGCGAAGGGCCTGGCGGCGTTCCAGCAGGACTTCCTGCGCGGCGAGACGGTGCTGCGGCCGCTGCTGGCCGAGAAGGGGCAGGTGCCGCAGTGGATGCGCCACCCTTACCTGCGTGCCGGGCGCACCGCGGATGAGCGCGTGCAGATGGATGCGTTCTTCAAGCAGCATGGCTACCGCGTGGCACCGGTGACGGTGGACAACGGTGAGTGGGTGTGGGCGTTCGCTTATGCCAACGTGATGAACGAGCAGGCGGACTCGCCCGCGCGAGCGGCGACGCTGGCGCAGCTGCGCAAGGGCTACGTGCCGTACATGCTGAACAAGCTGGACTATTACGAGAAACAGTCGCAGGCGCTGCTGGGGTACGCGCTGCCGCAGGTGTGGCTGATGCACGCCAATGAGCTCAACGCGGCCACCTTCGCCGAACTGGTGGCGGCCACAAAGCGACGCGGCTATCGCTTCATTTCGCTGGACGAGGCGATGCGTGACCCCGCGTATGCGCGGGGTGCCGAGGGCTACAACGGCCGCTATGGCCCGAGCTGGCTGCACCGCTGGGCGATGGCGGAGAACAAGCCGAAGGACTTCTACGCCGGCGAGCCCGAGGTGCCGGCGTGGGTGATGAAGCTGGCCAAGGTCGATTCGGAGTAAGGCTCAGCGCTTGACGGCCAGCACGCCGTCCAGCGCCAGTTCGGCCTTGAAACCGGCCTTTTCCAGGCGCTTGGCCACTTCACGCGGCACGTCGCGGCCGCTGGTCAGCTTGTTCGGCGCACCTGTGTAGTGGAACAGGCGGCCGCCCTTGCGGATCACGCGGGCGAGGTGGTCGTAGAACACCTGTGAGTACAGCTCGCCGGCGATGCCGAAGCGCGGCGGGTCGTGCAGGATCGCGTCGACACTGGTGCTGGCCACCTGTTCGATCTGCTGCGAGACGTCACCGTGGCTGAACTGCAGGCGGCCACCGGCGGCAGCCGAGTCCGGATCCGGCGACCACGGGTTGAGCGTGCGCAGCCACATCACATCGGTGTTCTTCTCGAACGAGCGGATCTGGCCGACACCGGCTTCCAGCGCACAGGCGGCGAAGTAGCCGAGGCCACCGCAGGTATCGAGGATGACCTTGCCGGCCGGGGCGACCAGCTCCACCTTGCGGCGTGCATCCTCGAACGGCGACAGCTTCGAGGTCGGCAGCATCTTGATGCCGTCGATCTCGAAGGTCGGTGCGCCCCATTCGGTCGGCACCAGCTTGATCAGCGAGCCGCTGTAGCGCGAGATCGGCGCGAAGTCCTCGCCATCCCAGTAGTACAGCGTGCGGTCCTTCAGCTTGCCCGGCCAGGGATAGGGCTGGCCCCGGAAGTGGAAGCCGTCCGCATCGAGCACCACGCTGTCCTGGCTGCGCCCGAGGTCGAGCGAGCCCTGCCAGTCGGCGGCGCCTTTTTCATGGGCACGGCGCAGGGTATCGGCGCTGTCGCGGGTCAGCAGGGGGCCGGTGTAATGGGGCACGGCGGGTACCGGGGCGGTTCGGGGGAGGGCATGGTACCGCAGCTGTTGTAGAGCCGAGCCCGCCCTAGGCTCCACCATGCCTGCATCCACGCATGGCGTGGATCTACTGCAAACGTAGCCGAGCGTGGGCTCGGCTCTACAGTTCAATCGCACTTCACCGCATACACCGGCCCAGCCCCGATCAGCATCAGCGCCATGTAGTCGCTGTCGCTGGCCTTGCCCTTCAGCGTCGCGCCCTTGTTGAAGTGGAAGATGCCGAAGCCGCCGGACATGCGGATCAGGGCATTGTCGATCTGGTCGGCGTCGTCGCGGAAGTAGCGGCTGATCTCGCTGGACGTGGCCTTGTGCAGGGCGTTCGGTTCGCGCTGCCACTGCTCGCCACGGCTGAAGGAAACGAAGTACTGGCCGCCTTCCTTGTCGATGCGGAAGTCGGTGGGCTTGCGCGCGCCGGTGGCGAAGCAGCCCTGCAATGGGTCGGCGGAGAAGGGAAGCCGCGCATCGTCGCCGCAGGCAGTGAGCAGCAGGAGGGCACCGGGCAGCAGCAGGCGGAGCGTGCGCATGGGATGTCCCTACAGGGCAGGTGCGGCTAGTGTAGGCAGCACGCGGGCGTGGCCCGTACAGAAATTCGGCAAGGACACAGGGGTTTTCGGATGGCGCAGGGCAAGGCACCGTGGTGCGGCGTGGCCAGTTGGCTGGGGATTGCTGTGGGGTGGGGGCAGGCACCGTGGCGGCGCAGGCGGCAGTCGCTGCCGGTGGCAATGGCATGGCCGCTGGGCTGGGCGTGGGCGTGCTGGGCGCGGCCTTGGTGGGCGGCGGCCTGGCAGTGGCCGCGCGCGTGCGTGGCGAGCGCTGGCCATGGATCGGCATCAGCGGTGCGGTGCTGAGCGCGCTGCCGCTGCTGATGTACCTGCTGCGGATGATGCTGAAGCTCTGACTGTAGAGCCGAGCCATGCTCGGCTGATGGCCTGCGGCAGCCGAGCATGGCTCGGCTCTACAAGTGCGACGGCAGTCGGACAAAATCAGCTGCGGTGGATCTCCACCGTTACATGCACCAGTTCTTCGTGGATCGCCAGGGCGTTGCGCACGGTATCGGCATCCAGCGTGGCGTCACTGGTGACCACGCTGGCGCTGACCGCGTACTTGCCGCGACCGACCTGCCAGACGTGCAGGTCGGCCAGGCGTGCCGGCCACGGGCCCTGTTCGATCACCTCGCGTACTTCGGCCACCACCGGCGCGTCCATCTGCGCGTCGAGCAGGATGCGGCCGCTGTCGCGCAGCAGGCCGACCGCCCACACCGTGACCAGTACGGCGCCGACCAGGCCCATCACCGGGTCCAGCCAGGTGAGGCCAAGCAGCTTGCCGCCGAGCAGGGCGACGATGGCCAGCACCGAGGTGGCGGCGTCGGCCAGCGCGTGGACGTAGGCCGAGCGCAGGTTGAGGTCGTGACCGTGCGCATGGCCGTGGTCGTGGTGTTCGTGGCCATGCCCGTGGTCATGGCCGTGGTGATGATGCGCGTGGCCCGGGCTGTCGTGCAGCCACCAGGCACACAGCAGGTTCACGCCCAGCCCGACCGCCGCGATGGCGATGGCTTCGTTGTAGTGGATCGGTGCTGGTACCCACAGCCGCTCCAGCGACTGCACGGCCATCAGCGCGGCCACGCCGAGCAGGGCGATGGCGCTGGTATAGCCGGCCAGGATCTCGATCTTCCAGGTGCCGAAGGCGAAGCGCGGGTCGTGCGCGTAGCGGCGTGCGCAGCGGTACGCAAACACCGAGAGCCCGAGCGCCAGCGCATGCGAACTCATGTGCCAGCCGTCGGCGAGCACGGCCATGGAGTTGAACCACCAGCCGCCGACGATCTCCACGACCATCATGCTGACGGTGAGCCACAGGGCGCGGCGGGTATTGCGTTCGGCCAGCGGGTTGCCGTCGTCGAAGCGGTGTTCGTGGCGACGGGCGGCGGCGAGGGCGTCCAGGTGCATGGGGGCCAGCGGTGGAGTGGATACCCCCATAGGGTATATGATCCCGGCATGGCTCATGTACACAAGCATCGAAAGCAGTTGCTGACCCGGGTGCGCCGCATCGGCGGCCAGGTGGCGGCGTTGGAGCAGGCGCTGGACAGGCCGGAGGGTGAGGCCAGCGACTGTGCGGACGTGCTGGTGCAGGTTGCCGCCGTGCGCGGTGCCGCCCACAGCCTGCTGATGGAGCTGCTGCACGAGCACCTGCAGGAACACGTGGTGGGCGCCGAAGACCCGCAGCAGCGGGCGGCCGAGGCCCAGGTGCTGGTCGAGCTGCTGCGCCGCTACGGCAAATGACCAGGTAGTGCCGGCCACTGGCCGGCGACTGCAGGTTGTCTTCCCCGTTCATGAGGTTGCCGGCCAGCGGCCGGCACTACCCGTGGCGGTGTCGCGCGTTCCAGATATGCGTGGCGGCCAGCAGCAGGCTGCCGGTGACCGTCATCGGTGTTTCCCAGTCGTGCGAGGGCAGCGCCAACGCGCCGGCCAGCAGCAGGCCGAGCCCGGCGCCGGCGGTGGCCCAGGCCAGCACGGGCAGCGGGTGACGGCGTTCTGCCCGCCACAGCGCGTAGCCGGTCAGCGGCAAGGCGATGGCCACGAACAGCAGATGCACCCATTCCGCTTCGGCCCACGTGCCGAACAGCGGCAGCGCGGCGGCAAGCAGGGGCAGCGCCAGGCAGTGCAGCAGGCACAGGCTGGACAGGGCGACCGCGCTGGCATCAAGCAGGGCGGCAGAAGGCGACTTCATGGGGGGGGGGGGCCTTGCGTAGCAATTGTTATACAGTAACATTTCCGTTCCGCAGCCAACCCGCTCCGACATGAACACTGTTTCCCGCGCCGACCGTCGCCTTCCTGTCACCGTGCTGTCCGGCTTCCTCGGGGCCGGCAAGACCACCCTGCTCAACCAGATCCTGCGCAACCGCGAGGGCCTGCGTGTGGCGGTCATCGTCAACGACATGAGCGAGGTCAACATCGATGCGCAGCTGGTACGCGAGGGCGGCGCCGAACTGCGCCGCACCGAAGAGACGCTGGTGGAGTTCAGCAATGGCTGCATCTGCTGCACGCTGCGCGATGACCTGCTGCAGGAAGTGCGGCGCCTGGCCGATGCGGGGCGCTATGACTATCTGCTGATCGAGTCGACGGGCATCGGTGAGCCGATGCCGGTGGCGGCCACCTTCGCGGTGCGCGACGAGCAGGGCTTCAGCCTGAGTGACATCGCGCGCCTGGACACGATGGTGACGGTGGTGGATGGCAGCGCGTTCCTCGCCGACTTCGGCTCGACGCTGCGCCTGGCCGAGCGTGGCCAGCAGGCTGGGCCGGATGACGATCGCGGCGTGGTCGACCTGCTGTGCGAACAGGTCGAGTTCGCCGACGTGATCGTGGTCAGCAAGGTCGATCAGACCGATGACGAAGTGCTGCAGGACACGCTGGCCGTGCTGCGTGGCCTGAACCGCGACGCGAAACTGCTGCTGTCCAGCTTCGGTGACGTGCCGCTGGCCGAGCTGCTGGACACCGGTCGCTTCGACTTCGAGCGTGCGCAACGTGCGCCGGGCTGGGTAAAGGAGCTGCGTGGCGAGCACACGCCGGAAACCGAGGAGTACGGCATCGCCAGTTTCGTCTACCGCTCGCGGCGACCGTTCCATCCCGCGCGTTTCGCCCGCGCGTTGCAGTCGGGCATGCCGGGCGTGATCCGCAGCAAGGGCTGGTTCTGGCTGGCCAACCGCATGGACTGGGTGGGCGAGCTGAACACCGTAGGTGCCGCGACGCGGACGCAGGCGGCGGGGTTCTGGTACGCCGCTCGCGATCGCGTGCGTGCCGGGCTGGAGGACACGCCGCCGTTGCTGCCGCCCACGCCGCTGCCGTACAGCGACCTGGGCTGGGCGCGGCAGCAGGCCGATTGCTGGAGCGCACCGTTGCCGGGGCCGGAAGACTTCCCGGATGCGGCCGCGCACTCGGCGATGCAACGCCTGTGGCACCCGTTGTGGGGGGATCGCCGCCAGGAGCTGGTGGTGATCGGCGTGCACATGGATGAGCGTGCGGTACGTGCGGAACTGGATGCCTGCCTGCTCAACGACCAGGAGCTGCGTGCGGGCCCGCTGCTGTGGCATCAGTTGCCGCAGGCGTTCCCGGTGTGGAAGCGGTGACGGTGCACTGAGGATCGATGGGTTGCCGGCCAGCGGCCGGCACTACCCCTGGTCGATATGCCATGCGTGGATGGATGCATGGCGGAGTCGAGCATGGCTCGACTCTACAATGTGATCCGTCGCGGCCAATCCTGTAGAGCCGAGCCCATGCTCGGCTGCTGCAGGAGATCCAGGCATGGCGTGGATCTACAAGGCGTCACGCCACTGCCAACCCCCGGTGCTCACCTGCAACACCTGCGTCGGTCGCAATGCCTGCAGCAGGTGCCGGTCGTGGCTGACCATCACCAGCGCGCCCGGCCATGCCACCAGCAGTTCTTCCAACGCCTGCAGGGCACCCAGATCCAGCGCATTGCCGGGCTCGTCCAGCAGCAGCATCTGCGGTGCGGGATCGGCATACAGCACGCTGGCCAGCGCGCCTTTCACCCGTTCGCCATCGCTGAGGTGATGGGCTGCATGCTGGATGCGCTGCGCGTCCAGCCCGAGCAGGGCCAGCCGTGTGCGCAGTTCACCGGTATCGGCCGCCGGGTTGGCAGCCTGCACGGTGTCGAGAATGCTGCGTTCGCCGGAGAGCCCCAGCAGCTGCTGGTCGAGCAGCGCCAGTGGTGCATGCCGTTGTACGTTGCCACTGCGTGCAGGCAACTGGCCGGCCAACACGCGCAACAGCGTGGACTTGCCACTGCCGTTGTCACCAACCACGGCGATGCGCTGGCCGCGGCGGATGTCCAGCTGCAACGGCGCGCGGCAGCCATGCGGCAGCACCAGCGACTCGGCCTGCAGCAGGCGTGCGCTGCCGCGTTCCCCCTCACCGGCAAACAGTGCGAGCTCCGGTGTGGCGTGAACCGCCGAGGCCGCAGCGCGCAGCTGGTCTGCGCTGGCCTGCAGGCGCTCGGCCTGTACCTGCTGTGCGCGGCCGTGGCTGGCCTCTGCACGTTGTTTCTGTCGGCCGAGCAGGATCGGCGCCTGGTTGGCCTGCTTTGCATCGCGATTGCCACGTGCCTGGCGTTGCTGCTGGCGTTCGTGCTGTTCGCGCGCACTGCGCTGCTGCTGCCGGTGCTGGGCGCGGGCGTGGTCGAGCTGTGCCGCGGCCGCTTCGCGTTCGGCGGCACGCGCGTCGGCGTAGTGCTGCCACGGCCCGCCATAGCGACGCAGCCCGCGCGCGTCGAGCTCGACGATCTGCTGCATGTGCGCCAGCAGTTCGCGATCATGGCTGATCACCAGCAGGCCGCCGCGCCACTGCTGCAACCGTTCGTACAACTGCTGGCGATGGCGGGCATCGAGGTGGTTGCTGGGTTCGTCCAGGATCAGCCAATCAGCGCCGCTGGCCCAGGCGCCGGACAGCGCCACCTGCATGGCCTGGCCACCGCTGAGGCGCGCGGCGGGTTGGGCGGGATCGAGGTCGTCGGGCAGCCGTAGCGCCTGCCATTGCTGCTGCAGGCGCTCGCGCAGGTCCCAACGGTCGCCGACGCAGGCGAAGTCGGCCTCGTCCACGCTGCCGGCTTCGATGCGTTGCAGTGCGGCCAGTTCAGCGCCAACGCCGGCCAGTTCACCGACCGTGCCAGCGGGTGGATAGCCGGGCGTCGGCAACAGGAACACGCGGCCGCTGCCGCGTACCTGCCCGTTCTCTGGCTGCACCCGGCCGGCGAGCAGGCGTGCGAGCACGCTCTTGCCAGCGCCATTCGCACCGACCAGGCCGGTGGCGACCGGATCGAAGGAAAACGTCAGATCGGAAAACAGCGGGCGGCCGTCGGCCAGTCGATACGACACGCGATCGAGCGTGAGGGAATGCGGGGTCATGCGACCTCCATGGATGCCGGGTTCTCCCCTGCGCGCAGGGGCGGGAAGAGTCAGGCCGTCTGATCGGAAGACGGCGGCATCAATGGCGCATTGGTCGCGAGCCTCTTGGAGGAATGAGGGGCCAGTATAGCGGGACTGGCTGAATGGCTGCGTGCAGCGGTAGAGCCGAGCCATGCTCGGCTGACCTTAAGCACCACGCATGGCGTGGATCTACGGCACGGTACCCAGGCGGGCGCCGACGAAGTCGATGAACACCCGCAGCTTCGGCAGTACGTGTCGGCCCGAAGGCCACAGCAGGTGGAAGGTGCCGCAGGAGTGCACATGATCCTCCAGCACGGTGACCAGGCGGCCGTCGGCCAGCGCATCGCGCACCGAGTGCACCGGCACGAAGGCCAGGCCGACATCACGCAGTGCCAGCGCCACCCGCGCTTCGATGGTGTTGGCCACCATGTGCACCGGAAGTTCCTGCGGTGCTTCGTCATCGGGCCAGTGGATCGGCCACGGCTCCAGCTTGCCGGTGCTGGGGAAGCGATAGTGCAGCAGCGTGTGCTGCATCAGTTCCGCCGGCGTGCGCGGAACCCCGCGGCGCTGCAGGTAGCCCGGCGAGGCGATTACACGGCGCGGGAACACCCCCAGCCGGCGTGCGTTCATCCGCGAGTCGCTGGGTTCACCGACGCGCAGCACCGCATCGAAGCCTTCCTCGATGACATCGACCAGGCGGTCGCTGAAATCCAGGTCGAGGCGGATGTCCGGATACGCCGCCATGAACTCGGCCATCAACGGCAGGGTGAGATCGCCGACCAGCGGCAGGCTGATGCGCAGCGTGCCGCTGGGCGTGGCGTGCGGTTGTGCCAGCTCGGTGCGTGCGGCATCGCGCTCGTCGAGGATGCGCCGGCAGCGCGCCAGGAACAGCTGGCCCTCGGCGGTGAGCGTGATGCTGCGCGTGCTGCGGTGGAACAGGCGCACGCCCAGTGCATGCTCCAGCCGGGCAACGCACTTGCCGGCGGCAGATGCGGAGATGCCCTGCAGGCGCCCGGTCTCGACGAAGCTGCGCGTGTCGGCGGCGTGCACGAAAGTCTGCAGGTTGGCGAGATTGTCCAGGACTGACATCGGCGTAGGGGCAATGAAAGCGGCAGGGTAGGGGCGGCGTGATCACGGCGGGCGGCGCCGCTACCGCAACACTGTGGTGCAGGGTGGGGGGCGCCTGCTGTTGCGGCCTTGCAGTTCCGGCCATCATGCCGATTGCGGACTCCACGGTCCATGATGCCCGGAGCCGCAACCGGCTTTTTGCACCGCGCCGTGCTGCCTAACGTGGCGGGCCTCTCCCCACGGATCACCGCGATGAATGCCGCTCTTTCCCTCGAACCTGCACCGATGCTGCCTTCGGTGCAGCGGCTGCTGCAGCAGGTCCACCCGACGCGCCTGGTCGGTGCGGTGGTGCTGGTGTGCGAGCACGGCGTGCTGCGCCATGCCAGCGCGACCGGGCAGGCCGATCGCGAGTCGGCCCTGCCGATGCAGCGCGACCAGCTGTTCCGGCTGGCATCGGTCAGCAAGCCGCTGTTGAGCACGGTGATCCTGCGCCTGGTGGCCGAGGGCGTGCTCGACCTCGATGCGCCGGTGCAGCGCTGGCTGCCGGATTTCCGGCCGGCGCTGGCCGATGGCCGCCGGCCGCCGATCAGCCTGCGCCAGCTGCTCAGCCACAGCAGCGGGCTGGGCTACCGTTTCCTGGAAGCCGATGCGCACGGACCGTACGCCCGGGCCGGCGTCAGCGATGGCATGGACGCCAGCCCGGTGTCCCTGGCCGAGAACGTGCGCCGTATCGCACAGGCGCCGCTGCTGTTCGAACCGGGCAGCCAATGGCTGTACTCGTTGGGCGTGGACGTGGCCGGTGCAGTGGCCGAAGCGGCGACCGGTGAAACGCTGCAGGTGCTGTTCCAGCGTTTGCTGGCTGCCCCCCTGGGCTTGCGCGATACCGCGTTCGCCACACGCGATGCCGCACGGCTGGCCACGCCCTATGTGAGCGGCACGCCGCAGCCGCATCGCCTGCAGGAAGGGGAGGTGGTCGCGCCGTTCGAGGGAACGGTGGGCATCGAGTACAGCCTTGCGCGTGCCCTCGATGCCCGCCGTTTCGCTTCGGCCGGCGCCGGCCTGGTGGGTACTGCCGATGACGTGATGTCGGTGCTGGAGGCGCTGCGTGACGTGCAGCGCTCCGGCCTGCTGCCGCCCGCGCTGGCGGCAGAGATGGTCAGCCCGCAGGTGGGCGAATTTGGGCCGCCGGAACCGGCCGGCTGGGGCTTCGGGCTGGGCTTTGCAGTACTGCGCGAGGCCGCTGCCAGCGGCACGCCGCAGCGCGAAGGCACCTGGCGCTGGGGCGGCGCTTATGGGCACAGCTGGTTTGTTGATCCGGCGCGTGGGCTGAGCGTGGTGGCGCTGACCAACACCCTGTACGAAGGCATGGATGGTGCCTTCGTCGATGACCTGCGCGATGCGGTCTATGCGGACCTGGAGGCTGCGCGATGAGCGGCCACGCCATCGATGCGGCCAGCCCGGCCGGTGAGGCCACGCGCTTGCCGTGGGCGGGCCTGCTGGCGCTGGCCGGCGGCGGCTTCATCACCCTGTTGACCGAGACCCTGCCGGCCGGCGTGCTGCGACCGATGGGCGACAGCCTGGGCGTGAGTGATGCGGCGGTGGGCCAGCTGGTGAGCGTGTATGCGCTGGGCTCGGTGATGGCGGCACTGCCGATGACAGCGTTGACCCAGCGCCTGCCGCGGCGTCCGCTGTTGCTGGCGGCCATCGCCGGCTTCGTGGTGGTCAACACGTTGACGGCGCTGAGCAGCAGCTATGCGCTGATCCTTGCTGCGCGTTTCCTGGCCGGCGTGAGCGGTGGCCTGCTGTGGTCACTGGTGGCTGGCTATGCCGCACGCATGGTGGTGCCGTCGCTGCAGGGGCGCGCGATCGCGGTGGCGATGGTGGGATCGCCGTTGGCGCTGTCACTGGGCGTGCCGGCCGGTACGTTGCTGGGCCAGCAGGTCGGCTGGCGCTGGGCGTTCGCGTTGATGAGCGTGCTGGGCGTGGGCCTGCTGGCGTACGCGCGCTGGGCACTGCCGGCGCTGCCTGCGGCCGGTGCCGGTCAACGTGCGTCGCTGGCCAAGGTCTGGCGCATGCCGGGCGTGCGCAGCGCGCTGCTGGTGATGGTGCTGTACGTGCTGGCGCACAACGTGCTCTACACCTACATCGAACCGTTGGCGGTGGAGGCGGGTGCCGGCCCGTGGCTGGACCGGCTGCTGCTCGCCTTCGGCGTGGCGGCGATTGCCGGCATCGGGATTGCTGGTTGGGGCGTGGATCGCCACCTGCGTGCGCTGGTGTGGGCGGCGGTGATCGGCTTCATCGTACCGGTGCTGGCCTTGCTGGTATGGCCCGGCGTGGCCAGCACGCTGCTGCTGGCGACGATCCTGTGGGGCGTGGCGTTCGGCGCGGTGCCGACCCTGTTCCAGACCGCCTTGGCACGACGCGCCGGGGCCGCTGCGGACCTGGCGCAGTCGATGCTGGTGACCGGCTGGAACCTGGCCATTGCGGCCGGCGGCGTGGCGGGCGGCGTGCTGCTGCAGGCCAGCGGCCCGAGCCAGCTGGGATGGTTGCCGCTGCTGTTGCTGGCGGTGACCGTCGCGTGGTTGCTGGCACGGCCGAAGGCGTGGGCGTAAGCGCCGATCAATGCTGGCGCGGTGCCGGCCAGCGGCCGGCACTACCGTGGGCCGCGCCATCCACGCATGGCGTGGATCTACCGAGTGCAGCGACCCGCGTTTGCTTTCTTCTGTTGATTCCGTGGTAGGGCCGCCGCCGGACCCTGTCAGAGACCGTCCCGGCCAACGCCGGGATAGCTGTACGCGACCCACCACCAGGGGCTCTGCCGTTGGCCGTCCTACTCGATCCCTTCACGCTCGATCGGCACGCTGCGCGGGTTCTGCATGTGCTCGCGTGCAGCGCCGTACTGCTGCTGCCGCTTGTGGTGGAAGGCGACGAACTCATCACGCGGCAGCGGCCGCGAGAACAGCCAGCCCTGGCCGAATTCCACATGCCGGCTGTGCAGGTAGGCCAGCTGCGCTTCGGTTTCCACGCCCTCGGCCACCACCCACAGGCCCAGCTCCTTGGCCATGTCGATGATGTGCGGCGTGACCGGGCTGGTGGCGCTTTCGGTGCCGATCGCATCGATGAACGACTTGTCGATCTTCAGCGCATCCAGTGGCAGCTGCTGCAGGTACTGCAGGCTGGAGAAGCCGACGCCGAAATCGTCGATCGCCACGCTGTGGCCGGCGCGGCGGGCGGCGGCAAGCATGGTGCGCGCGCGGTCCAGGTCGAGGAAGCCACGTTCGGTGGCCTCCATCCAGATCTGCTGCGGCAGGATGCCGCTGCCGGCCATGTGCCGGGAAATCATCTTCAGGGCGCGGCCGCTGCTGATGTCTTCGGCGGCGAGGTTGATCGCGATGTGCGCGCTGCGGTCGGCCACCAGCAGCTCGCGCATGTCGCGCACCACGTTCTCGATCACCAGGTCGGTGACGTCGGCGATCATGCCGGCCTCTTCGGCCAGCGGAATGAACAGGTCCGGCCGCACCTGGGTGCCATCCGGGCGTTGCCAGCGCACCAGCGCCTCGGCACCGACGCAGATGCCGGTGTCCAGTTCGATGATCGGCTGGTAATGCAGGTACAGCTCGCGGCGGCGGATGGCGGTGGCCAGCTCACCGCGCAGCGACAGGCGGCGCCGCGACAGCCAGATCACCAGGCCGGCCCCGGCGGCGGCCAGCAGCAGGCCGACCGGCACGTACAGCCATGCCTGCTGGCGGAAGGCGGCGGCCAGCGCGGTGCGCGGCGTGGTGGCGATGGCCAGCCATTCCTCGTTGCGCGCGGTGGCGAACAGCGTGGCGTGATCCAGGCCTTCGCCGGGGTCGCGCAGCAGTGCCTGCAGCAGGTCCGGATCCAGGCCGGGCTGTTTGGCCAGCAGGCGTCCATCGGGGCTGGCCAGCGCCAGCCGCACGTTCGGGTCGGCAATGACATCGACGAAGCGGCGCGGGTCCACCAGTGCGTCGTAGGACCCATACAGGACCGCCAGCACCTGGCGGCGGCCGCTGATTTCCGGGCGCACATCCACTGCAATGCCTGCGCCATCGCTGGTGACGTGGTCCGGCGTGGGTTGATCCACATCGGACAGGAACGGACCCCACGAGGTGCAGCGCAGCTTGCCGCCTTCGAAGTAGCCCATCTGGTCGATCGATGGGGTGGTCATCACCAGGGTCTGCATGCGCCGGATGTGTTCGGGGCTGCAGGGTATGTAGGCGCCGGCCTCGGCCGATTTCAGTGCCGCCAGCGCTTCCTGGTAGGACAGGTCGGAGCGGCGCAGGGTGCGATCGGCGATGTCGCGCAGGCGCTGCTGTTCGACGCTGATCGCGCGGTCCCAGGTGGCGTAGGCCATGACCGCGATCGGCAGCGCAGCGGCCAGCAGGGCCAGGGCGGTGCCGCCGATGATGACGCGCAGCCGGCTCATGGCCGGGGCTCCAGCGGGGCGGGCGGGGCAGGGCGCATGGTGGGCCGGTCCTTGGGCAGGTGCGGCTATCTGAGCATGGCGCCGGGCCGGGCGGAATGGGATCAATACGGTATTCGGTCACATTGTGGTGAAAGCGGCCCGCTTTGACGCAATAGGTCCGTCTGGCGCTGGCGCTCGGCGCCGCGGAGGACTACCGTCGAATGCTTCGCCCGCCCCTTTTGCCCGCGCCCATGACCGAGCCCGCAACGCCCCCCGAGCACCTGCGCCGCAGCCTGTCCAACCGCCACCTGCAACTGATCGCCATCGGCGGTGCCATCGGCACCGGCCTGTTCATGGGATCGGGCAAGACCATCAGCCTGGCCGGCCCCTCCATCGTCTTCGTCTACCTGATCATCGGCGCGATGCTGTTCTTCGTGATGCGCGCGATGGGCGAACTGCTGCTGTCCAACCTGCAGTACAAATCCTTCATCGATTTCTCCACCGACCTGCTCGGCCCGTGGGCCGGGTTCTTCTGTGGATGGACCTACTGGTTCTGCTGGATCGTCACCGCCATCGCCGATGTGATCGCCATTGCCGCCTACGCGCAGTTCTGGTTCCCCGGGCTTGAAGCCTGGAAACCGGCGCTGGCCTGCGTGATGCTGCTGCTGGCATTGAACCTGGTGACGGTGAAGCTGTTCGGCGAAATGGAATTCTGGTTCGCGCTGATCAAGATCGTGGCGATCTGCGCGCTGATCATCACTGGCGCCGGGCTGGTGGCGTGGGGCTTCACCTCACCCAGCGGCCACACCGCGTCGCTGTCGAACCTGTGGAATGACGGTGGCATGTTCCCGATGGGGCTGGTCGGCTTCTTCGCCGGCTTCCAGATTGCGGTGTTCGCCTTCGTCGGCATCGAGCTGGTCGGCACCACCGCCGCCGAAACCGCCGAGCCCGAGCGCAACCTGCCCAAGGCGATCAACTCGATCCCGGTGCGCATCATCATCTTCTACGTGCTGGCGCTGATCGCGATCATGGCGGTCACCCCGTGGCGCCAGGTGGTGCCGGACAAGAGCCCGTTCGTGCAGCTGTTCGTGCTGGCCGGCATTCCCGCCGCCGCCAGCCTGCTCAACTTCGTGGTGCTGACTTCGGCCACGTCCTCGGCCAACAGCGGCATCTTCTCCACCAGCCGCATGCTGTACGGCCTGGCCGAAGAGGGCCACGCCCCGCGCGGGCTGTCGAAACTGTCGCGCGCCGCAGTGCCGGCCCGTGGCCTGCTGTTCTCGTGCCTGTGCCTGCTGGGCGGCACGCTGCTGATCTACCTGATTCCCAACCTGGTGACCGCCTTCACCCTGGTGACGACACTGGCGACGGTGCTGTTCATCTTCGTCTGGTCGCTGATCCTGGTGGCCTACATGGCCTATCGCCGTCGCTATCCGGAGCGCCATGCTGCATCGATCTTCAAGATGCCCGGCGGCGTCGCGATGTGCTGGGCCTGCCTGGTGTTCTTCGCCGCCGTGCTGGTGCTGCTGAGCCTGCAGGGCGACACCCGCCAGGCGCTGATCGCCAGCCCGGCGTGGTTCGTGCTGCTGGGCGTGGGCTATTGGGTGCGTCGGAAGACCGCGAAGTGATCCGAAGTGGGGTCAGATCCCGTTGCCCAGCAACGGGATCTGACCCCGGCAGGAAAACGGCTGTTGCTGTTGAGGTTGCCGGCCAGCGGCCGGCACTACCACGGGTGCAGGACGCCGCCCTGCCGGCCCCCATTCACCCAACATTAGCGGGCACGGCCGGATCATCCGGCCGCCATGTCCCCTCGCCCCGTCCTGCTCGCGCTGTTGCTGCTGCCCAGCCTGTGGCCCGGGCTGGCCGCCGCGCGCACCGTCTACCGCTGCGTGCAGGGCAACACCGTCAGCCTGGCCACCGCGCCGGAGCCGGGATCGCGGTGCACGCCGAAGGAGATCGACGACAACGCCGTCCAGACCCCGAACCTGTGGGGCAACATGGGCGTGTTCAGCGGCGTGCTGTACGAGCGCGAACAGGACGGGGCGCTGGTCTACTCCACGCGCAACCTGCCCGGCTCGCGGGTGTTCCTGAAGTTCACCGTGGCCACGCCGCCAGGCGAGCCGGCGCACGAAGGCCTGGGCAAGGTCGGCAAGCCGCAGCTGGCGCAGCACGCCAGGCAGTTCAAGGCCGCGTCCAGGGCCACCGGCGTCGATGATGCCTGGCTGCGTGCCATCGCCCACGCCGAAAGCAATTTCGACGCGCTGGCGGTATCCAGCAAGGGCGCACAGGGCGTGATGCAGCTGATGCCCGAAACCGCGCAGGAATACGGGGTGAGCGATCCGTTCTCGCCGCAGCAGTCGATCGAGGGTGGCGCGCGCTACATGCGCGCGCTGCTGCGCCGCTACAACGGCGACCGCCCGTTGGCGGCGGCCGCCTACAACGCGGGCATCGGTGCGGTCACCCGCTACAAGGGCGTGCCGCCCTACGCCGAAACCCTGGCCTACGTGGACAAGGTAATGGCGCTGTACGCACGCTACCGCGAAGCGATGGGCATCCGCACCGAAGTGCCGGCGCGCTAGCGGACGGTGCCGCCTGCACGTGGCGTTGTAGAGCAGAGCCGATGCTCGGCTGCGCCAATTGCAGCCGAGCATCGGCTCGGCTCTACACAAAAGCTGCTCAGCGCGAGGTGGAGCTGCTGACCAGGTCGTAGCGTTCAATGCGGCCGACGCGGGCGACCTCGGCCTGCACGTCGGCACGCTGCTTGAGTGCACGCCACGCGGCATCGATGCGCACATCGCCCGGCAATGACGGATAGGTGCGCATGTCCTGCAGGCTGGCCAGGGTTTCACCGCGTTCGATGGGCGAGCGCAGCTGTTCGATCAGCACGGCGGCGGCACCGTCCAGGTTGCCTTCCTCCAGCAGCATTTCGCGATGGAACAGGCGGGCATCCTCGCGCTGGGCCAGGATCACCGCGCGCGCCGCTTCGCGCGCTTTGGCATCACCACGCTCGCGGGCGGCGGCGAACTGCAGCAGCGCCTGCGCGGCCTTGCCGTAGCCGGCGAGGCCCGGCATGTCATTCACTGCCTGCGCAGCGTCCTGCATGCGCCCCAGCGAACTGAAGACGAAGCCGACATTCATCTGGTGCTCGACACCATCCGGGCCGAGTGCGCCGATGCGTTGGGCCTGTTGCGCCGTGGCCAGTGCCTCATCGGTGCGGCCCAGCCGGCGCAGTGCGGTGAGCCGGCTGTTGAGCAGCCAGGCCACCCATTCCGCTTCGGCGGCGGCAGGTGATTCGCCGTTGCTCGCGGCACCGGCCATGCCCTCGGTCAACGACAGCACTTCCTCGTTGCGGTCCAGCATGAGCAGGGTGGTGCTGAACTCGGCCATGCGCGCGTCCAGTGCACGGTCGAGCAGGCCGGAGACGCGCAGTTCATCGAGGTGGCGCTGCGCCGCCTGCACCGGATCGAAACGCGCATCGCCGCGATCGACATAACGGTCGAAGCGCTTGTCGCTGCGCAGGCGGATGATCTCGGCCGGGCTGTCGATGCGGGCCAGCGTGGCTGGAATGCCGTCGCCACGGCCATTGTCGGCCTGCAGCGTGGCCAGCGTCAGCCACAGCCCGGTGGGTTCCAGGCCGGCACTTTTCCAGCCGTTGTCAAACAGCGCCTGCAGCAGGTCCATGCGCTTCATCGGCTGGTCACGCAGGCGGTACTGCAGGTAGTTGATGGCGTGGTGATCGACCGGCAGCGGCGCGTCGGCATGCTGCAGTGCGTTCACCAGGAAGGCGGTGGCTGCGGCCGGCTGGTTGTCCGACAGTTCCACCGACACCTGGGTAAGCAGGATCTGTGCATCCTCCGGCAGGGCCTCCTGCGCCCGCTGCAGGTAGCGGCGGGCCAGGGCCGGCTTCTTCTGCATCAGTGCGGTCCAGCCAGCGACCTGCGAGGCGCGGCCACGATGCTCGGCATCGAAGTCGTCCAGCAGGGGATCCTCCATCAGCCGTTCCATGCTGATCAGCGCGCCCAGCGTGTTGCCACTGCGTGACTGCTGGATGGCCTCATCCCAGCGCGTGGCATAGGCCTGATGCATCGCATCGGCGGTGATTGACGGCTTCTGCGGCGCCACCGTGATCGAAGCAGTGGCGGATGTGCTGGCCAATGCGGCCAGCAGCAGGGCGGTGAGCGGGAGAACGCGGGGCATGGAGAATCTCCATCCGTGGGAACCGCATTGAACCTGCTGCAGCCAGCGAGGACAAGCACGACGAAGCGAATTCTGGCGTTCAGCCGCACAATCGGCCGTGGCGGATCGCACGCGCAGCGTCTATTGTCGGTGCCTCTTCAGACAGCAGGCAGGCAGCGCAGCACGATGGCACGGTGGCAATGGATGGCGGCAGGCGTAGCGTTGGCGACGGTAGTGGCATTGGCTGCGACCTGGTGGGAGACACCGCTGCATACGCTGGCTGAACCGGCGGGTCCGGCTCCGACGCCGTTGGCGTGGACCGCGCAGATCGAACCGCTGGCCGGCGATGGCCACCCGGGTGACCGTGATGGCGCGTCCGCGCAGGCACGCTTCGCCGATCCGTACGCGTTGCTGCGCAGTGCCGATGGCAGCGTCTATTTCACCGATGCCGGCGACAACAACCGGATCCGTCGCCGCCTTCCCGATGGCCGCGTTGAAACGGTGGCCGGGCAGGGCGAGGGACGTGTCGATGGCCCTGCACTGCAGGCCAGTTTCAACACGCCTTCGGGCATTGCCGCCGACGCGCAGGGCAACCTGTATGTGGCCGACACCGGCAACCATGCGATCCGCCGCATCAGCACCGATGGCCAGGTGACCACGCTGGCCGGTGGCGAACAGGGCCACGCCGACGGCCCTGCCGCGCAGGCCCGCTTCGATGCGCCGATGGGCATCGCCGTGGATGCGCAGGGCCAGGTTTACGTGGCCGATACGTTCAACGATCGCATCCGGGTGATCGGTACGGATGGCAGCGTGCGCACCCTGGCCGGTGGTGATCGGCCGGGCCTTGCCGATGGCGTGGGCGCTGCTGCGCGCTTCGATACGCCGGTGGCGCTGGCCTTCGACGCGCAGGGCGCGTTGCTGGTGGCCGACCTGTTCAACAACGCCGTGCGCCGGGTGGGTGCCGATGGTACGGTCAGCACCGTGGTCGCCGCCGGTGGCGTGATCAATGGGCCGCTGTCGTTGGCCACCACCCATGACGGCGTGCTGTACGTGGGTGATCTCGATGGCCGCATCGTGCAGGTGACGCCGCAGGGCCATCAGATCGCGCTGGTCGGCAATGGCCGCCTGCCGCGCCTGGCCCGCCCCAGCGGATTGGCGCTGGATGCCGATGGCAGCGTGCTGGTGGCCGACGCCGCCAGCTACCGCCTGCATCGCCTGCGCCCGCTGCCGGTGGGCGACCTGCCGGCACCGGCACTGGTCGGGCCGGCTGCCGATGCCGCGCTGCCGAAGACCGGGGGCCGTTGGCCGCTGGCACCGCAGGACGGCTGGCACGAAGTGGTCGGCACCCTGGGCGAGGTGCGCGGCAACTTCACCGGTGAGAGCCGCCACCACCTGCATGGCGGCTTCGACGTGCGCGGTGATGTGGGCCAGACCGTGCTGGCGATCGCCGAAGGCAAGATCAGCAGCCCGGTGGCCGCCTGGAACCTGGGTGAGCAGGCCGAGGGCCTGGTCGTGGATCGCCTCAAGTACATCCACATGCGGGTCGGCCGCACCCCGCGCGACGAACCCTACGATGCGCGCTGGCAGGCGCTGTACGACGAGCAGGGCAGGCTGGAGCGGATGCGCGTGCGCCGCGGCATGCGCATCCACGTCGGTGACCGCCTGGGCAGCATCAACAACCAGGCGCACGTGCACCTGGCGGTGGGTACCGGCGGCTTCGAGACCAACGCGGTGGCGCTGGGCTTCCAGGGCTACGCCGACCACTTCGCGCCGCGCATCACCGATGTGGCCCTGCTGGACGACAACGACCAGCCGATGGCCGCCGGCAGCGATGGCGTGGTGATGGTGGCGCGCCAGGGCCGCGGCGTGCAGATCGTGGTCGAGGCCTGGGACCAGGTCGACAACAACCTGCCGCGCCGCCGCCTGGGCATGTACCAGGTCGGTTACCAGATCCTCGATGCCGCTGGGCAGCCGCTGCAGGGTTACGAGCAGCCGCGCTGGAACATCGTGTTCAACCGCATGCCGCCGCAGAAGGAAGCTGTGCGCGTGGCCTACGCACCGGACAGCGGCATCACCGTGCATGGCAGCGCGGTCACCCGTTTCCGCTACCTGGCCACCAACACCGTGCGCGACGGCCTGATGGAAACCGGGCGCTGGCAGCCGGCGGCGCTGCCGCCGGGCGAGTACATCGTGCGCGCCAGCGTGCGCGACTACAGCGGCAACGAAGGCGTCGGCCCGCGCGAGATCAGGGTACGGCTGCTGCCATAGCCGCAGCCGGGGCGCCGCAACGTTCGCGCTCGGCGTCCATGTCTTCCAGCGGCCGCACTTCGATGCTGCCGAAGCGCGCCCACGGGAAGTCGCGGGCGATGCGCATGGCTTCGTCGCGGTCGCGGGCGACGATCAGGTTGAAGCCGGCCAGCAGTTCGCGGGTTTCGGCGAACGGGCCATCGAGAACACGGCTGTTGCCATCACGCACGCGCAGGGTCTGTGCAGTGTCGACCGGCTGCAGTTTCTGCGCGGCCAGCAGCGTGCCTTCGGCCTGCAGCTTGTCGGCGTGGGCCAGGCAGTCGCGCATCAGCGCGTTGAATTCTTCGATGGGCAGGGCCTGCAGCAGGGCAGGCTCGATATAGATCAGAAGCAGGTACTGCTGCATGGGACGGTCCTGGCGGGGGCGGGTGCCCATGATGGCGCAGGATGGCGCGTGGGCATGTTGCAGCGCAGAAGCGCGCCTTCGGCGGGGACGGCGAACGGCGGAGCCCCTCCGTGGTGGCGCTACAACGTGATGCTTGGGCTTGGCCGGGTGGGTAGGCGGGTCGGGGGACGCCGTAAACCCATCCATGGGGGCTTGGCCGCGGCATCCATGCCGCGGACACCCCCGCCCCGCCTACCCACCCGGCCCTGGACAGTTTCCTGCGGCGTCCACCCCGGAAAATCACAAACAAGAGCAAAAGCGGGTCGCTTCGCTCGCAAAGCTGAGCCCGCCAGCCAACCGCCGTTGCTGTTGCTTTTGCTGTTGCTTTTGCCTTTTCTCTTGATTTTCCCGTGGTGGGGCAGCCGCAGAGATCTGTCTGGGGCCGGGCGGGTGGGGTTGGCGGGGTATCCGCGGCATGGATGCCGCGGCTAAGCCCCCACGGATGGGTTCACGGCGTCCCCGCCAACCCCACCCGCCCGGCCCACTCCCAGAAAACCAGCTTTCAGCGACCAACCCAAACCCACCACGGAGGGGCTCCGCCGTTCGCCGACCTCCGCCGAAGGCGCGCTTTCCACGGAAGAAATAATTTTCAGAGGACGTGTCGATTCCCAGCCCCCTGGTTCGTTGTACCCAATGAAGGGCACGCACCACGCGTCCCCACGGGAGACCGCAATGAAAGTGATGGTGATCGTGAAGGCCAACGCCGACTCCGAAGCCGGCCGCATGCCCAGCGAACAGGAACTGTCCGAAATGGGCGCCTTCAACGAACAACTGGTGGCCGCCGGCATCATGCTGGCCGGTGAAGGCCTGCACGCCACCCAGCGCGGCCGTCGCATTCACTTCGGCGGCGGGGCACCCCAGGTCGAGGCCGGTCCGTTCGGTCCTGCCAGTGAACAGATCGCCGGCTTCTGGCTGTGGGAGGTGCGGTCGCTGGACGAAGCGGTTGAATGGGCCAGCCGCGCGCCGTTCGGCAGTGGCGGCACGCTCGAACTGCGTCCCTTGATCTCCGCTGAAGACTTCGGTGAAGCCTTCACCCCCGAATTACAGCAGCAGGAACAGCGTCTGCGTGCACAGCTGGAAGGTTGACCCGATTCATCTCCACGCCGGGCACGACCCGGCGCTACCGCCCTGAACCACATCACGGAGTATTGCCATGAGACTGATTCCCTTCCTCGGCTTCAGCGGCCAGGCCCACGAGGCGATGGCGTTCTACGCCAAGGCACTCGGTGGCCAGGTCACTTCGGAAATGAAATACCGCGACATGCCGCCCTCCGATGGCTCGCCGGGCTGCAACGAGATGCCGCCGGAAACCCTGGACCACGTCGCCCACAGCCAGCTGGAGATCGGCAACGCCATCGTGATGGCGGCCGACGGCCCCGGCGGCGGCGAGGGTGGCTCGACCACCATCAATGTTGATGTCGACAGCATCGAAGAAGCCGAACGCGTGTTTGCCGCGCTGGCCGAGGGGGGCCAGGTGCAGATGCCGATCGCCGAAACGTTCTGGGCGCACCGCTGGGGCATGCTGGTCGACCGCTATGGCAAGCCGTGGATGGTCAACTGCATGAAGCAGCCCTGATTCCTCTCTTTCTTTCATCCACAAGGAGCTTCACCGATGAGTGCACCGCAACCGCAGATGATCTTCGTCAACCTGCCCGTGCAGGATCTGAACGCGTCCAAGACCTTTTTCGCAGCGCTGGGCTACAGCTTCAACCCGACCTTCACCAATGACGATGCCGCCTGCATGGTGATCAGCGAGAGCATCTTCGTGATGCTGCTGACCCAGCCGTTCTTCAAGCAGTTCACCACCAAGCCGATCGCCGACGCACGCAGCCAGACCGAGGTGATCACCTGCCTGTCGGCGGACAGCCGCAAGGCGGTGGACGTGATGGTGGACAAGGCTCTGGCGGCCGGCGCCAGTGAACCGCAGCCCGCGCGCGACTACGGTTTCATGTACCAGCGTGGCTTCCAGGACCTGGACGGCCATCTCTGGGAAATCGCACACATGGACGGCGAGCCGGGCTGACGGCCGCCGCAGGGAGAACCCGCATGGCTTACGTGGATGCTTACGTGCTGCCGTGCCCGCAGGACAAGGTGGCGGCCTACCGTCGCCTTGCCCGCAAGGCCGGTGCGGTGTGGAAGGACCATGGCGCGCTGCAGTACATGGAATGCGTGGCCGACGATGTGGAGCCGGGCAAGAGCACTTCCTTCCCGCGCGCGGTCAAGGCGAAACCGGGCGAGACGGTGATCGTCGCCTTCGTGGTGTTCCGCTCGCGCGCGGCACGCGACCGCATCAACGCAAAGGTGATGGCCGACCCGCGGCTGGCGTCGCTGGGCCCGAAGGACATGCCGTTCGATACCCGGCGCATGTTCTGGGGTGGCTTCAAGCCGATTGTTGAAGCGTGAGCTGCGGCGCTTGTGCGGGCCGGGCGTGCGTGCTGTGATCGGCGCATGCTCGAGCCCGCACTGACGCAGCGTCTGGAAACCCTCTGGCGGATGGAGTCGCCAGTGCTGATTGCGCGCCTGGCGCGGCTGCTCGGTGGCGATGTCGGCCGTGCCGAGGAGCTGGCCCAGGACACCTGGCTGGCCGCGCTGGAGCGTTGGCCGGAGCAGGGTATCCCGGACAACCCCGGAGCCTGGCTGATGACCACCGCGCGCAACCGTGCCATCGATGTGCTGCGCCAGCACCAGCGGGTGACGCAGCAGCATGCGCAGTGGGGCGAGGAACTGCATCCGGCGGCACTGCCGGCGCCGGATGACAGCCAGGCCCTGGAGGACGACCTGGGCGATGACCTGCTGCGGCTGATGTTCGTGGCCTGCCATCCCGTGCTGCCGGCCGATGCGCGGGTGGCACTGACCCTGCGCCTGCTCGGTGGCCTGAGCACCGTCGAGATTGCACGTGCGTTCCTGCAGCCGGAGCCGACCATCGCCCAGCGCATCGTGCGCGCCAAGCGCACGCTGGCGCAGAAGCAGGTGCCCTATGAAGTGCCACGCGCGGACGCGATGCCGGAGCGCCTGGCCTCGGTGCTGGAAGCGATCTATCTGGTGTTCAACGAAGGCTACGCCGCCAGCGCCGGTGATGACTGGATGCGCCCGGCGCTGTGCGAGGAAGCGCTGCGGCTGGCCCGCATCCTGGCGCATCGGTTGCCGGTGCCGCCGGTACTGGGCCTGCTGGCGCTGATGGAACTGCAGGCCTCGCGCGCAGCGGCACGGGTGGACGCGCAGGGCGCGCCGGTGCTGCTGGACCAGCAGAACCGCGCGCGCTGGGACTGGCTGCAGATCGACCGCGGGCAGCAGGTGCTGGCGCGCGCGTTGGCCATCGGTGGCGACCAGGATCCCTATGTGCTGCAGGCGCGCATCGCGGCCTGCCATGCGGCTGCGCGGCGCGCCGACGCGACCGACTGGCCGCGTATCGCCGCGCTCTATGCACAGCTGCTGCAGGTGCAACCTTCGCCGGTGGTGGCATTGAACCGGGTGGTGGCGATCCTGCGCAGCGAAGGCCCGTTCGCCGCGTGGGCGCAGCTGCAGCCCCTGCTGGTCGACGCGCGCCTGCGCGACTATGCGCCGCTGCAGGTGGTGCGCGGCGAGCTGCTGCAGGCACTGGGGCGTGAGCAGGACGCACGTGACGCTTTTGGCCAGGCCGCTCGGCTCAGCCAGAACCAGGCCGAGCGCGGACTGCTGCGGCAACGGGCGGGCCTGCCCCCCACGGACTGAGCCGACAAAGGCAGCACTTGTCGCCGGCCGCCTGAGCGGCTATGTTTCGCGCCCAGCGGACGCATCAGCGTCCGCGATCCGTGCGTATTGACCGAGGAGCGGTTGGATGTATTCAAGGACGAAGAGCGCATCGCGCGCTTTTGCGCGCCTGCTTGCCTGTGCCCTGTGCCTGGCCGTATGGCCGATGGCCGTGCAGGCTGCGGACAAATCACAGCAGGCCTATTGGGCCGGTTTTGCCTATACCGCTGACGCCGCCGCCGTGCAGGCGACCACCCCGCATGCGCACGCGGTGCTGGAACGGCGTGGGCTGGTCCCGCTGAACCAGACGCTGGCACAGTCGCTCAAGCGCCACGCACCGGCCCACCTGGAGCTGATCGACCAGCCGGTGGCGATGCTCGACGGCACCACCAGTGCCACCGTGCTGGCCGCTGCGCTGGATCGCGAGCTGGTCTCGGTCGAACCGATCGGCGACCAGTACAAGGTGCTGGTGGAAGTGGCGCTGCAGGCGTTGTTCTTCGACTTTCGCGAGCGCCAGGTGATCGCCTCCTATCCGCTCACCCTGCAGCGCATCGACGTGCAGGACTACCGTCCGGACAACGACGATATCGACGCGATCGTCGCCGATCTGCTGTACGGCGGTGCCGATACCAGCCTGTCGCAGGTACTGGCGGCCAGCCTGGCGCAGGCCCGGTTGCCCGATGCCGCCGTGCGTCGCCTGCAGGTGGGCGGGGTGACCCTGTCCGACGCGGCACGCGCCAAGCTGCCCGATCCGAAGTGGGAAGCACCGCTGCGTGCCACGCTTGCGCACGAACTGTCCAAGACGCTGTCGTCCAACACCGGCGTTGGCCTGCTGCCGCCGGCCTCGGGCCAGGCGATCGGCGGTGCGATGGCCGCCCGCTTTGCCGACGGCAAGGTCTACCAGCTGAAGATTCCCGAACCCGACTACGTCATCCAGCTGCAGGTCGATGCACTGAAGAACGGCGTGATCGAGGAAACCCCGGCGATGAAGACGATGCTGTTCGGCGCCTTCTTCACCGCCAAGGTGAGCGAGCCGTTCTCGGGCAAGGTCTATTTCGAACAGCCGCTGCGCAAGGGGGCCACCAAGGTGGTGCCGGTCACGCAGTGGCAGGTCGACCAGTGGTCGGCCAGCTACGAAACCCTGCTGGCCGGCTTCGACGCCTTCGCCGGCGCCGCCGCCAAGCGTGCCGATTCGCGCGCCTGGCTGGACGAACAGAAGCCGGGCGGCCGCCCGTTGCAGCAGCAGACCCAAGCCCTCCAGGAGTTGATCAAGTCATGTCGTTGATGCGTACCATCCTGCTCATCCTCATCGCGCTGGCGGTGGCCTCGCCGGTCGCTGCGCAGACCGCGAGTTCGCGCGGTACCGGCTCGGCCAGCTACGGCCTGCGCCTGAGCGCCGATACCCGTGCCCAGGCCCTGAACAAGGCCAAGGTCAATGCCCTGGAGGCGTACATCGCCGAAACCGGTGCGGCCAAGCTGCGCCTGTTCGAGGCGCGCCGCGGCGAGTTCATCGGCGAGATCGACCGCTACGTGCTCAGCGCCGTACAGCTGTCGGACACCGAAGACAAGAAGGCCAAGACCTACAGCGTCACCGTCCGCGCCGAGATCAACACCACCCTGCTGCAGACCAAGCTGGATGCGGGTTCGGCCGTGGCCGGCGCCACCGCTGCGCAGCGCTCGCTGCTGACCTTCCTGTTCATGGCGCGCTCGCAGGACACCGTGCAGTCGTTCCAGGACAAGGAATACCGCCGCGTCGACGCCAGCAGCAGCTACAGCGAGAACACCCGTGAAGGCGACAGCTTCCGCGGCAACTCGGTCAGCACCAACGGCAGCATCAACCAGAACGGTTCGGTGTCGGTCACCAGCGGCGGCAGCACCACCGCGCGCGCCGACAACATCACCTGGAAGGTGGCCAACGCCGCCGAAGTCAACACCGCGATGACCGGTGCCTTCAGCGCCGCCGGCTACGAGGTGGTTGAAGCCGAGTACGTGGAAGGCGAGTCGCGCGGCCTGCTCAGCATCGAGCGCATCCGCAAGGACTTCAGCACCGGCAACGACCTGGCCCCGGCCACCCTGCGCGACACCGCCAATGGCATCCGTGCGGCCAACATCCCGTACATCGCCGTCGGCACCCTCGACGTCGGCATGCGTGACCGCGATCCGGCCAGCGGCAACACCCGCGTGTTCGTCACTGTCACCGGCAAGGTGCTGGACGTGACCGGTCGTTTCCCGCGCACCGTGTCGTCGGTCGGCCCGGTGCAGTTCTCCGGCACCGGCCCGAATGAAACCGTGGCCCGTACCAATGCCCTGCAGCTGGCTGCCGAAAAGGCCGCCCAGCAGATGATCAACGAACTGAACGTCAAGGCGGTCCGCTGATCCGCCGCCCCGGTGGGTGCCGAGCTCGCTCGGCATCGCCCCTGGGTTACCGATTCCCCACGTGCCGCACGCGGCCGTTTCTTCCAAAGGACTCTCACATGATCCGCAATACCGCTCTTGCCCTGGCCATCGCGGCCGCCACCCTGTCGATGCCGGCCCATGCCGGCCTGGGCAAGCTGAAGGACCTGGCCGGTGGCTCCACCGGCTCCTCCAGCAGCACCTCCAGCGCCGCTGCCCCGGACGAAGCCGCGCAGGAAGCGCTGGTGCGTCGTTTCGTCAGCTCGCAGTCGCACTCGCTGCAGGCCCAGACCTCGTTCGCCCGTGCCTTCGGCCTGGCCGAGCAGGTGCAGCTGCTGGAAGCCGAGCGCCAGGCGCTGTCGTCGGGTTCGGTCAGCGTCGATGCGATGAAGAAGTCGGTGTCGGTCAGCGAAGCCGCCCAGGCCGCGATCGACGAGCGCCAGGCCGCGCAGCCGGAGCTGAACGCTGAATCCAAGCAGCACTACGCCGAAGGCCTGGTCTCGCTGCTGGCGTCGGCCGCCGAAGCGCAGAAGCTGGGTGGCGAAGCCAGCAACTTCACCGCCGGCATGAAGAACCTGGGCGCCACCCAGATGGCTACCGTCGGCCGCAAGCTGGCCGCTGGTGCATGGGTGGCCAAGGAATCGCCGGGCTTCATCCAGGGCCTGTACGGTTCGACCAAGTCGGCTGTGACCTTCGCCAAGAAGAGCAAGGTCAAGGTGCCGTCCAACGCCGACTCGATGCTGGGCCAGCTGGACAAGATGAACTGATCCGAGGCGAATCCCCATGCGTACGACCTCCCGTTTGATCGGCCTGGGCCTGGCTGCCGCGCTGCTTGCAGCCTGTGGCAAGCAGGACACCCCGGCCGAAGCGCCCGCACCTGCCAAGGACAAGGCAACCAGTGCACTGGCCAGCAATGCGCCAGTGGAAGCAGCGCCCCTGCGTGGCACGCCGGATTTCGGCGGCACCACCCAGGTCGCGCGCGAGGCCGACGGCATCGGCAGCACCCCGGAACTGGCGGTGCTGGCGGCGTTGCAGTCGGCGGTGGCGCAGGTCAACGGCGTACGCGTGGCCAGCCAGATGCAGAGCCTGCGTGCAGGCCTGCATGTGGATGTGGATGACGAACACGTCGGCGATATCCGCGCCGACGCGTTCACCCAGCAGATGATCGCCGGCTCGCAGGGCGCGGTGCTGGGCTATGAAATCCTGTCGCAGGACGAAGTGCGGCAGCTGGATGAAGAAACCATCGCGCGCGTGCGCGCCAGCGACGAAGGCTGGAGCTTCAAGGGTTCGGCCTCTGCCAGCGCGTCCGGCGAGGCCACGGCCAAGGGCGGCGGAGCCTCGGCCAGCGTCAAGGAGAGCTACGACGAGAAGGTCAGCGTCGATGCCAAGCGTGGCGCAAGCTCGTTCGATTCGGATGTGACCCACCGCAGCATGCGCAGCTACTGGAAGGTGCGCGTGCGTGCACAGATTGCCCAGTACCGTGCACCGGACGAGCAGGGCAAGCCGAAGATCGTGGTCGCGCTGCCGCGCACCAAGGCCGGCAGCTATGCCGTGGGCGATGGCCGCGTGAGTGCCGATGAAGTGGCCGACGCGATCCGCGCGCGCCTGTCCGACACGCTGACCCAGACCCAGCGCTTCATCGTGCTGGATCGCGAGTTCGGCGACGAACTGCAGGCCGAGATCGACCATATCAACAGCGGCAACGTACGCCTGCAGGACACCGCACGCGTCGGCCAGCAGCTGGCGACCGACCTGATCCTGATCCCGACCATCGAACGCTTCGAGTACCCGCGCAGCGTACGCAACCTGCGCATGTCCGACCGCCAGGTGACCTCGTACTCCGGTGGCGGCCGCATCACCCTGCGCCTGATCAACGCCACCACCGGCCAGGTGGTGATGTCCGACAGCTTCGACCACCAGCTGGCCTCGACCGGCCCGAGCACCCTGCCCCGCGTGGTCAACGGCCGCAACATGGCCGCGGCGATGATGGAATCGCTGTCGGGCCAGATCGGTACCACCATCGTCACCACGCTGTTCCCGGTGTCGGTGGTTTCTGTGGACGGTGACCAGGTGGTGCTGAGCCAGGGTGGCGAAACCCTGCAGGCCGGCCAGCGCTGGCAGGCCGTGCGCCTGGGCGAGGAACTGAAGGACCCGCAGACCGGCCGCTCGCTGGGCCGCAGTGAACACCCGTGCTGCACCATCCGCATCGACCGCGTGGCCGCACAGACCTCGTACGGCACCATCGAAGACGGCGTCGACGCGATGCGCGGCGGTTTCCGCCCGGGCCAGATCGAACTGCGCCAGAAGCTGGGCAGCAAGCCGGCCGCCGCCGCAGGTGCGACTGCCTCGGCCGCTCCCGCCGCCGCCGCACGCCCGGCGGCCAAGCCGAAGCCCAAGCCCGCTGCCGCCCCGGCCGAAGACCCGAACTGGTAACACGCCCAAGCAACACACCGATGGGGTCAGAGCCCTTTTCCGGCGGGAAAAGGATCTGACCCCTTCGTGTTTCCGTGCGTGTCGACCCAGGTCGACACCCACCAACAGCAGTGGGACCCCGCCTACCCTCAGGAAACCGGCTTTTGCTGTTGCTTCGGCTGTTGCCGTTGTTTCGGCAGGTGCAGGGCGCAGCCCTGGCGAATCCCATTACACTCCAGAAGGATTTCCCTGCTGGAGAGAGCAATGAAACGAGTGGTACTGGGCGTGCTGGCCCTGTCGGTGTCGAGCGCACTGATGGCGGCCACCCCGAAATTCGATGGCGCGCGGATCTCCGCCGACGTCAAGGAACTGGCCTCCGACGCCTACGAAGGCCGCTCGCCGGCCACCGCCGGCGAAGAAAAGACCATCGCCTACCTCAGCAGGCAGTTTGCCGACGCCGGCCTGCAGCCGGGCGGCGACCTCAAGGACGGCAAGCGCCTGTGGACCCAGGCCGTGCCGCTGCGCAAGGGCGACATCGTCGGCGCACCGCAGCTGGCGCTGCACCAGGGCGGCAAGACCCTGCCGCTGGAGCAGGGCAAGCAGATCGCCGTGCGCGCCGCCATGAACGGCGCCAGCAGCGTCGACATCAGCAAGGCCCCGCTGGTGTTTCTCGGCTACGGCGTGAAGGCACCGGAGCGCAACTGGGACGACTTCAAGGGCGTGGACCTGAAGGGCAAGATCGCCGTGGTGCTGATCAACGACCCGGACTTCGAAACCGGCCAGGGTGATTTCGACGGCAAGGGCATGACCTATTACGGCCGTTGGACCTACAAGTACGAGGAAGGCGCCCGCCAGGGGGCGCTGGGCGTGCTGATCGTGCACGAGACCGCACCGGCGTCGTATGGCTGGGCCACCGTGGCCGGCTCCAACACCAACACCATGTTCGACGTGGTGCGTGACAACCCGGCAGAAAGCCACCCGCTGCTGGAAGGCTGGATCCAGCGCGACCTTGCCGTGGAGCTGTTCCGCTCGGCCGGGCAGGATTTCGAGGCACTGAAGAAGAAGGCGCAGCAGCGCGACTTCACCCCGGTGGCGCTGACCGGCGCCAGCCTGGACGCGAAGTACGCGGTGAAGACCGAAGTGATCACCTCTCACAACGTGGCCGCGCGCCTGGAAGGCAGCCGCCATCCGGACGAGACCATCATCTACAGCGCGCACTGGGACCACATCGGCGTGGGCGAGCCGGACGCGCGCGGTGACCGCATCTTCAACGGCGCGCTGGACAACGCCAGCGGCACCGCCTCGCTGGTCGAGCTGGCCCGTGGCTTCGCCAAGGAGAAGCGCCCGCAGCGCTCGCTGCTGTTCCTGGCGGTCACCGCCGAGGAAAAGGGCCTGCTGGGTTCTGAGTACTACGCCACCCATCCGCTGTATCCGCTGGAAAAGACCGTGGCCGTGATCAACATGGACGGCATGGCGCCGTTCGGCCCGTCGCGTGACTTCGGCATCTACGGTGCCGCGCGCTTCGAGCTGCTGGACCAGCTGAAGGACGTGGCCAAGGGCTGGGATATCCGCTACACGCCGGACCCGAAGCCGGAAGCGGGCCTGTTCTTCCGCTCCGACCACTTCCCGTTCGCCAAGCGTGGCGTGCCGGCGCTGTCCTGGTCGGCCGGCCAGGACTGGGTGGACGGTGGCGTGGCCGCAGGCAGGAAGGCCTCCGAGGACTACACCGCCAAGCGCTATCACCAGCAGGGCGACGAGTGGCAGCCGGACTGGGTGTTTGCCGGTGCCGCGCGCGACCTGGAAGTGCTGTACACGCTGGGCAACCAGCTGGCCAATTCCCGCGATTGGCCGAACTGGAGCAAGGACGAGGCGTTCCGCGCCGTGCGTGACGCCAGCGCCGACCAGCGCAAGTAACGGCGTCCGGTAGCCGGCCGCTGGCCGGCATTGCCGCCCCCGGAAACGCCGGGCCGTGCCCGGCGTTTCCATAACGGCTTCCATCCCAACTTTCCCGGCCTTCGTCGCAGCCTGCTTGCTTGCCCGGCGGGCCGCCCTATGCTCGGCTCACCCCCTTCCTCAAGGCGCCGCCGTGTTCGCCAGCCTCTCTCTCCTGATCCGCCACCTGCTGGCCTGGGCTGCCGCGCTGGTTGTCGCCGGCATGGTCTGGAGCGGCATCTTCAGTGGCATGAACGATGGCCCGGGCTGGATCTTCGGGCTGCTGGCGATGTTCCTGATCATTTCCGCGCTGGGCAGTGCCATCACCCACATCCGCCGGGTCTGGCTGGTGGCCGGTCGCCTGGATGCCACCACCCTGTCCGGCCGCCAGCGCCGCCAGATCGAACTGCCGATGGACGCCGGCCACGCCTTCTCGGTGGTGGAGGCGGCGATTTCCGAACTACCGCGCGTCGAAGACGTGGAAAGCTCGGCCGGCAGCCTGCAGGTGCGCGCCTATGTGCGCCGGGTCGACCTCTGGAACGGCCGCCAGCCCTCGCGCTGGAACCTGCCGGCGCGGCTGGCGATCAAGCGCAACAGCGTGCTGGCCACGGTCACGCCGGGGCAGGGCACCAGCACCGTGACCCTGCTGTTCGAACCCGATGCCGGCTGGTGGGCCGACCTGCTGGCGCTCGACGAGGGCAGCAACTTCGAGAACGCCGAAGCAGTCACCCGTGCGATCAGCCGCCGCGTCGCCGACCAGCGCCGCGACGAACAGGCTGCGGCCGAACAGACCCAGGTGGAAAAGGAACTGTCGGTGGCACGCTTGAACCTGTTGCATGCGCAGGTGGAACCGCACTTCCTCTACAACACGCTGGCCAACGCGCAGGTACTGACCCGCACCGATCCGGCGCGTGCCGAACAGATGCTCGGCCACCTCATTCAATACCTGCGCAGCTCGTTGCCGCAGGTGGACGAATCGGTATCCACGCTGGGCGTGGAGTTGGACCGCACCCGCGCGTACCTGGAAATCCTGCGCATCCGCATGGGCGCACGCCTGGCGGTGGAAATGCAGGTACCGAACGAACTGCACGGCGTGCACCTGCCGGCGATGGCACTGCAGACGCTGGTGGAGAACGCGATCAAGCATGGCCTGGAACCCAAGCCCGGCGGTGGCACGATCTGGATACTGGCGCGCGGCTTCGATGACCACGTGACCGTGACCGTGGCCGACGATGGGCTGGGCTTCGGCCAGGGCACCAGCGGTACCGGCATCGGCCTGAAGAACCTGCGCGAGCGCCTGCGCCTGACCTGCGGCGAGCAGGCCGGCGTGGCGATCGTTGCCAACTTCCCCAGCGGCGTGGCCGCGACCATGACCCTGCCGCAGTCGCACAAGGAGCGCAGCCATGCCGCTTGAAGCCCTGATCGCCGAAGACGAAGAACTGCTGCGGCAGTCACTGGTGGAGCAGCTGGGCCGGTTGTGGCCGGAGCTGAAGCTGGTGGCCGAGTGCGAGGACGGTGCCAGTGCACTGGAGCAGCTGGCCGAGACGCAGCCGGATATCGCTTTTCTCGACATCCGCATGCCCGGCATCAGCGGCATCGAGGTCGCGCGCTCGCTGTCCGAGCTGAGCCCGCGCACCCAGGTAGTGTTCGTCACCGCCTACGACCAGTACGCCATCGATGCGTTCGAGCAGGGCGCGATGGACTACCTGTTGAAGCCGGTCAGCGACGAGCGCCTGCTGGCCACCCGCGAGCGCATCCTGTCGCGGCTGCCATCAACGCGACAGGACGATGCCGTGCTGGAGCGCCTGCTGCAGCGGCTGGGCCCGTCGCAGGGCGCAGCGGAGCGCCCGCCACTGGCCTGGATCACCGCCAGCAACGGCCGCGAGACGCAGCTGATCATGCTGGAAGATGTGGCCTACTTCCGCGCCGACAACAAGTACACCACCGTGGTCACCGCTGCCGGCGAAAGCCTGCTGCGCACACCGTTGCGTGAACTGCTGGAAGTGCTCGACCCGCAGCACTTCCGCCAGATCCACCGCTCCACCATCGTCAACATGAAGGCGGTGGCAGCGGTGAGCCGCGACGATACCGGGCGCGGCGTGCTGCGCCTGCGCGGGCGCACGGAGACGCTGGTGGTCAGCCAACCGTTCATGAGCCTGTTCCGCGGCATGTAGCCGCGCCGCAGCCTCTGTCACCAGGAGCATTGCATGCGTTTTTTCCTGCTTGTCGGCTTCGCCGCATTGGCGCTTGCCGGTTGCCGGAAGTCCACTGGAACCGCGATCACCCGCACCACCGCCAATGGCGTGGACACGCTGTACAGCAAGCGCACGGTAGTGGACGGCGTGGCGCGTTTCGAGTGCATGGCCAGCCGCAGCGGCCAGTGCCATTACCTGGTGCTGGACCCGGCCTGTCGTCCTGATGCCGCCTGTGCGAAAGCGCCGATACGGTCGTTCGCGTTGGCGGCCGGCACGACCCGGGAGTTCAGGGGCCTGCCGAAGGGCTTCGCCCAGTGCGTCAGCGAGGATCGGAAAGAACAATGCCACCGTGAGTGATCACGGTGGCATTGTGGCTCCCCCCGCTTCCCTGAAGGGTCAGTAGGCAGGCTGTAGTGTCAGGTCGTGGTGGTGCTCGTTCTCGCCCACGTGGTTGAGGCGGCCGACCAGTTCGGAGTGCTGCTTCATGCGCCCGATCTCGGTCATGATGCGGATGTCCTCGTGGCGCAGCTCGCGCTTGGCGGTGACCGCCTGCTTGTAATCGAGCACTTCCGGATAATGCTCGGCCAGGTCCAGTGCCTCGGCCACGTGCTCGACGCTGTCGGCCTTGCAGCTGATGCGTGCGCGACTGTTGAACGCCTTCATCCAGCGCTCGAAACCGGCCTGCTGATCGAACATGTTGGCCATGAACCAGATCACGAACAGGATCGAGACCCACGAGCCGAACACGACTACCACGCGGGTGAACGTGATATGGAAGTCGTCGCGCCAGAGGTAGTTGGCGATCAGGCCAAGAATCAGCAGCGAGGCTGCCTGCCAGCCGATGATCGAGGCGATCAGCCATTGGCACTTGGCCTGGGCCAGCACCGCGACTTCATCGCGGATCTGCTGCTCGCTGAGATTGCGCCAATGCGCGACCTGTTTATCGAACGGGCTGCTGTAGAGCTCGTTGTCGCGAAGCAGAATTCCCAAACCCTTGAACAAAGCAATCATGGCTGGCTCCTTGTGGAACGTGCGTCGATCAGCATTGGACGGTGTGGCGGTTCCATTTCTAGCACTTCCAGCGAGCCGTGCAATGGGCGCAATGCCAAGCTGCGCAAGGGCTTCCCCTGAATCGGTGAATGTTGTTGCATCGCAGCATCGCGGTCGCAGCCTGCGACAGGATGTCGCAGGGTGAAACGTGCTGCGGCTGCACATGGAACCGTGGCTGAGCGCGGAGACTCGCAGCCGCGGTCGTGATCGCCGAGAATCGGAGCCAACCGCGCAAGATGCGACTGTTCTTCCGTCTTTCTTGGACCTGTGATGCCGGCTCTGCTGCAGCGACTCTCCCGCCCCGTCACCGCGCCGATCCGGCGCTGGGTGCTGGAGGCCTTCCCCCGTGGCCAGAGCGGCATCGATTACGACCAGCCGCTGGGTGACCCGGGTTGGTTTGGACCCGACAGCGTGACCTGGCGCCTGCACGCCGAGTTCCCCTCGATGCTGGCCGGTGGCTTGTGCGCGCTGATGCTGCAGACCCTGCATCCGCGCGCGCTGGCCGGGGTCTACGATCACTCCAATTTCCGCCAGGACCTGGTGGGTCGCCTGCGTCGCACCACCGCGTTCGTTGCCGGTACCAGCTATGCGCCCACCGGCGAGGTGGAGGCGCTGGTGGCCAAGGTGCGCCGCATCCATGCACGGATCCGCGGCCAGACCGCACAGGGCGAACCCTACGCCGCCGATGATCCGCAGCTGCTGACCTGGGTGCATGTGACCGAGGCGTTCGGGTTCCTTCAGGGCTTCCGCCGGTACGGACGGGAGGTGCCGGCACACGTCGCCGACCGTTACTACGATGAGTACCGCTGCGTGGCCGAGGCACTGGGTGCGGTGGACGTGCCGCGCAGCGAAGCGGAAGTGGCGGCGTACTTCTGTGCGCGGCAGCCGGAGCTGCGCGTCGACGAGCGCTCGCGCGAGGTGCTGGAGGTGCTGTCCGGCGTGCGCCTGCCGGTACCGGTGCCGGGGCTGTCGCGCGAAGTGTTCCTGGGTGCAGGCGCGGCACTGCTGCCGGACTGGGCCGAAGGCATGCTTGAACGCAGTGGCCGTCAGCGCGCGCAGGCCGCCGCGTCGGCGAAGCTGATGCAGGGCATGGCGCCGCTGTTCCGCCGTGCGTTGCCCGATGGCCTGGCCAGCCGCGCCTGTGCGCGCATGGGCGTGCCGGTGTCGGTGCTGCGCGAGTGGCCCACCGTTCCCCGGTAGGTGCCAACCTTGGTTGGCACGCGTTGCGCGCGGTGCCGCAGGAGCCGCAGTAGATCCACACCATGCGTGGATGGGCCTTACCCCGCCGACTTCAACCCGCGCAACAGCATTTCCAGCGCCGCCGTCGCCTGCCGCAGACGCACGTCGCCATCCTCGCCCTCGGCGATCCAGAACGCGGCCTCGGCCAGGCTGCCATAGATCAGCGACGCCAGCGCCTGCGCATTCACCGGTGCCACCACGCCCTGGGCAACCAGATGTTCGATCAGGTGCTGCATCGAATGCACGCAGTGGCGCTGCGATTCCGGTGAGGCGCCACCGAGCACCGCGCGCGCGTCGCGCAGCACGATGCGCTGGATCTCCGGTTCCAGCGCCATCTCCAGGTACGCGCGGCAACGCTGCACGAAGCCCTCCCAGGCATCGTCGGCGGCATCACTGATCGCCTGCAGGCGCTGGTCGGTCTCGGCATCGAGCTGGGCGACGACAGCCGCCAGCAGACCCTTCTTGTCGCCGAAGTGGTGGTACAGCGCGCCGCGGGTCAGCCCGGCCTGGGCGGTCAGGTCGTCCATCGAGGTGGCGGCATAGCCATGCTCGCTGAACACCCGGCGGGCGGTGGCCAGGAGGGTGGCGCGGGTTTCTTCCATCTCGGCGCGGGTGCGGCGAACCATTCAGAGCTCCTTACATACGCAGTGCATGATTATTTACATACGACGCGTATGAATGTAGCCTCTTATTCATACGCCCTGTATGTATTGTCATGGCGCCCCGTGCGCCAGGCAAGTCGCTGCCTTGGAGAACCTGATGGCCACCCCCTATCGCGACCTGTTCGCGACCCCCGGCACCGCCGGCCTCGCCCTGGCCGGGCTGCTGGCACGCCTGCCGCTGCCGATGACCGGTATCGGCATCATCACCTTGCTGTCCCAGCTGCGCGGCAGCTATGCACTGGCCGGTGCGGTGTCGGCCACCTTCGTGCTGACCTATGCGTTGCTGTCGCCGCAGGTGTCGCGCTGGGTCGACCGGCGCGGGCAGGGCAGGGTACTGCCATGGGCCACTGCGGCCAGTGCGGCCGGTCTGCTGTTGCTGCTCGCGTGCACGCTGCTGGCCGCGCCGGACTGGACGCTGTTCGTTGCGGCGATGCTGGCCGGCTGCATGCCCAGCGTGTCGGCGATGGTGCGAGCGCGCTGGACCGCGACCCATCGCGGACGACCACAGCTGCAGACCGCGTATTCGCTGGAGACCGTGTTCGACGAGGTGACCTTCATCGCCGGGCCACCGTTGTCCGTCGGATTGTCGGTGGCGGTATGGCCACAGGCTGGCGTACTGGCGGCCGCCCTGCCGCTGGTGGCCGGCGTCGCCGCACTGGTGCTGCAGCGGGGCACCGAGCCGCCGATACAGCACTACGAAGGTGCAACATCCTCGCACTCGCTGCTGCGGCAACCGGAGATCCGCCTGCTGGCGTTGCTGATGCTGGCGATGGGCGTGATCGTCGGCACCGTCGACATCACCAGCGTGGCATTGGCCGAGCTGCGCGGACAGCCACTAGCTGCCAGCTGGGTGCTGTCGGCCTACGCGCTGGGCAGCTGCACGGCGGGGCTGCTGTTTGGTGCCCTGAAGCTGCCGATGCCGCTGCCGCGCCTGTTGCTGGCCGGAGCAGCGGCCACCGCATTGACCACGTTGCCGCTGCTGTGGGTCGGCAGTCTGCCGGCACTGGCCGCTGCGGTACTGCTGGCCGGGGTGTTCTTCGCGCCGACGATGATCGTAGCGATGTCGCTGGTTGAACAACGCGTGCCCGAAGCACGCCTGACCGAAGGCATGACGTGGCTGCTGGCCGGCCTCAACATCGGCGTGGCGCTGGGCGCGGCGCTGTCCGGACAGAGCGTCGATGCGGCGGGCGTGCGCAGCGGTTTTGTGGTTGCGCTGGCGGCAGGAGGTGACGTGCTGCTGTTCGCCTTGCTCGTGCAACGTGCGCTGCGCCCGTCTGCCGCGTCCACATCTCCTGAAGGAATCATCCCGTGAGCGCTTCATCGCCTGCGCATGCCGCGTCTGTGCCCCGCCATCCGTGGTGGGCGGTCTCCGCCGTCGGCCTCGCCACGTTCTCGGTGGTGACCACCGAAATGCTGCCGGTCGGCCTGCTGACTCCCATCGCCGAAGATTTCGGCGCGTCCACCGGCACCGCCGGCCTGATGATCTCACTGCCCGCCCTGCTGGCGGCAGTGTTCGCCCCGCTTGCGGTGATCGCAGCCGGTGGCATCGATCGTCGCCGCATCCTGTGTGCGCTGTTGGGCCTGCTGCTGGTCGCCAACCTTGCGTCGGCGCTGGCACCTGGCATCGGCTGGCTGTTGGCCGCGCGTGTGCTGGTGGGGTTCTGCATGGGCGGCATCTGGACCATTGCCGGTGGGCTGGCAGCGCGCCTGGTACCTGCGCAGCGCATCGGTCTGGCCACCTCGATCATCTTCGGAGGCGTGGCCGCAGCTTCGGTGCTCGGCGTTCCGTTGGGCGCGCTGATCGGGGATGCATTGGGCTGGCGCAGCGCGTTCGTGGCGATGACGTTGTTCAGTGCGGCGGTGATGCTGCTGCATCTGCGGGTGGTTCCCGCGTTGCCGGTCAGCACATCGGTGCGCCCGCGTCAGTTCGTGCAGCAGCTTGGCCAGCGCAACCTGCGGCGTGGCCTGTGGCTGACCGGGCTGCTGGTGTCCGGGCACTTCATCGCCTTCACGTACGTGCGGCCGCTGCTGACGTCCGTATCGGGCGTGGATGCGTCGTGGATAGGTGCACTGCTGTTTGGGTACGGCCTGGCTGGCATCGCCGGCAACTTCATCGCCGGGCCGCTGGCTGCGCGCCATCCACGGGGCATGCTGCTGGCGATAGCCTCGGGCCTGCTGCTGACGCCTCTGCTGTTCCTGTGGGTGGGAAATACGCCCTCCGCAGGTATTGCAGTGCTGCTGCTGTGGGGTCTGGCCTATGGCGGTGTATCGGTGGGCCTGATGAGCTGGATGATGAAGGCGGTGCCGCAGGCCGTGGAGATCGCCACCGCGTTGTATGTGGCGGTATTCAACATCGGCATCGCAATGGGTGCGTGGGGTGGTGGCCGCCTGCTGGATGGCGTGGGCCTGCATGCGAATCTGTGGGCTGCGGCGGTGTTGGCTGGGAGTGCCCTGCTGATGGCTGCCATCACCCGCAGGTAGATCCACGCCATGCGTGGATTTCTACCCCGTGCCGACCAAGGTCGGCACCCACCAGAGCAAAGTATGTGCCGACCAAGGTCGGCACCCACCAGAGCGGAGTATGTGCCGACGAAGGTTGGCCGCTACCCGGAAATGAAACGGGCGCCTTGCGGCGCCCGTTCCGGTTACATCACCACACCTTGACCCGCTTGTCCGGGGCCAGGTACAGCTTCTGGCCTTCCTTCACTTCGAACGCCGGGTACCAGGCGTCGATGTTGCGCACGGTCAGCGCGCGGAACTGGCCCGGGGCATGCACATCGGTCAGCAGCGAATTGCGCAGCGCCTGCTCGCGGCTCTTGCTGCGCCACGCCTGGGCGAAGCCGAGGAAGAAGCGCTGGTCCGGGCTGAAGCCTTCCAGGGTCTGGCCCGGCTTGCCCTGCAGCGACAGCTGGTAGGCATCGTAGGCGGTACCCAGGCCAGCCACGTCGGCGATGTTCTCGCCCAGGGTCAGCTTGCCGTTCACGTGCACGCCGGGGAACGGCTCGTAGCTGCTGAACTGCGCGGCCAGCGCATCACCGGCGGCGTTGAACTGCTTCAGGTCCTCGGCGGTCCACCAGTTGTGCAGCTTGCCGGTCTCATCGAACAGCGCGCCGGCGTTGTCGAAGCCGTGGCTGATCTCGTGGCCGATCACCGCACCGATCGCACCGTAGTTCACCGCGTCGTCGGCAGCGCCGTCGAAGAACGGCGGCTGCAGGATCGCGGCCGGGAACACCAGGCGGTTCTCCAGCGGCACGTTCATCGCATTGATGGTCTGCGGCAGCATCGCCCACTCGCTGTGGTCGACCGGCTTGCCCAGCTTGGCGATGTTGCGCTGGTACTCGAACAGCTCGGCGCGCTGTGCATTGCCCAGCGGGTCATCACGGCGGATCTCCAGGCCGGTGTAGTCGCGCCACTTCTCCGGATAGCCCATGCCCACGGTCAGGCCCGTGACCTTGGCCTTGGCATGCGCCTTGGTCTGCGGCGACATCCACGACAGCGCGTCGATGCGCTTGGCGAAAGCAGCGATGATGTTCTTCGCCATCTCGTCCGCACGCTCCTTTGTCCTGGCGTCGAAGTGCTTTTCGACGTAGCGCTTGCCGATCGCTTCGCCGACGGCATGGTTGGCATCGTCCACCGCGCGCTTCCAGCGGTCGCTCTGCTGCGGCGTGCCGCTCAGCGCGGTGCCATGGAAGGCGAACCGGGCATCGGCGAACTTCTTCGGCAGGTAGGCGGCGGCACGGTCCAGCGCGTGGAACGCCAGGTAGTCCTTCCAGGCGTCCAGCGGCTCGGTGGCGACCAGCCTGGACAGGCCGGCCACGGCCTTGGGCTGCCACACGATGAAGTCCTGCTGGTTGCCCAGCGCGGCCGCATCGAGGAAGGCGTTCCAGTCCAGGCCCGGCGCCTTTGCATTGAAGTCGGCCTGGGTCCAGGGGTTGGCGCCCTTGGTCACGTCGTTGGTTTCTTCCTGGGTGGCATGTGCTTGCGCGATCTTCGTTTCCAGCGCGAGGATGCGCTGCGCCTTGCCGGCCGGGTCGGCGACGCCGGCCAGCTGCAGCATCTGTGCGATGTAGGCCTGGTACTGCTTGCGCAGTTCGGCCATGCGGCCATCGCCCAGGTAGAAATCGCGGTCGGGCATGCCCAGGCCGCCCTGCACCAGGTACGGCGCGGTGCGATCCGGCTGCAGCATGTCCACCGACACCCACAGGCCGAACAGGCGGTCGGTGTAGAAGTTGGTGGCGTTGAGCAGGTCGACGTCGGCGCGCAGGTCGCCGCCGAGTGCGCGGGCCAGCCCGGCCTTGTCGGCGATCGCATCGATGGCCTTCAGCTGCGGCTGCACCGGCGCCAGACCGTGCTGCTCGATGCCGGCTTCGTCCATGTAGGCGGCGTAGTAGTCGCCGATCAGCTTGTCGTCGCCGCTGGCCTGGGTGTTGCCGGCGGCCCCTTCCAGGATGGCGCGGGTGTCGGCCAGGGTCTTCTCGGCAATGACATTGAAGCTGCCGAAGCGCGAGCGGTCGGCCGGAATCTCGGTGTTCTTCACCCAGGTGCCGTTGGCGAAGCCGAAGAAGTCGTCGCCGGCGGCGATGCTGCGGTCCATGCCGCTGGCATCGAAGCCGAAACTGCCCAGCATCGGCTTGGCCGCAGCGGGGGCGGCATCGGCCGGCGCGGTGGCACCGACGGCCGGGTCGGCCGGGCGGTCACAGGCGGCCAGGGACAGGCTGGCAACAATGGCCAGCGCCAGGGTGGGACGGCGCAGCTTGGACATGGACTTCTCTTGCAGCGGAAAACCCCAAGTCTAATCCGCTCCGGCGCCACTGGCCGCCCCCCTGCGGGGCTCGCCCTGTGCAGGATCTGGCTGAACGTGCGGATGCGATCTTCACGCCGTCACCGGGGTGGTGCATGCTGGACCCTCGAGCCCTGCGCGGACACGGGGAGGTGGCCATGCAGGATGGGGTCAGGCGTCAAGAATGGCGTCCGCCGGCCGTTGAGGTCGGGGACGTGGAGGATTCGTTCGCGCATGAAGCCAGCCGACTGCACAAGGAACATCAACCGATGCCCGCGCTGAAACGGGCGTTGGCCCGGCCGCTGCGCGCCATCACCTGGGGCGGTGTGCTGCTGGGCGTACTGCTGGTGACCGGTCTGGCCCTCATGCTGGTCAACGACCACCACCGCCGCCTGGAAGCGGCGCAGCGGCAGAGCCGCGCGCTGGCGGTGGGCAGCGAGCGCCTGCTGGCGCTGGAGCTGCGCAACCTGGAGCGGGCCATGACCGGCATCGCCGCCGACGCCGCGGAACTGTTCCGCAGCGTGCCGGCACAGGCGCCGGCCTTGCTGGATGCCTCCATCGGCGGCGTGCTGCGCCGGCACGCCGAACTGCACAGCATCGTGGTGCTCGACAGCTATGGCCGCGCATTGACGGCCGGCAAGGGCGACCTGCAGTTGCCGTTGTGGACCGATCCGCAACGGCGCGGCTCGGGCAGCGCGCTGTACATCGGCCCACCACAGCGCGCCAGCGACGGGGGCTGGGTGGTCCCGCTGGCGCTGCCGATGGCCGATGGGCGCTGGCTGCTGGCACGGCTGCGCTGTGGCGAACTGCAGCGCATCGTCGGCGGCCTGGATGTCGGTCCCAACGGATTGGTCTCGATCAGCGATGCCCAGGGCTACATGCTGGCCCGCGTACCCGATCCGCATGGCACGGTGGGCCGCCGCTATGACCTGCCGCGCCGGGACCTGCTCGGCACGCAGGCAGTGGTCGAGCTGGGCAGCATGCCCGGCGTTGTCGACGGCGTGCCGCGCATCCTCACCATCAGCACGCTCGAACGCAGCCCGCTGGCGGTGCAGGTCGGCCTGGCCGACGAAGATGTACTCGCACCGTGGTGGCCGTACCTGAAGGCGTCGGTGGCGATCGTACTGGCCTACATCGCGGTGTTGCTGGTACTGCTGTACGCCGTGCGCCGCAGCACCCGCAGCCAGCAGGCGATGGCCGAGGAACTGAAGACGGGCCACGCCGAGCTGCGCCTGGCGCACCATGTCGGGCGTGTCTGCACCTGGTACGTGGATGAGGACGCCGCGCTGCTGCGCTGGTCGCCGCTGGCCCGCGAGATCTTTGGGGTACAGACCGACGCCTTGCCGGTCGCGGATTTCTTCGCGCGCGTGCATCGCGATGATGCCGCACGCCTGCAGCAGGCCTTTGACCAGGCCTTCGCCGGCAGCGCTGTGCTCGACCAGGTGTTCCGCCTGGTGCTGCCCGGGGGCGAGGTGCGCTGGGTCGGCGCGCGCGGGCAGCGGGTGGAAGTGGCCGACAGCGAGCGGCGCATGATCGGTGCGCTGACCGACCTGAGCGAACGCTATCAGGCGCGCGAGCAGATGAGCGAAGTGGAACGCCGCTTCCGCCTGCTGTTCGACCGCAATCCTGCACCGTTCTGGGTGTTCGACCCGGATACGCTGCGCTTCATCGAGGTCAACGACGCTGCAGTGCGCCAGTATGGCTACAGCCGCGACGAGTTCCTGGCGATGAGCATCCTCGACATCCGCCCGCGCGAAGGCTGGGACGAAGTGCGTGGTGCCATCCAGCGGGCGCAGGTGGGCGATCCCCCCGACGCGACCGTGCGCCTGCACCGGCGCAAGGACGGCAGTGTGTTCGAGGTGCGCGCACACCTGTCCAAGCTCGACTTCGACGGACAGCCCGCGTGCCTGGTGCTGGCCGAGGATGTCAGCGAGCGGCTGGCCTACGAGCGCGACCTGGCCTACCAGGCACGGCACAACCCGGCCACCGGCCTGCTCAATGTGCGCGCCCTGACCGAACAGCTGGACGAGCAGGAGGAGGGCTACACCATCGCCTTCGTGCAGCTGCGCGGGCTGCAGCTGGTGGCCGATACGCTGGGCCGCGAGATCGGCGATGCGGTGCTGCAGTCGATGGCGACCCGGCTCGGGGGCCTGGGCGCACGCTGTGGCACGCTGGCGTTCCAGCCGGCCGAGGATTTCGTCTTCGCCATCGGTGCCGAGCACGATACCCAGCGCGTGCTGGACGACCTGCTGCAGATCGTGTCGGCGCCGATGCGCGGCAAGGACTCGCTGCACCAGTTCGAGCCGCGCATCGGCGTGGCCGTGCACATCGCTGGTGACGGGCACACGGCCGAGCAGGTGATCGGCATGGCCGCGCAGGCCGCGCATGCGGCGCGCGCCGAGGGCAACGTGGTGGTCTGGTTCGACGCGGCCGTGACCACGCGCCTGGCCGACCGCCTGCGCCTGGCCGGGCGCATCCATGCCGCCATCGACAACGAATTCCAGCTGTATTTCCAGCCGATCCGGCATGCCGGCGATGGCAGCCCGGCAGCGCTGGAGGCACTGCTGCGCTGGCCGCAGGCCGATGGCAGCTTCATCCCGCCCAACGAGTTCATCCAGCTGTGCGAGGACACCGGGTTGATCCTGGCACTGGGCCGCTGGGTGATCCGCGCGGCGGCGAAGGCGCAGCGCCGTCTGGTCGAGGCCGGGTGGGGTGAGTTGCCGATCGCGGTCAACGTGTCGGCGGTTCAGTTCTTCAACAGCGACCTGGTGGCCGAATTCACCCGTGCCCAGCAGGATTTCGGCCTGGCCCGTGGCGCGCTGCACGTGGAGCTGACCGAGAGCAGCCTGATGCGCAAGCCGGCACAGGCGATGCAGACCATGCAGCGCCTGCACGAGCAGGGCATCCGCGTGTCGCTGGATGATTTCGGCACCGGCTATTCCAGCATGTCCTACCTGCAGCACCTGCCGCTGGACATCCTGAAGATCGACCGCAGCTTCGTCGCCGACGTGGAAACCAATCCACGCAATGCCTCGATCTGCCGCGCGCTGCTGTCGCTGGGCCACAGCATGGGCCTGACCATCATCGCTGAAGGCGTGGAGACGCCGGGGCAGCTGGACTGGCTGGCTGCGCATGGCTGTGACCAGGTGCAGGGCTACCTGTTGGGGCGGCCGGCGCCGCTGGAACAGATCATCGACGCGCTGGATGAGGTTCCCGCCTGATCGGGTTTCGTATGTGCCGGCCAGCGGCCGGCACTACCCGACCGAAGCACGACGGGGCTTCGTATGTGCCGGCCAGCGGCCGGCACTACCCGACCGAGGCATGACGGGGTTTCGTATGTGCCGGCCGGCGGCCGGCACTACCCGACCGAAACATGACGGGGTTTCGTATGTGCCGGCCAGCGGCCGGCACTACCCGACCGAAGCATGACGGTAGTGCCGGCCGCTGGCCGGCATTCGCCCAGGACCGGGATGTGTCTGATTGCCGACCAGCGCCAGACTCGGCTACACCCCGGCGTCCACCAGATGGTCGATGAAACTGCGCACCTTCGGTGCCAGGTGGCTGCGGCTGGTATAGACCGCGAAGATGCCGATCGGCGAGGCCTCCCATTCCGGCAGCACGCGCACCAGGCGGCCATCGGCCAGCGCGTCTTCCAGCAGGAAGTCGGGCTGCAGGATGACGCCCATGCCGGCGATCGCCGCTTCACGCAGCACGTCGCCGTTGTTGGCGTGCAGCAGGCTGTTCACCGCTACTTTCACTTCGCCGCCCGGCCCCTGCAGCGGCCAGTGGTCACCGGCGGCCCAGTAGCTGTAGCCCAGGCACGCGTGCGCCTGCAGGTCCTGCGGGGTCTGAGGGGCGCCGCGTGCGGCCAGGTAGGCCGGCGCGGCGCACAGGCTCACCCGCGATTCGCCCAGGCGGCGGGCGATCAGGGTGGGGCCCGGCTCGCGGGTGATGCGGATGGCCACGTCGTAGCCTTCCTCGACCATGTCCACCAGGCGGTCGGACAGGGCCAGGTCCAGTTCCACCTGCGGAAAGCGTTCGCGGTAACTGGCCAGCAGTGGACCGAGGCGGGCGATGCCCCAACTGACCGGTGCATTGATGCGCAGCATGCCGGAGGGCTCCAGCGCCTGCGCGCCGATGCTGGCCTCCAGCGCGTCGAACTCGGCCAGCAGGCGCACGCATTGGGCGTAGTAGGCGGCGCCGGTGCTGGTGGGGCTGACCCGCCGCGTGGTGCGATGGAGCAGGCGGGTGGACAGGCGCTTTTCCAGTGCGGCGACCTGGCGGGTAACGCCGGCGGTGGACATGTCCAGGGCCTGGGCGGCGGCGCTGAAGCCGTTGCGCTCGACCACCACCACGAACACGCGCATCGCCTCAAGGGTGTCCATTGTTGCGCCTTCTGAAATAAATACGGTCAATCGATCGTATTTATCGGTGCGTGAAGGCGCAATAACCTGAGCCCACTCCCTTCAAGGTGCTTTCCGATGCACGCCACGACCGCTCCTGTTTCGCCGCTGGCCCCGTATGGCGCCACCCTGCTGCGCCTGGCACTGGGCGTGCTGTTCCTGGTCCATGCGCTGACCAAGCTGCTGGTATTCACCCCGGCCGGCACGGCAGCATTCTTCGAGTCGCTGGGCCTGCCCGGCGTGCTCGGCTACCTCACCCTCGGCGTCGAGCTGGTGATCACTGTCGCGCTCCTACTGGGCATCTATGCGCGCTGGGTGGGCCTGGTCGGCGTGCCGCTGCTGCTGGGCACCATCGTCACCGTGCACGGCGCCAACGGCTTCGGTTTCGCCAATGCCGGCGGCGGCTGGGAATACCCGGCGTTCTGGGCGCTGGCGCTGGTGGTGCTGTTCCTGGTCGGCGATGGCAAGTGGACCCTGCGTTCGCGCTGATCGCCGCCTGATCCTGCAACTGGAGAATTCCATGTCCCGCCTGCCTTCGCTGTACATCTCCCATGGTTCGCCGATGACCGCCCTGCATCCGGGCCAGGTCGGTGTGCGCCTGGCCGAGCTGGCGCGCGACCTGCCGCCGCCGCGCGCCATCGTGACGGCCTCGGCGCACTGGCTGGGCCGGCAGCCGCTGGTCGGCGCACATCCGCAGCCGCCGACGATCCACGACTTTGGTGGCTTCCCGCGCGCGCTGTTCGAACTGCAATACCCGGCGCCGGGTGATCCGGCACTGGCCGAAGAAGTGGCCGGCCGCATCGCCGCCGCAGGCCTGACAGTGGCCATCGACCCGCAGCGTGGCCTCGACCACGGCGCGTGGGTACCGCTGCGGCTGTTGTTCCCGCAGGCCGACATCCCGGTGGTGCCGGTGTCGATCCAGCCGCTGCTCGGCCCCGAGCATCAGTTCGCGCTGGGCCGTGCGCTGGCGCCGCTGCGCGAACAGGGCGTGCTGCTGGTCGGCTCGGGCAGCATCACCCACAACCTGCACGACTGGGGCGACTACCAGGACGGCAAGGAAGCGCCATACGTGCGGCCCTTCATCGAGTGGGTGGAGCAGCGACTGGCCGCTGATGACCGCCAGGCGCTGTTCGATTACCGCCGGCAGGCCCCGTTCGCCGAGCGTGCGCACCCGACCGACGAGCACCTGCTGCCGCTGTTCTTCGCGATGGGAGCGGCCGGCGAGGGCGGTTTCGGCGCACGCCGCATCCACGCCGGCATCGATGCCGGCTTCCTGGCCATGGATCTGTACCGGTTCGACGGGGCATGAGCCGGGGCTGACGCGCGGCGGCCCCGGCCGTCGCGGTCAGGGCCGCATGTGGTAGTTTTTTCCGGGTTTCCGGCGCTGGCCCTCGTGCCTCCCCACGCGCCGCTTCCTGGAAGAAGCATGCATACCATTGAAGTCGTCCTGGCGATGCTGGTGGCCGTTGTCGCCAGCGGCTACCTGGTTCGCGTCCTCCCGTTCTCGCTGCCGTTGCCGCTGGTGCAGATCGGCCTGGGCGCGGTGATCGCCGGCGTGTTCAACCGCGGCCATGCGCTGGAGCCGGAAGTGTTCTTCCTGCTGTTCCTGCCGCCGCTGCTGTTCCTGGATGGCTGGCGCATTCCCAAGCAGGGCCTGTTCCGCGACAAGGGCGCGATCCTCGAACTGGCGTTCGGCCTGGTGGTGTTCACCGTGATCGGCGCCGGCCTGCTGATCCACTGGATGATTCCGGTGATGCCGCTGGCAGTGTGCTTCGCGCTGGCGGCCATCGTCTCGCCGACCGACCCGGTGGCGGTCGGGGCGATCGCCTCCAAGGCACCGATCCCGAAGCGCCTGATGCACATCCTGGAAGGCGAGTCGCTGCTCAACGATGCGTCCGGCCTGGTCTGCTTCCGTTTCGCGGTGGCCGCGGTGATGACCGGCTCCTTCTCGCTGGCCACGGCCTCGCTGACCTTCCTGTGGGTGGCGGTGGCCGGCCTTGCCGTGGGCGTGGCGGTCACCCTCGGCGTGTCCACCTTCCAGCGCTGGTTGTGGCGCCGCTTCGGCGAAGAGCCGGGTGCGGCGATGCTGGTCAACCTGCTGATTCCGTTCGCGGCCTACCTGCTCGCCGAAGAAATCCATGCCTCGGGCATCCTCGCTGCGGTCGCCGCCGGTATCGCGATGAGCTACGTCGAGCTGACCGGCCGTGTCTCCGGCAGCATGCGCGTGCAGCGCGCGGGCGTCTGGAACATGCTGCAGTTCAGCTTCAACGGCATCATGTTCGTGTTGCTGGGCGAGCAGCTGCCGGGCATCGTCGAGCGCGCCACCACCACCATGAACGAGTCCGGCCACCAGAGTGCATGGTGGCTGCTGGTATACGTGGTGGTGATCAACCTGGCGCTGATCCTGCTGCGCCTGCTGTGGGTATGGCTGTCGCTGCGCTGGAACCTGCTGCGCGCGCGCCGCCGTGGCCTGGAGCGGGGCGAGGCGCCGAACTGGCGCATCGTGGTGGCGACCTCGGTGGCTGGTGTGCGCGGCGCGATCACCCTGGCCGGTGTGTTGACCCTGCCGCTGTTCCTGCCCGATGGCAGTGCGTTCCCGGCGCGCGACCTGGTGATCTTTCTGGCCGCGGCGGTGATCCTGTTCTCGCTGATCGGCGCCAGCGTGGCGCTGCCGCAGCTGCTGAAGGGCCTGCAGCTGCCAGCCGATTCGGGCGAGCGCAAGGAAGAGGACCTGGCACGCAAGCTGTCCTCCAAGGCCGCGCTGGCCGGGGTCGAACGCATGCGCCAGCAGCTGGTGATGAACCAGAACACCGAGAACGTGCAGCTGTACAACGATGCTGCCTCGCGGGTGAGCCTGCTGTACCAGCGGCACCTGGAGAAAGACAACGACGGCCCCGACGTGGACCCGGAGAAGGTGCGGCGCATGGAGCTGGGCTACCGCCAGCTGCGCAGCGCGGGCCTCAATGCCGAGCGCGAGGAACTGTTCCGGTTGACCCGGCGCGGGGTGATCTCCGATGAGATCTCGCGGCGCCTGATCCGCAACCTGGACCTGCTGGAATCGCGCAAGCGCGAATGACGCCTGGGACCGGGCGTTGCTGACGCTGACGCCTATTCCGCCCTGCCATGTAGAGCCGAGCCCGTGCTCGGCTGCGCTTGCTTCAGGCGTCATGAACCCGGAACGAAAAGCAGCCGAGCACGGGCTCGGCTCTACATGCCGGTGCCGGTTATTCCGGCTTCTGGTCCAGGAAATACACCTCGACCTTGCCCTTGACCTTGATGGTCATCGGGTTGCCGCGGCGGTCGCGGGCCTTGCCGGCCTGCACGCGGATCCAGCCTTCGCTGACCGAGTATTCCTCGACGTTGTCGCGCTCGACGTCGTTGAAACGCACGCCAACGCCGCGCTCCAGCGCCTGCGCATCATGGAAGGGGCTGGCCGGGTTGATCGCCAGGTGGTCGGGAGGGGTATCGCTCATCGCTTCATTCACAGTGACGGCCACCAAGGCCGGCTTCAGCGGCACAGGATAAACCGTAGAATGCGGGCCTGCCCCAGAGGACGTTCCGCCATGCCCGACAACAGCGACTATTTCGACTTCGAGGAAGACATCCACGACTTCGACGAGGAGGGCTTCGAGGCGCGGGTCTGGAACCTGCTGGTGCTGATCAACCCGGGCGACGAAGAGCTGGCCCTGCAGCAGTTCAACCGCTGGCGCGAGCACCTGTCCGAGGACGGGCAGCCGCTGGAAGCGGACAGCGACTGGCTGCCGGCCCTGTTCACGGCCATCGCCTGGCAGTCCGGTTTCGATGTGGAGCGCGATGACCTGGAATCGCTGCAGTCGGCGGTGAACGAGCTGTCGGCGCGCTTCAACCTGCAACTCGACTGGGGCGGCGACCTGGACGACGAGGACTTCGCCGAGGGCCTGGACGGCGTGCAGCTGATGTCCACCGCCTTCGACCGCCTGCGCGAGCACAACTACACGCTGTGGAGCGTGGATGCCGGCAGCGACGGCTTCACCGGCGTGATGGCGCTGACCCGCGACGACGACGCGATGCTGGCGCTGTGCTCGCTGCTGAACGTGGAAATCCGGCTGGGCAGCGACCCGTTCTGAGCGATGGGCCGATCCGCCGGGCACGACCCGGCGGGGACGATCTGCTGGGCGCGGCCTACGGCCGGTACTGCGCCCTGGCGTTGGCAATCACCGCTTTGACCAGGTCACGGTCGGTGTGCCGGGAAATCGCCCGCGCACCGAGCGCTATGGCCTGTGCGCGCAGCTCGGCAGTGACGTCGTAGTGAGCACCGCTGGCCTTGTTCTGGAAGGCCCGCGGGGGAATGCCGAGCTGCGCCGCCATCGCGTGCAGCTCGGCCAGGGTGTCGGCCATCAGGTGCGCCCAGCGCTGTCCGCGCCAGGGATGCACCGCGTCATCGACGTAGACCGTCACCGCCGCGGCCGGTTCAGGCCTGCGGCTTGCTGTCGCTGTCAGCGGCCGGGGCGGCCTCGGCAGCAGCTTCTTCGGCCGCGTCGCCTTCGACGGCTTCGCCTTCTTCGCCTTCTTCGCCCTCAGCGGCGTCGACGCCTTCGAATTCGGCAACCAGCTTGTCCAGGTATTCGTCAGCGGTCTGCTCGGATTCGGCAGCCAGGGTGTCCAGCAGCTTCTGCAGCAGTTCGGAGTACTCCAGGTTGACCTTGCGGCCTTCCTTCTCCTGCACGTTGGCCAGGTGCTTGAGCATGGCCAGCATCGGCACCGGGTTTTCGGCGTTGCCCATGGTCTGGCCGCCGATGGCCAGCAGCCACTCACGGCCCTGCAGGCCGATGGCCGCTACCACCTGGCCATCTTCGTTGGTCAGCACGGCATGGTTCTGCACCTGCTGCTGGGCATTCAGGCGGAGGAACGGGCGCTTGGCCTGCTGCTTCTTGCGCTTGTCGCGCTTGGCCTTGGAGTTCTGGGACATGGGGGTGAAATCACCTGGAAACGGAAAGACCGCCATTGTACCGGCCGCACGCAGGCGGGGTCAGATCCCTTTCCATGGAAAAGGGATCTGACCCCGGTTCAACGTGCCACGGGCGCGGCCTCACCTTGCGCGGCCTGCACGTCCGGGTCGGCGGTCGGCGCCGACAGTCCCACCTGCGGGCCGGCACCGGCCAGGGCGGCCGCTTCGGCGGCCTGGGTCATCACCACGATGCTGATGCGGCGGTTGATCGGGTTCTGCGGGTCGGCCTTGTCGAACAGCACCGACGAAGACAGGCCGACCACGCGGGTGATCTTGCTGTCCTCCAGGCCACCGTCCACCAGCGCACGCCGTGCGGCGTTGGCACGATCGGCGCTCAGCTCCCAGTTGCCGTAGCCGCGCGCGGCCGAATAGGCGGTGATGTCGGTGTGGCCGGTCAGGCTGATCCGGTTCGGCACGTGGTTCAGGTAGTTGGCCAGCTCGTGCAGGATCTGCTGCGTATACGGCTTCAGCGTAGCGCTGCCGAGGTCGAACATCGGCCGGTTCTGCTTGTCCACGATCTGGATGCGCAGGCCTTCCGGGGTCAGGTCCAGCAGCAGCTGGTCCTTGAACGGCTCCAGTGCCTGGCTCCTGCTGATCGCTTCCTGCAGTTCCTTCATCAACGCTTCCAGCTGCTGCTTGTCGCGCTGCTGCTGGTCCACCGGCTGCGGCACCGCTTCCTTCTGGTTCTGGAAGGGATCGTTGCTGCTGCCGCGCGAGATGTCGGTGGCACCACCCAGCTTGATCATCGAGGTGCTTGCGCCGCCCGGGCCGGCCATGCCGGGCGCCGGCGTGGCGTTCTGCCCGCTCAGCGGGCTGGGGTTGCGGAAGTACTCGGAAATGGCCGCACGGTCGTTCTTGTTGGTGGTGGCCATCAGCCACAGCACCAGGAAGAACGCCATCATCGCGGTCACGAAGTCAGCATAGGCCACCTTCCACGAACCGCCATGATGGGCGGCGTGGCCGGCCTTCTTGACCCGGCGGACGATGACAGTGGGCTTGGTCTCGGCCATGGTTTACTTGACCGTCTTCAGGTGCTGCTCGAAATCGGAGAAGGCCGGGCGCACGTTCGACGGCAGCGTCTTGCGGGCGAATTCCAGCGCGATCTTCGGGTTGTAGCCGCGCAGGCAGGCCAGCAGGGCGGTCTTGACCGATTCATAGATGCGGCTGTCCTGCTCGGCGCGTGCCTCCATTGCTGCCGCCATCGGGCCGACGAAGCCGTAGCCCAGCAGGATGCCGAGGAAGGTACCGACCAGCGCGCCGGCCACGTGGCCACCGACCTCGACGATGTCACCGCCGATCGAGCCCATGGTGATGACGATGCCGAGCACCGCCGCGACGATGCCGAAACCGGGCAGTCCGTCGGCGACCTTGGTCAGCACCTGCGACGGCGCCATGGCCTCGGCGTGGTGCTTTTCCAGTTCCAGCTCCAGCAGCGGCTCCAGCTCGTGCGGCTCGATGTTGCTGCCGATCATCAGGCGCAGGCAGTCGGTGATGAAGTCGATCAGGTGGTGGTCGGCCTGCACCTTGGGGTAGTTGGCGAACAGGGCGCTCTCGGCCGGCCGCTCGACATGGTCTTCCAGGGCCATGAAGCCTTCGCGGCGGGCCTTGTTGAGCAGTTCATAGAGCAGGCTGAGGACATCGATGTAGTCCTGCTGCTTGTAGCGCGGGCCCTTGAACACGCCGACCATGGCCTGCAGGGTCTGCTTGACCGTCTTGGCCGGGGTGCCGACCAGGAACGCACCCAGTGCGGCACCGCCGATGATGACCAGTTCGTAGGGCTGCCAGAGGGCACCCAGGCGGCCGTGGGCACCGAGGTAGCCCCCGATCACGCTGATGATGACGACCAGGAATCCAACGATGATGAGCATGGGGCGACGCAAGGAGAGGGGATATCTCCTTGTCGGCCCGTCACCCGGTTTTCTGAAGAGGGAATTCTGTGAAATCGGTCAGCGGGGTGTTTCAGCCCGCCACACCGCTTTCCGCGCCGCCACGCTGCAACGGGTCGGGCCAGGGCTCGCCATTGCCGGTGAACGAAAGTGAGACGGAGTTCAGGCAGTGGCGCTCGTAGGTGGGCGGCGGACCATCCGGGAATACGTGGCCGAGGTGGCTGCCGCAGCGCGCGCAGGTGATCTCGGTGCGCACCATGCCATGGCTGGTATCGCGGATCTCGCGCACGTGCGCCGGGTCGAACGGGGCGAAGAAGCTGGGCCAGCCGGTGCCGGAATCGAACTTGGTGCTGGAGCGGAACAGCGGCAGCGCGCACAGCCGGCAGCAGTAGACGCCCTCGCGCTTGTTGTCCAGGAACACGCCGCAGAACGGCGCTTCGGTACCGTGCTGCAGCAGCACGCGGCGCTCTTCGCTGCTGAGGCCGGCGATCAGCGCCTCGGTCTGGGTGGCAGTGGGGGGCGTCAGGTCGAAGGCAGTCATGCCGGCTCTCCGTGGGGTCGATGGCCTGGGGATGCCGGAAAACGTGGGGGTGCCGGCGCGCGCTTGCAAGTGTGACGGCCGTTCATGGGCGGCACACAGGTGCAGGCGCAAGGTAAATGCGATCCACGCCGGAGCGTGCCATGAAACCGACCCTTCCCCTGCTGCTGATGGCCCTGTTGCCCACGTTGGCGCTGGCCCAGGTGCCTGCTGCCGACCCGACGGTCACCCGCAGCGCGACCACCGTGGCTCCGGCGCCGGTGGTACCGCCGCCGCAGGCCGCACGCCCCCAGCCGCAGGTGCTGCCGTCGCCGCAGCCGGCGCAGCCGATCAGGTCCACGGGTCCTGCCCGGATTGCGCCCACCCCGGCGCCGAGGCCGGCCGACAAGGTCTATGACCGCAATGGCCGCATCGTGCCTGGCGTGCGCCCGGCTGGCCCGAACCGGGTGTTCGATTCGCGTACCGGCCGCTATTACGACAGCGTGCCGGCCGGCGATGGGCAGCAGATCAAGCGCTGACCTCGGATGCCAGGCAAGGGTGGCAGCTTCCACACACTGCACGGCCTGAACGCACGAAAACAACATCCTGCCGATCACTGCTTTTTCGCCTGCGATTAACCGTGCCGGGACCACCGTGGCCCTGCGCCGGCATTCCGCCGCCGCATGTCCTTTGTCCACTGGATCGCGATCATGAAAAACCAGCAGAACCGTCATCCCGGCAAGGAACCGCAGGGCCGCAACCCGCAGCAACAGCAGCAACAACAGATGGAACCGCAGCAGCCGCACAAGGGTGGCAAGCAGCAGGAACAGCGCTCGCAGAAGCATCCGCAGCAGCGCTGACTGGCGACATGACCGGGGTCAGAGCCCGCTGCGCGGGATCTGACCCCTTGCCTGACCCCGACCGGGGCCGGATCCCGCAACGCGGGCTCTGACCCCAACCTGCGACCGCCTCAATCCGGAATCGGCAGGCTCAGCGTTTCCTTCACTTCTTCCATCACGATGTAGCTTTTGGATTCACGCACATGCGGCAGTGTCAGCAAGGTGCTGCCGAGCAGCTTGCGGTAGGAGGCCATCTCACTGATCCGCGCCTTCAGCAGGTAATCGAAGTCGCCCGAGACCAGATGGCACTCGAGCACATTGGGCAGCTTCAGGGCGGCGCGCCGGAACTCTTCGAAGATGTCACCGGACTTGTAGGCCAGGCTGATCTCCACGAATACCAGCAGGCTGGCCTTCACCGCCGCCGGGTCCAGGTGGGCGTGGTAGCCGGTGATCACCGCTTCGCGCTCGAGCCGGCGCACGCGCTCGGTGCACGGGGTGGTCGACAGGCCGACCCGCTCACCCAGTTCGGTGAAGGAAATACGGCCCTCCGCCTGCAGGATGCGCAGGATCTTGCGGTCGATCTTGTCCAGTTCGCGGGTACGGGTGGCCATGGCCGTCAACCTTGGGGAATGAATTGCAGGAGAACATCCTGCCGGTTGATTTCAAAACAGGCAAATCAACTGGGAATGGCTGTCTATACTTCCCCAATTATGGTCCCGGCACGCTCCAGTGTAGGGAATGATCGGGTTGGAGAAGTCCCATGCGAGTTCTAGTCCTCGGCAGCGGCGTGATCGGCACCACCAGTGCCTGGTACCTGCGACAGGCCGGGTTTGAAGTCACGGTCATCGACCGCCAACCCGGCCCGGCGCTGGAAACCAGCTTCGCCAATGCCGGCCAGCTGTCGTTCGGCTACACCTCGCCGTGGGCCGCCCCGGGCGTGCCGAAGAAGGCCATCGGCTGGCTGTTCGAGAAGCACGCGCCGCTGGCGATCAAGCCGGGCATGGACCTGGCCCAGTACCGCTGGCTGTGGCAGATGCTGCGCAACTGCACCCACGAGCGCTACGCGATCAACAAGGCGCGCATGGTGCGCATGTCCGAGTACAGCCGCGACTGCCTGAACGAGCTGCGCGCGCAGATCGGCATCGAGTTCGAAGGCCGCGACCTGGGCACCACGCAGCTGTTCCGCACCCAGCAGCAGCTGGATGCCTCCGCGCAGGACATCGAGATCCTGGCCCAGTACGGCGTGCCGTACGAGGTGCTGGACCGCGCCGGCATCATCCAGGCCGAACCGGCCCTGGCCCATGTCGACGGCCTGGTCGGCGCGCTGCGCCTGCCGCGTGACCAGACCGGCGACTGCCAGCTGTTCACCCGGCGCCTGGCGCAGATGTGCGTGGACGCCGGCGTCGAGTTCCGCTTCGACCAGGACATCACCGGCCTGGAGTTCGAGGGCGACCGCATCACCGGCGTGCGCATCGACGGCAAGCGGGAAACCGCCGACCGCTTCGTGGTCGCGCTGGGCAGCTATTCGCCGGCGCTGGTCGCACCGCTGGGCATGCACCTGCCGGTGTACCCGCTGAAGGGCTATTCGCTGACCCTGCCGATCACCGACCCGGCGATGGCGCCGACCTCGACCATCCTCGACGAGAGCTACAAGGTGGCGGTGACCCGCTTCGACGACCGCATCCGCGTCGGCGGCATGGCCGAAGTGGCCGGTTTCGACCTGTCGCTGTCGCAGCGTCGTCGCGAGACCCTGGAGCTGGTGGTCAGCGACCTCTACCCGAAGGGCGGCGACCTGTCGCGCGCACAGTTCTGGACAGGCCTGCGCCCGGCCACGCCGGACGGCACGCCGGTGATCGGCGCCACGCCGTTCCGCAACCTGTACCTCAACACCGGCCACGGCACCCTGGGCTGGACCATGGCCTGCGGCTCGGGCCGTTACCTGGCCGACCTGATGAGCGCGCGCCAGCCGCAGATCAGCACCGAAGGCCTGGATATTTTCCGCTACGGCCAGTACGGTCACGCCCCGCAACATGAGAACCGCACATGCGTCCTGCCCGCGCGCTGATCGATCTGGGCGCCCTGCGCAGCAATTACCGGCTTGCCCGTGAACTGGGCGGTGGCAAGGCCCTGGCGATCATCAAGGCCGATGCCTATGGCCATGGCGCGGTGCGCTGTGCACAGGCGCTGGAAGGCGAGGCTGATGGTTTCGGCGTGGCCACCATCGAAGAGGCGCTGGAACTGCGCCAGGCCGGGATCCGTGCGCCGATCCTGCTGCTGGAAGGCATCTTCGAACCCAGTGACATGGCGCTGGTGGCCGAGCACGATTTCTGGTTCGCGGTGGGCTCGCCGTGGCAGCTGGAAGCGCTGGTTGCATTCGACAGCCCGCGCCCGCTGACCGTTTGGCTGAAGCTGGACAGCGGCATGCATCGCCTCGGCCTGGACGTGGACAGCTTCCGCGCCGCGCATGCACGCCTGTCGGCGCTGCCGCAGGTCGAGCGCATCGTGCTGATGACCCACCTGGCGCGTGCCGACGAGCTGGACAGCGAACGCACCCATGAACAGGCGGCGACCTTCGCGCGCGCCATCGACGGCCTGGATGGCGAGACCAGCGTGTGCAATTCGCCGGCACTGCTGGGCTGGCCGGATGTACGCAGCGACTGGGTGCGCCCGGGCCTGATGCTGTACGGCGCCAATCCGCTGCCGGACAACACCGCGCTGACCGAGCGCCTGCGCCCGGTGATGACGATGCAGTCGAAGGTGATTGCCGAGCGATGGATCGAGGCCGGTGAGCCGGTGGGCTATGGCGCACGCTTCGTGGCCAAGGCGCGCACCCGCGTGGGCGTGGTCGCGCTTGGCTACGCCGACGGTTATCCGCAGTTCGCCCCCAACGGCACGCCGGTACTGATCGATGGCCAGCCCGGCGTACTGATCGGGCGCGTGTCGATGGACATGCTGACGGTGGACCTGACCGCGCATGCGCAGGCCGGCATCGGCAGTGTGGTGGAACTGTGGGGTTCTGCGCCGACGCTGTCGGAACTGGCGCCGCGCTGCGGCGTGAGTGCCTACCAGCTGCCGTGCGCGGTCAAGCGCGTGGCGAAAGTCTACGTGTAGAGCCGAGTCCGCGCTCGGCTCTGGTAGCAGCCGACCTTGGTCGGCACCGTGCAATGCGTGTCGACCAAGGTCGACACCTGCCGGTGGGTAGAGCTGCCCGGAATCATCGTGCAGCAGTAGCCCGCGTGCTCAGCTCGCGCTTCACCCAGTCGTCGATCAGGCGCTTCTCGTAGCGCAGCGGATCGCTGTCGCTCTTCAGCCCCAGGTTGTGCAGGTAGCCGGTGTCGCTGAGCTTGGCTTCGCCCTCATCGACGATGCGACCACTGGCGTCCTTCAGCGTGTACTGCAGGGTGATCCGCGGCGGATAGATGTCGCGCATGATCCGGATGTCGCTGCCGCGCGGGCCGTGCCAGGGCTCGTAGTCGCCGGCGCGCTTGATGTCGACCAGGGTCACGTCCAGGGTCTGCCCGGGCTGCAGCGGCTTGGCCGCCGTGGTCTGCACGTAGCTGGCCAGCTGCTGCACCCAGTTGCCGCGTTCGGCCTCGAAGCGGTTGGTGCTCTGGCGGATTTCGGTGAATCCGGCTGGATCGTCCCACTTCACGCTGACCGGGCCATTGGCCTGCAGCGCGCGGGGCGCATCCGGATCGGTGACGGCGCGCGGCGCGGCGTTCGCGCTGCCCGCCATGAGGGCGCCTGCCAGCAGCAGGGCAGTGGCCAACGAGCGGTTCATGACGGTCTCCTGCGTCCCATCGACGGGGACGATGCGATTTATAGATCGAGTGTGATCCCGCTTTCCAGCCACCGCAACGGCCGATTGCGACACCGACAAGAGCGGTTGCCGCCAATTCATCGTCGTCAACCATGACTGACGGCGCTTGACGCTGTGAATACGCGCTTTGGAAGATGCTGTGCTTCCAATCCGGCCCGTCCAGACGCCCTTGTCCACACTGCCGCCCCTCGTGGAGCGCCCACCGATGATGGTGCAGGCGCCCGAACCCGACCTGCATCATGGCGTGCTTGAGCGCATCAACGCTGGTTTCTGCGTGATCCAGGTGCTGTTCGAGGGCGATCGTGCGGTCGACTATCGTTTCCTCGAGGTCAACGATGCCTTCGAGCGCCACACCGGGCTGAAGGATGCGCGTGGACAGCGCATGACCGAGCTGGAACCCAACCATGAGCAGGACTGGTTCCGCATCTACGGCGAGGTCGCACGCAGCGGCCGTCCTGCCCAGTTCGAGATGGAAGCGCGTGCGCTGGGTCGTTCGTTCGCGGTCGATGCGGTGCGCGTGGGCCGGCCGGGCGAGGACAAGGTCGGCATCCTGTTCTTCGACATCACTGCACGCAAGCAGATGGAAGTGGAGCTGGGCGAGAGCGAAGCGCGCTTCAGCGCGCTGGCCGACGGCCTGCCGATGCCGGTGTGGGTGCTCGACGAGCGCGGCCATGCCCGTTTCGTCAACAGCGCCTTCAGCGAGTTCTTCGGTGGCGACGAGACGCGTGTGCCGGAAGATGTCTGGCGCGGCCTGGTGCATCCGGACGATGCGTCGGTATTCGAATACGAACTGCAGGAAGCGCTGAAGGCGCAGCGTTCGATGCACGCGCTGGTGCGTGCGCGGCGCGCCGATGGCCAGTGGCGTTGGCTGGAGATGAACGCACGCCCGCGTTTCTCGCGGATGGGCCGCTTCATCGGCCTGGCCGGCAGCAGCCCGGACGTGACCGAACGCCGCGAGATCGAACTGGCCCGCGAGGAACTGCTGCAGTCCGAGCGTGCCGCGCGCAGCGCTGCGGAGAACATGGCGCGGCTGAAGGACGAGTTCCTGGCCACGCTGTCGCATGAACTGCGTACGCCGCTGACCACCATCCTCGGCTGGAGTGAGCTGCTGCTGCAGCGCGTGGACAACACCAGCCCTCTGTACAAGGGCCTGAACGTGATCGCCAACAGCGCCGGTGCGCAGAAGCGGCTGATCTCGGACATGCTGGACCTCAGCAGCATGCTGCTGGGCAAGGTGCAGCTGGAGGTGGAAGTGCTGGACCTGCGCACGGTGCTGGGCGAGGCCATCGGCGCGCAGGAACTGGTGGCCGAAGGCAAGGCACTGGACGTGCACCTGCAGCTGCCCGAACAGCCGAGCCTGGTGCTGGGCGATGCCACGCGCCTGCAGCAGGTGTTCTGGAACCTGCTCTCGAACGCGATCAAGTTCACCCCGGCTGAAGGCCGCATCGACCTGCAGCTGCGTGCCGACGGCAACCACTGGGAGATCACCGTGCGCGACACCGGTGATGGCATCGCACCCGAATTCCTCAATCACCTGTTCAGCCGCTTCCGCCAGGCCGATGGCACCACCACCCGGCGCCACGGTGGACTGGGACTGGGCCTGGCGATCGTGCAGCAGCTGGTCGAACTGCATGGCGGCACGGTCGCCGCGGCCAGCGAGGGGCACGGCCATGGCGCTACGTTCACCGTGCGCCTGCCGCAGCACCTTCCCGATGCCGAGCGGCGCCCGCTGCGCGAAGTGATCAGCGGGCCGATCCTGGAACCGGTGATCGTCGAGCCGTATCCGCTGCGCGGCATGCACGTGCTGGCGGTGGAAGACCAGCCGGAAGTGCTGGAGTACCTGCGGCGCATGCTGGAAGAGCAGGGCGCCAGCGTGTCGGCGGCCAGTTCGGCCGGTGAGGCGCTGGCGTTGCTGGCCGACACCGGCCATCTGCAGTACCACGTGATGCTGACCGACATCGGCATGCCGGGCATGGATGGTTATGGCCTGGTGCGCACGCTGCGCGAGGACATGGGCGTGGATGCCACGACCCTGCCCGCGGTCGCCGTCACCGCGCTGGCGCGTGCCGATGACCGCCGCCGTGCGCTGGCGTCGGGTTTCCAGGAACACGTGGCCAAGCCGTACTCGGTGGCGCAGCTGGTGGCTGCGGTACGCAAGGTGCAGGTACCCCGCGCCGACAGCGCGCTGCACTGAGCATTCACGGCCGATCGGCGACCCTGCATGCAGGAGGTCGCCGATGTCCCGCATAGCTCCCCGTATCCATACCGATCCGGCGCAGATCGCGCGCCTGGAAGCCCTGCTGCCCCAGCTGGAAGGCGAAACGCAGGTGGAACTGATTCTGCACGATGGCCGCCGCCTGCTCGGCACGGTGGCCGTGAGGCCAACCGTGCAGCAGTACCGCAACGTCGCTGGTGATGAAGGCAGCAACGGCCAGCTGCGCCTGGATGACTACGACACGCCGGTGCAGCAGCACCACGTGTGGCTGGATGAAATCGCCAGCATCAACCGCCTGCCACCCAAGGCGCCTTGATCGGATGTAGAGCCGAGCCCACGCTCGGCTGCGCCGTCGCCCGAGCGTGGGCTCGGGCGCTACCGGTGTGTCAATGCTCGAACAAGGTCGGCGTCGCTTCGAACCGGCGCGCGTAGGCGCGTTCTTCCGCCACCCGGGCCACCTCGTCATCGGCCAGGTCCGGTGCGCCATATACCGCATAGGCCACGCTGCCATCGGCGCCATGGCCGACCTGGTGCAGCCGATAACGCGAGTGCCCGCCGCCGGTGTCCTCGGGGTAGTGCACGGGCGGATGGCTGCCTTCCAGGTCCATTTCACTGTTGTCGACGACGCCACCGACGAACAAGGCTCGCATGCAGGTTCTCCTGGGTTTCCGGGGGAGCCTCTACCCTGAACGTTTCAATGTTTCTGGCAGATCAAGGCCCCGTTCGGGTTTCGCAAAGCGGCCTGCCGGGGCCGGCCCGGCCAAGCCGGTACAATGGACGGCCCTCACGCTTGAAGTACCCGCGCCGATGGCCTCCAGCGACGACGCCCCCCTGCAGACCCTGCTCCTGCCGTTCTCCCAAGGCGCCCTGCGCTGGCCGGAGGGCCCGGTGGCTTTCCTGCGTGCCCGCGATGGCTGGCCGCTGCGCGAAGCGGCCGGCAACTGCGAGCTGCACTGCGAACAGAGCTTTGCCCCGTTCGCGCAGCCGCTGCAGCAGGCCGCCGGCTGGACCGTCAGCGGCCAGCTGGACGATGTGGCCGGCAAGGGCCGTTACCCGCTGGTGCTGGTGCTGCCGCCGCGCCAGCGTGAAGAAGCCCGTGCGCTGTTCGCCCGCGCGCTGGCGCTGGTCGCCGAGGGCGGCCGTATCGTCGCCTGCCAGTCCAACAACGAAGGCGCGCGCTCCGGTGAAGGCGACCTCAAGCAGCTGGCCGGTCTCGGCGGCTGCCTGACCAAGAACCACTGCCGCGTGTACTGGACCGCCCCGCTGCAGGGCCAGCACGACGCCGACCTGGCCAAGCGCTGGTCGGCGCTGGATGCGGTGCGCCCGATCATGGGCGGACGCTTCCTCAGCCGCCCGGGCGTGTTCGCCTGGGACCGCATCGATCCGGCATCGGCGCTGCTGGCCGAGCACCTGCCGGCCGACCTGGCCGGCCGCGCCGCCGACCTTGGCGCCGGCTACGGCTATCTCTCGCGCGAGCTGCTGGAACGCTGCCCGAAGATCACCGCGCTGGACCTGTACGAGGCCGAGCAGCGTGCGCTGGCCCTGGCCGAACTGAACCTGGCGCCGCCGCCGCGCGCGCTGCCGCTGCGCTTCCTGTGGCGCGACGTCACCGCCGGCATCGAGCCGGGCTACGACGTCATCATCAGCAACCCGCCGTTCCACACGCCGTCGCGTGCCGACCGCCCGGACATCGGCCAGCGCTTCATCGCCGTGGCCGCGCAGGCGCTGCGCCCGGGCGGGCGCCTGTACGTGGTGGCCAACCGCCATCTGCCGTACGAGCACACCCTCAACGACAGCTTCGGTGCGGTGCGCGTGGTCGCCGAGCGCGACGGTTTCAAGCTGGTTGAAGCAGTGAAGGGGAAGGGCAAGTGAAGCTGGTCAAGCTCATCGCCAACCTGGGCTATGGCAGCCGCAAGCAGGTGCAGTGGATGTTCCGCGAAGGCCGCGTCACCGACGCCGACGGTGAGGTGCTGTACGCCGATGACCAGGTGCCGCACGAGGCGATCCGCGTCGATGGCGAGCCGCTGGACCCGCCGGTGGGGCTGTCGATCGCGCTGCACAAGCCCGCCGGCTACACCTGTTCGACCAAGGACACCGGCCGCCTGATCTACGACCTGCTGCCGCCGCGCTTCCGCGACCGTGATCCGGTGCTGTCCACGGTGGGCCGCCTCGACCGCGAGACCAGTGGCCTGCTGCTGCTGACCGACGATGGCGGCCTGCTGCACCGGATCATCTCGCCGAAGTCGAAGCTGCCGAAGGTCTACGAAGTCGAGTTGAGCGAGGACCTGCGCGGCGACGAAGTGGCGTTGTTCGCCAGCGGTATGCTGATGCTGGAGTCCGAGAAGACGCCCCTGCTGCCGGCTGAACTCGAAGTGCTGGAGGCGCGTCGCGCACGCCTGGTGCTGCATGAAGGCCGCTACCATCAGGTACGCCGCATGTTCGCCGCCACCGGCAACCACGTGCAGGCCCTGCACCGCAGCCGCGTCGGCGGGCTGGACCTGCAGGGGCTGGACGAAGGGCAATGGCGGCAGCTCACTTCCACCGACCTGGATACGTTGTTCGCTCCATGACCCCCTTCGCTGCGCTGCCGTTCCTGCCCGACGCCGTCATCTTCGACATGGACGGTTTGATGATCGACAGCGAGCGGGTCTCGCTGGCCTGCTGGAGCGAGGCCGCCGACGAATTCGGGCTGGGCCTGGAGGAAGCGGTATTCCTGCGCATGGTCGGCCTCGGCGACCACGATACGCATGCGTTGCTGCGCGCGCAGGGCATCGAGGACAGCGTGATCGACGCGGTGGCGGCACGTTGCCATGAACTGTACGAAGCACGCACGCAGACCGGGCTGCCGCTGCGGCCGGGCATCCTGGAGCTGCTGGAGCTGCTGAAGGCACACGCGGTACCGCGTGCGGTGGCGACCACCACGCGGCAGCCGCGCGCCAACCGCAAGTTGGCGGCCGCAGGCCTGCTGCCGTACTTCGATGCCGTGATCACCAGTGGTGATGTGGCGCGGCCGAAGCCGGCGCCGGATATCTACCTGCTGGCCGCGCAGCGGCTGGGCCAGGCGCCCGAACGTTGCCTGGCGCTGGAAGATTCACCGGCCGGCACGCGGGCCGCACTGGCCGCCGGCATGACCGTGATCCAGGTGCCGGACCTGGTGCATCCGGATGAAGAGCTGCGCGCACTGGGCCACCGCATCGTCGGCTCGCTGGTGGACGCGCACGCCCTGCTGCTGCCGCTGCTGCCGAAGTAGCGGTGGGTGCCGACCTTGGTTGGCACTGAGCCGGGCATGGGCTCGGCTCCACATCTTCTGGTGGGTGCCGACCGTTGGTCGGCACACCTGTTCAATCACACCCGCGCGAACACCAGCGCAGCGTTGGTGCCACCGAAGCCGAAGCTGTTGGACATCACCGTGTCCAGCTTCTGCTCGCGGCTCTCGCGCAGGATCGGGAAGCTCTCCACCTTCGGGTCCAGCTCGCCGATGTTGGCCGAACCGGCGACGAAGCCATCGCGCATCATCAGCAGGCAGTAGATCGCCTCGTGCACGCTGGCCGCGCCCAGCGAATGGCCGGACAGCGCCTTGGTCGAGGACAGCGGTGGTACCGCATCGCCGAACACTTCACGGATCGCGTTGAGCTCGGTGACATCGCCCAGCGGGGTCGAGGTGCCGTGGGTGTTGAGGTAGTCCAGCGGGCGATCGACGCCCTGCAGTGCCATCTTCATGCAGCGCACCGCGCCCTCGCCGGACGGCGCGACCATGTCGGCGCCATCGGAGGTCACGCCGTAGCCGATCAGCTCGGCATGGATGCGCGCGCCACGCGCAACGGCGTGGTCGTAGTCCTCCAGCACCAGCATGCCGCCGCCACCGGCGATGACGAAGCCGTCGCGGTCCTTGTCGTACGGACGCGAGGCGCTGGCCGGGGTTTCGTTGAAGCTGGTCGACAGCGCGCCCATCGCATCGAACATCACGCTCATCGACCAGTGCAGGTCTTCACCGCCACCGGCGAACATGATGTCCTGCGCACCGTGGCGGATCATGTCCGCGGCAGCGCCGATGCAGTGCGCCGAGGTCGCGCAGGCGGCCGACAGCGAGTAGCTGACGCCCTTGATCTGGTAGGCCGTGGCCAGGCAGGCCGAGACCGTCGAGCACATTGTGCGCGGCACCATGTACGGGCCGACCTTGCGCACGCCACGTTCGCGCAGCAGGTCGACCGCGCCGATCTGCCATTCGCTGGAGCCGCCGCCGGAACCGGCGATCAGGCCGGTGCGCAGGTTGCTGACCTGCTCGGGGCTGAGCCCGGCATCGGCGATGGCATCGCGCATGGACAGGTAAGCGAAGGCCGCCGCGTCGCTCATGAAGCGCTTCTGCTTGCGGTCGATCAGCGCCTCCAGATCGAGGTCGACGCGACCGCCGACCTGGCTGCGCAGGCCTGCTTCGGCATGGTCGGCCAAGGCGGTGATGCCCGAGCGCCCTTCGCGCAGCGCGGCCGAAACGGTATCCAGATCATTGCCGAGGCAGGACGTGATGCCCATGCCGGTGATGACGACGCGACGCATCAGAAGCTCCCGGTTTCAGTGAACAGGCCGACGCGCAGGTCGCGCGCGCTGTAGATTTCGCGGTCATCCACGTACATGCGGGCGTCCGACTGGGCCATCACCAGCTTGCGGTTGATGACACGGCTGATGTCGATCTCGTAGCGCACGAGCTTGGCGTCCGGCAGTACCTGGCCGGTGAACTTCACCTCGCCGCAGCCGAGTGCGCGGCCCTTGCCGGGGGCACCCAGCCAGGTCAGGAAGAAGCCGGTCAGCTGCCACATGGCGTCCAGGCCCAGGCAGCCGGGCATGACCGGGTCGCCGATGAAGTGGCAGCCGAAGAACCACAGGTCCGGGCGGATATCCAGCTCGGCGCGTACCATGCCCTTGCCGTGCGGTCCGCCGTCCTCGTGGATGTCGGTGATGCGGTCGAACATCAGCATCGGATCGTTGGGCAAACGGCCGGCGGCGGTGCCGAACAGTTCACCGCGTGCGCTGGCCAGCAGCTGTTCGCGGTTGAACGCGTGGAGACGGGTCATGAAGCACAATCCTGGAAGCGGGGAAACAGGGAAACAAGCGTTCGAGGATGCCCGTGGAAACTGCGCCGATCAAACATTTCAACCGTACGCAACCGTAGTGTTTTCAATGGAATACGCGCATCCTGTTGATGTGCAACGACCATACTTCGGCGTGTGGCCCGTTCGACACGCCCCCGCCCTTTCCGCCTGACATGACCCGACTGCGCAAGATCATCCACGTCGACATGGACGCGTTCTACGCGTCGGTGGAGCAGCGCGACGATCCGTCACTGCGCGGCAAGCCGGTGGTTGTGGCATGGCGCGGCGCGCGCTCGGTGGTGTGTGCGGCGTCCTACGAGGCACGCGTGTTCGGCGTGCGTTCGGCGATGCCGGCGCTGCGCGCCGAACGCCTGTGTCCGGACGCGATCTTCGTGCCGCCGGACTTTGCACGTTACAAGGCGGTGTCACGCCAGGTACGCGAGATATTCCTGCGCCACACCGACCTGGTCGAGCCGTTGTCGCTGGACGAGGCCTACCTGGACGTGACCGAGCCGAAGAGCGGCATCGAACTGGCCACCGACATCGCCCGCACCATCCGTGCGCAGATCCGCGAGGAGACGAACCTGACCGCTTCAGCCGGGATCGCGCCGAACAAGTTCCTGGCCAAGATCGCTTCGGACTGGCGCAAGCCCGATGGCCAGTTCGTGATTCCACCGCAGCGGGTGGACGCGTTCCTGCTGCCGCTGCCGGTGAACCGGGTGCCCGGCGTCGGCAAGGTGATGGAAGGCAAACTTGCCGCGCGTGGCATCGTCACCTGCGGCGACCTGCGGCGGTGGTCCCTGGTCGACCTGGAAGAGGCGTTCGGCAGTTTCGGCCGCAGCCTGTACAACCGTGCACGCGGCATCGACGAGCGGCCGGTGGAACCGGACCAGCAGGTGCAGTCGATCTCCTCGGAGGACACCTTTGCCGAGGACCTGTTGCTGGAAGACCTGGGCGAGGCGATCGTGCAGCTGGCGGAGAAGACCTGGAATGCCACGCGCAAGACCGAACGCGTCGGCCACACCGTGGTGCTGAAGCTGAAGACCGCGCAGTTCCGCATCCTCACCCGCAGTTTCACCCCGGAGCGCCCGCCGGAATCGATGGAAGAACTGCGCGACATCGCACTGGCCCTGCGCGCCCGCGTCGACCTGCCGGCGGAGACGCGTTACCGCCTGGTCGGCGTCGGGCTGGGTGGGTTCCGCGAAAAGGAGGCCATGGTGCAGGGGGAATTGTTCGAGCACGGACCGAACGATTCCACATCCCTCTGATCGGCAAAGGCGGGGTCAGAGCCCGTTGCGCAGCAACGGGATCCGACCCCAGCAGATTGCCGAGATCTGTCGAAGGCGAGGTGGGTCCGGTTGCGGGGGCGTGAGCGCCATGGATGGCGCGACCGAGCCTCCATGGACGGATTCACGGCGTCCCCTGCCATCGGACCCACCCCGCCAACCCACAGATATCCAGCTGTTGCCGTTGCATTGAACAGGTGCAGGGCGCAGCCCTGCAAAACAACCCTTTACCTTAAGGCCACTGCATCTCGCCCTTGGCCACCTTCGCGCTCAGCTCCAGCGATGCGACGCCATCCAGCTTCGGGTAGCGCGACTGCATTGCTTTCACCAGCGCCGCACTGTCCCTGGCCTTTGCCGTCTCGACATCGAACGCGCGGATGTAGTCCGCGGTGAAGCGCAACGCACTGGCATCCAGCGCCGCACCCGGCGCGTAATGCCCCGGCACCACCACCTTCGGCTTCAGTGCCTGCAACCGCTGCAGGGTCTGCAGCCAGTCGGTGTGCGACTTCGGCGTCTGCGTATCGGCCATCCACACGTGCTCGCCGGCGACCACCGGAATGCCACCGACGATCGCGCGCAGCGACGGTACCCACAGCACCGTGCGGTCCGGGGTCGGGCCATCCAGGCCGATCAGCGGCAGGCGCTGGCCTTCCAGCTGCAGGGCATCGCCATCCAGCACCTGCGGCAGCACGATGCGCGCGGGCATGTCGGCACCCATCTTCGGTCCCCAGTAGGCCAGCTTGCCGGCCTGGGTCTGCTGGATGTGGGCGACGGTCTGCGCGGTGGCGACGATGCGTGCCTGCGGGAAGGCGTCCTGCAGGGTGGCCAGGCCGAAGTAGTAGTCCGGATCGCCGTGGCTGATGTAGATCGTGGTCAGCTGCTTGCCGCTGGCGCGGATCAGCTCGACCAGCTTGCGCGCATCGCTGGCACCAAACTGCGCATTGACCAGGATCGCGTCGTGGCGGCCTTCGATCAGCACCGAGGACACCGGGAACATTGCCTGCGGGCCGGGATGGAAGGTCTGCAGGTGCAGCTGGGATTTCGTCGCCGCCGCCGGCGCCGTGGTGGCCGGTGCGGCCAGCAGCGGCGCACTGGTGAAGCTGGCGGCCAGGGCGAGGGGAAGCAGCAGGGCAGCGGTACGCATGGGAATTCCTTGTGTAGAGCCGGGCCAATGCCCGGCTGCATGTTCGCGTAGAGCCGAGCGCGGGCTTGGCTCTACATGGGACGTGCGTGGATCAATACGCTGCGGTGATGATCTGCTTCGGATACGCGTGCGCTTCCAGTTCGGCGACGAACGCCGCGCCATAGTCGGCGTAGCTGATGCGGCTGTGGCCGCTGGTATCGGCCAGGAACGCCTTGGGCTGCACGCGGTACTGGCCGCGCTCTTCACCCGGGCCGATTTCGGCGGCCGGCGAGAAGAAGGTCCAGTCCAGGTCGTCCACTGCCTGCAGGCGGTTGAACGCCTCGCGGTGGGCCAGCGCGTACGGCTTGTAGGCCTCCGGGAAGGTGGGGGTGTCGACCAGCTGCACGCCGGGTGCGACTTCCAGGCTGCCGGCACCGCCAACCACCACCAGGCGCGGCACGCCGGCCTTGCGCGCGGCAGCCGCCAGCTGCGCGGCGACCTCGCCGACGCGGCCGATGTCATCGCCCGGGCGCGGGCCGTAGGCACTGGCGAGCACGTCGTGGCCGGCGATGGCGGCAACCAGCGCGTCCTGGTCATCCAGCGAGGCGATCACCGGATGGGCACCGGCCAGCTCGGCCGGGAGGTCCTGCGCGCTGCGCACGATGACGGTGAGTTCGTGGCCGCGGGCCAGCGCGTGGCGGGCGATCTGGCGGCCGATGTTGCCGGTGGAACCAACGAGGGCGATCTTCATGGCAGGACTCCGTGGGGCGCTGTGGGGTGGGAATGGCGCCACTCTAGGCCGCTGCAGTCGCTCGAAAAACAGCGTATAACGCGCTTGTTTGTTGCATGGATCGAGCATATGGACCGATTGACCGCCATGACCGTGTTCGTCGAGGTGGCCGAGCGCGGCAGCCTGACCGCGGCGGCAGAGGTGCTGGACATGTCGCGGGCGATGGTCAGCCGCTACCTGGCTGAGGTCGAGGGCTGGCTGGGCGCACGCCTGCTGCACCGGACCACGCGCCGGGTCAGCCTGACCGGCCCGGGCGAGGCGGCACTGGCGCGCTTCCGGCAGATGCTGGCGATCGGCGAGGAACTGCAGGGCGAGCTGGCCAGCGATGATCCCGAGCCGCATGGCACGCTGCGGGTGACTGCCAGCGTGTCGTTCGGGCAGAGCCACCTGGCGCGGGCGGTGGCCGGCTTTGTTGCGCGCCATCCGGCGGCACGCATCGAGCTGCTGCTGGTCGACCGCACGGTGAACCTGGTGGAGGAGCGGGTGGACCTGGCCGTGCGCATCGCGCGCCAGATCGATCCCAGCCTGATCGCGCGGCGGCTGGCCACCTGCCGCTCGGTGCTGTGCGCGACGCCGTCCTACCTGCAGGCACGCGGCACGCCGACTGCTCCCGAGCATCTGGCCGCGCACAACTGCCTGACCCACCACTACGTCGGCAAGAGCCTGTGGCAGCTGCACCGAGACGGCCGTTCGCTGTCGGTGGCGGTGGGCGGCAACATCAGCGCCAACGAGGCCTCGCTGCTGCTGGAGGCGGTGCGGGCCGGTGCCGGTATCGCCATGCTGCCGACCTACCAGGTGGCGCCGCTGCTGCGTACCGGCGAGCTGATCGAACTGCTGCCCGAATTCAGCCTGGACGAACTCGGCATTCATGCCGTGTACGCGTCACGGCGACAGCAGCCCGCTATCATGCGGCGATTCCTGGACTACCTGGCCGAGTGTTTCGCCAGCCCGGCCTTCCAGGATCTGGATTGGCGCCCACCGGGCAAGGAGAACACATGAACCATGGACAGGCCTTGATCGACCACAACCGTGCTGCCTGGGACCGCCAGGCCAGCGAAGTGCGCGAATGGTCGCGCCCGGTGGAAAGTTCAACCATTGCCGCCGCGCGCGAAGGCCGCTGGCAGGTGCATCTGACCCCACGCGCGCTGCCATTGGACTGGCTGGGCGATGTGCGTGGCCGCCGCATCCTGTGCCTGGCCTCGGGCGGGGGCCAGCAGGCACCGGTGCTGGCCGCTGCGGGCGCCGACGTCACCGTGTTCGATCTCTCCGACGGGCAGCTGGAACAGGACCGCAGCGTGGCGGCGCGCGATGGCCTGCAGCTGCGCACGGTGCAGGGCGACATGCGCGACCTGCACGTATTCGCCAACGACAGCTTCGACGTGGTGTTCCATCCGATCTCCAACCTGTACGTACCCGACGTGCGCCCGGTGTGGACCGAATGCCGCCGCGTGCTGGCGCGCGACGGCATGTTGATGGCCAGCTTCTACAACCCGGTGCTGTTCGTCGGCGCGCGCGATCCGCAGCTCGATGCGCAGGGCCTGATCCGGCCGCAGTACGCCATTCCCTATTCGGACCTGGAAGACCTGCCCGCCGCAGAACGTGAGGCGAAACTCGGCCGCGGCGATGCGCTGACCTTTGGCCACAGCCTGACCGAACTGATCGGCGGGCAGCTGGATGCGGGGTTCGTCATCGATCGCTTCATGGAAGACTGGCAGCCGCAGCCGCGCTTCCTGATCGACCGCTACCTGCCCACGTTCCTGGCCACCCGCGCACGCCGGATCGGTTGAGGCGGATCGGCGCAGAAACCAGCGGCGTACAATGGGCGGCCCCACGTCGTGCAGGTGCCGTCCCTTGTCGTATCCCTATCCGCTGGTCGTGTTCGACCTAGATGGCACGCTGGTCGACAGCGCAGCTGATATCGCCGAAGCACTGAACCGCACGCTGGAAGACATCGGCATGGCACGCGTGCCGGAAGCCACGGTTCTGGGCTGGATCGGCGACGGTGTGCGCCGCCTGGTCGAGCAGGCCGTGCACGCCGCGGGTCGTGAGGTCGACCTGGCCGAAGTGATGCCGGTGTTCATGGTGCACTACCGTGAGTGCCTGCTGCGCAGCCCGCGCCTGTTCGATGGCGTGGCCGAAGCGCTGATGCAGCTGCGTGCACGCGCTGTTCCGCTGGCGATCTGCACCAACAAGCCCGAAGCGCTGGTGCCGCCACTGCTGCAGCACCTGGGCATTGGTGATGCGTTCGCGCTGGTACTGGGCGGCGATTCGCTGCCGCAGCGCAAGCCCAGCGGTGAGCCGCTGCGGCACATCGCTGCGCACTTCGGGCTGGCGGTGGATGCCTGCCTGATGGTGGGTGATTCGTTGACCGACTACCGCGCCGCTGAAGAGGCGGGCATGCCGATCGCACTGGTGCGTTACGGTTATCCGCGTGGCCTGGACCTGGCCACCGCACAGGCGGTGGCGGTGATTGACGACCTGCGTGAGTTGCCGGGGTTGGCCGCGGGCGTTCGGGTGTAGAGCCGAGCCCACGCTCGGCTGCTTCATTGCGTGAGCCGAGCATGGGCTCGGCTTTACAGTAGATCGACGCCGGGCGATGCCCGGCGCGCGCCTTCATTTCGGCTGGTAACGCACGCTCAGCTGGTATTCGCGGCCGGGCTGGTTGAACCACGCCACCGTCTCGTAGCGGCGGTCGAACACGTTGGCGGCACGTGCCAGCAGCGACCACGCCGGCGTCAGCGCGTACTCGGCGCGCAGGTCCAGCGTGCCGTAGCCGCCGACCTTCACCGCGTTGGCGGCATCGTCATAGCGCTTGCCCGCACCCTGCACGGTCAGGCCGGCGCGGAAATCGCCGAAGCGGCGGTCGACGTCCAGGCGCGCGGTCTGCTGTGCACGGCGCGGCAGCCAGTTGTCGAACTGGGTGCTGCCATGGGTGCGGTTGCGCGGGTCGGTGTAGCTCAGCTGCGCGTTGAGGTCGAAGCCGGCCAGCAGCACGCCACCGGTCAGTTCGGCGCCACGGATGCGCGCCTTCTCCACCTGCTGCATTTTCATCGTGGACGCATCGTAGGTGATCAGGTCATCGATGCGGGTCTCGTACACGTCCAGGCCCCAATGCCAGCCCTGGCCCTGCTGCGAAACACCGAGGTTGGCGCTCTTGGACTTCTCCGGCTTCAACGTCGGCACGCCGCTCCACGGGTCGTACAGGTCGCTGAAGGTCGGTGCCTTGAAGGCGGTGCCGTAGCTGGCATTGACGCGCAGGCCGTGGTCCAGCTGCATTGCCCAGCCGAGACTGCCGGTGGCGTGGTTGCCGAACTGCTGGTTGTCGTCGTTGCGTGCGCTGGCCTGCAGCTGATGGCGGCCGAAGCGGCCCTGGTACTGCACGAACACGCCGGTGTTGCGACGGCTGTCGACGAGGTAGCCCGCGCTGCTGCCGTCCAGGTTGTCTTCGCTCCAGTCCACGCCGGTGCTCAGCAGCTGGCTTCCGGTCAAGGTGAAGTCACCCTGCAGCGAGGCGCTATCGCGGTGGGTCTGCGCGCTGCCGCGTGCGCCGAAGTCGCCGAAGTTGTCCGATTCGTTGTCGCTGCGGCCGACGTTGGCGGTGAACGCCAGGCGCCCGGACGGGGTGTAGCGCACCTTGCCGGCCAGCACCTGCTGGCGGGTTTCCGAGTAGTTGTAATAGCCGTCGTAGTGGTTCCTGCCGTCGGCGCGCAGCGCACTGCCTTCCACATTCCACTGGTCGTTGAAGGTGTAGCCGCCACGCAGGCTCTTGGACAGGTTGCGGTAGCCGTCGCGGTCGGGTTCGTCAGCGAAGCAGCCGGTGAACAGCGTCGCCGAGCCACGGCAGGCATCGACGCCATCGGAATGCTGGTAGGCGATGTCGGCGCCGAACCAGCCGCGTTCGGTGCCACCTCCGATGCCGCCGCTGGCTTCGCGCAGGCCGTTGCTGCCACCACCGAGCTGGAAGTGCGGAGCAAAATCGCCCTGGTTGCGGCGGGTGAAGATCTGGATCACGCCACCGATGGCGTCGGCGCCGTACAGGCTGGACTGCGGGCCGCGCACGATTTCCACGCGTTCGATCTGCGCCAGCGGCAGGTCCTGGTACATGGCCAGGCCGAGGTCGGCACTGTTGATGCGCACGCCATCGACCAGCACCACGGTGTGGCCCGAGTTGGTGCCGCGCAGGAACAGCGAGCTCTGCTTGCCGAGCCCGCCGGCATTGGTCAGGTTGATGCCGGCGCGGCCGCGCAGCAGTTCCTGCAACGAGGTGGCCTGGCTGGATTCGATCTGCGCGCGGTCGATCACCTGGGCTGGTGCGATGCTGTCCTGCAGGGCGATCGGGGTGCGGGTGGCGGTGACCAGGATCTGGTCGAGCGCGGTGGTGTCATCGGCGGCCTGGGCCAGCGCGGGCAGGGCGGCCAGCACGGCCAGGGACAGCATTCGGGACTGCAGCTTCATGGGGGACTCCAGGTGCCACGCACGCCCGCGTGGCGAAGGGGAGGAGCCGCGAAGGCAGGCATGCGCCGACGCCGCAGCGCAGGCTGCGGTCATCCAGCGCCATGCCCACCGCACCGCGACCTGAGGCTTCCGGGCCGGTCTCCGGGCTTGCCGCCGGGTGGCGCGAGGCCACCGTCCAGGCGCCTTCCCATGCCTGCGGCACAGTGGCGTTGTTGCCTGGAACTGACGTGCTTACCGTTGCGGGGGCAGCGCCGGCCTGGCGTGGATTCACGCGTCACCGGCTTCCCGTTTCAACCTGCCGGCCGTGGCTGCAGGTCACCTGGAAGTGCGCGCAGTCTACGGCATCGCAGGCGGCCCGTAGCGTCGAGCGTACCCGACTGCCTTTGCTGTGCCCTTAGAATGGTCCCTCGATCCCGTGGTGCCGTTGCCGATGTCCGCCCGTTTTCCGCTGTTCCCGCGTTGCCTGTACAGGACGCACGCATGATCCTCGACCTGGTCCGCCATGCCGGCAACGGTCGCGATGAGTTCCTCGATGGCCGCAGCGATCCACCGCAGCTGGCCCGCCTGCCGCAGGAACTGGTCGACGCCTACGCTGCGCAGCCCTGGGAACGGGTGATCAGTTCGCCGCGGCTGCGCTCGCTGCACACGGCGATGGCCCTGGCCACGCCGCGCGGGCTGGACGTGGAAGCGGAGGAGGAATGGGAAGAGCTGGATTTCGGCGATTGGGACGGGCAGTCGCTGTTCGACCTGCCGGAGGATGCACTGGCGGCCTTCCATGCCGATCCGCATGCATTCCCACCGCCCAACGGTGAAAGCTGGGGCCACTTCGAGCGGCGTATCGCGCGCGCGCTGGATCGACTGCTCGATGATGACGACCCGGTGCCAACGCTGGTGGTCAGCCATGGCGGCCCGCTGCGCATGGTGCTGTCGCAGGTCTGCGGCCTGCCGATGTCGCTGTGCTGGGCACTGCGCATCGACCACGGCACGCGCCTGCGGGTACGGCTGGAACGTGGCGAAGCCGGGCTGGCAGGCGAGCTGCTGGAACTGCAGCAGCCGTAACCCATCGGTAGTGCCGGCCGCTGGCCGGCAGTCTCGGGAACGCTGCGAAGATCATGCAGTTGCCGGCCAGCGGCCGGCACTACCAGGCCGTCAATCCTCGTCCGCATCCTCGGTCACGCTGTCTTCCGCGTCATCGTCGGCATCGAAGCGCTGCTCATGCACCGGACCCGACGCCGGGCCGGCCGCCTTCAGCGGATGCGCGGCGATGCGTGCTTCGTAATCCTGCACCAGCGCCTCACGCTGCGGCTCGCTCAGTTCCTGCCAGTGGCAGTCCAGCAGCGCGCCTTCCAGCGAGTACAGCAGGTTCAGGCTGGGCTTGAAGCCGGCGCGCTTGACCTTGACGAAGGCGCCGACTGCGCCGGTCGCAACCAGGTCCTCGCGGCTGCGCAGGCCGACCTGGCGCAGCCACGCTGCACTCTTGGGGCCGATGTTGCGCAGCTTCGGTGCGCTCATCCCAGCGCCTCGACGAACACGCGGGCGATGGCTTCCAGGCCGGCCTGGTCATCGGCATCGAAGCGGCCGATCTTCGGGCTGTCGATGTCGAACACGCCGATCAGTTCATCGCCGCGCAGCAGCGGCACCACCAGTTCCGAACGCGAGGCCGAATCGCAGGCGATATGGCCGGGGAAGGCATCGACGTCGTCCACGCGCTGGGTCACGCGCTGGCTGGCGGCGGCACCGCACACGCCCTTGTCCAGCGGGATGCGCACGCAGGCCGGCAGGCCCTGGAACGGGCCGACCACCAGCTCCGTGCCGTCGTACAGGTAGAAACCCACCCAGTTCAGGTCGGGCAGGGCGTGGTAGACCAGTGCGGAGAGGTTGGCCGCGTTGGCGATGCGGTCGGACTCGGCGTAGACCAGGCCACGGGCCTGTTCCAGCAGCTGGGCGTATTGTTCCGGCTTGCTGCCGGTAAGCGAGGCATTGGCGAACATGCCCGCAGTCTAGCAAGCGCGCCGGGCCGGCGATAATGCACGCTCTGTTGCCCTGTTGGAGCCCATCGATGCCGTTGCCCGCTACGCTGCCGCCCGCCCTGTTCATTACCGGCACCGATACGGAGATCGGCAAGACCGCGGCCAGCACCGCGCTGCTGCATGCGCTGCGCCGGCGCGGCCTGCGCGCGGTGGGCATGAAACCGGTGGCCAGCGGCAGCGAAGACCTGGGGCAGGGCCTGCGCAACGCAGACGCGCTGGCGCTGCAGGCGGCCAGCTGGCCGGTGCCGGACTATGCCGATCTGAACCCGTATGCGCTGCGGCAGCCGCTGGCACCGGAGCTGGCCGCTGCCGAGGACGGCGTGCAGGTGGAACTGGCGCCGATCGTGGCTGCGTTCGCGCGACTGCGCGCGCAGGCCGACATCGTGGTGGTGGAAGGCGTCGGTGGGTGGCTGGCGCCGGTCTCGGCCACGCTGGACCAGCTGGACCTGGTGCGAGCACTGCAGTTGCCGGTGCTGCTGGTGGTGGGCATGCGGCTGGGCTGCGTCAACCATGCGCGGCTGACTGCGCAGTCGCTGCAGGCCAGCGGCGTGCAGTGCCTGGGCTGGATCGGCAACCACATCGACCCTGCGATGCAGCGCCAGGATGAGAACATCGCCACGTTGCAGCAGCGCCTGCCGATGCCGTGCTGGGGACGGCTGCCGCATCTGCCGGGAGCGGATGGCGAAGCGCTGAGCGCGCACCTGCTCGAGTGATCCTGGGTAGTGCCGGCCGCTGGCCGGCAACCGCGTCCACCCGGTGATCCCGATGTTGCCGGCCAGCGGCCGGCACTACCGTGCTGCGGCCGCCAGCTCCCGCGCGATCGCGCCCAGTCGTTCCACCGCGCCAATGAAGCGCGCATCCAGGGTCTGGCAGCACGACAGCCGCAGGCAGTGGCGGTATCGCGCGCCACGTGAATAGACCTGGCCGGGCATGAACACGATGTCCTCCTGCAGCGCTCGCTCGAACAGCTCGCGCGTATCCACGCCCGGCAGTTCCAGCCACAGCAGGAATCCGCCCTGCGGTTCGGTGGCGCGGGTGCCGGCCGGGAAGTGCTCGGCCACCAGCTGGCGCAGCCGTCCCACCTGTTCGCGGTATAGCCGGCGCATGCGATGCAGGTGGTGCTCGTAGCTGCCCGCTTCCAGATACGCCGCGACCGCGTCACCGAGCAGCTGCGGCTCGCCGCCGGTGGACTGGAATTTCAGCAGCGCGATGCGCTCGGCGAAGCGGCCGCCATCCAGCCAGCCGATGCGGTAATCCGGCGCCAGTGTCTTGGAGAAACCTCCGACCACCATCACCCAGCCGTCGCGATCGAAGGCCTTCAGCAGGGGCGCCGGCGGTTCGCAGAACTGCAGCTCGGCGTACACCGCGTCCTCGATCAGCGGCAGCTGCCGTGCGTTGACCAGCTCGGCCAGGCGCTGCTTGGCGGCGGTCGGCATGGTGCAGCCGAGCGGGTTGTGCACGGTCGGCATCACCACCAGCGCGGCCAGCGGTGTGTGCTGCAGCAGCGCGTCCAGCGCATCCACATCCAGTCCGTGCTGCGGATGGGTGGGCAGCTCGATGGCCTGCAGGCCGAGGTTGGCCAGCAACGGATACAGGTTGAAGTAGGACGGTGCCTCGATGCCGACCGCATCACCGGGCTGGGTGACCGCGCGCAGCGCCAGCTGCAGGCCCTCCATCGCACCATGGGTCAGCAGCAGGCGTTCGCTGTGGGTGTGCAGCCCCATGCGCGGGCCACGCCGCACGATCTGCGCCAGCAGCCGTGGCGAGCCGTTGGGGCGCGCGTAGGTCTCCACCGTCTGCTGGCCGTGGCGCAGCACCTGTGCGGTATGCCGGGCCAGCTGCGCGCCCGGATAGAACTGGCGCCCGCGCGGACCGGCAAAGGCCAGGTCGATCACACCGGGGCGGCGCTGTGCTTCCAGCACGCGGGCCATCAGCACCTGCTGCAGTGGTGCGGTGGGTGCGGACGGGGTATCACGCAGCGAACGCTCTGGCACCGACAAGCGCGGCGCCACCTCGAAGCCGGCTTTGGGCCGCGGAATGACCAGGCCGGCGTCCTCCAGCTGGCGATAGGCGGCAATCACCGTGTTCAGGCTGAGCCTGCGCTGCAGGGCCATCTGCCGCAGCGAAGGCAGGCGGCTGCCAACCGGAAGGCGTCCGCCGTGGATGGCCTCGGCCAGCTCGTCGGACAGCCGTTGGTAGCGGGGTGGGATCATCGCGCTCTGGTCATCTGTATCCATCGAATTTCCCACCATCTGGTGCTGTACCCATGATGATGGCGAGCCTAGCATGTCGTTGTCGGCCGGGCCTGATCGGGGCACGGCCGATACTTCCCAAACGCACGGCTGGATGGCCGTGCGTCTTTTTCTGTGTGTAGAGCCGAGCCCATGCTCGGCTGCACTTCCGCCAACAGCAGCCGAGCGTGGGCTCGGCTCTACAGAGAGCACCGCCGAGCGTCGGTCAGCCCAAGGGGGAATGCCGGCTACCGCATCGGCACCAGCACCGCCTCGCGCCGGTACAGCGCCGGGAACTGCTTGCCCAGCGCGGCCAGCTTCGGTGCGTCGTAGTAGCGGATGTAGGCCGCCTGCGGGTAGTTGGTCATGTAGTTCTGGTGGTAGCTCTCGGCCGGGTAGAAGCGCTGGCCGCTGACCAGCTGGGTGACGATCGGCGCGCGGTAGCTGCCGGCCTGGCCGAGCTGGGCGATGTAGGCGCGGCTGGCAGCCTGCTGGCGTGCGTCGTCACTGAAGATCGCCGAGCGATACTGGCTGCCGTGGTCCGGCCCCTGCCGATTGAGCTGGGTCGGGTCGTGCACCACCGAGAAGAACACCTGCATCAGCTGCCCGTAGCTGACCTGGCGCGGGTCGTAGTTGATCTTCACTGCTTCGGCATGCCCGGTCTGGCCACCGCTGACGCGCTCATAACGCGCATTGGCCGCACTGCCACCGATGTAGCCGGACACGGCATTGCTCACGCCCTTGACGTGCTGGAACACGCCCTGCACGCCCCAGAAGCAACCACCGGCGAACACCACGCTGGCGTGGGGGGCGTCATCGCGGAACGCCGCATCGCCGGTGGGGGCCGGCAGTGCCTGGATCTGCGCGCTGGCTTCGATCGGCGCCGCAATCGCGCCGTGGTCAACCAGCAGCACACCGGCAATCAAGGCCGTGGCCACCAGGCCGGCCACACCGGCGGCGATGCCCTGTTCAAAGGAGAGTTTCATCATGTCCTCCCGGTTCAACCGAAGGTGAAGGCATAGGCCTGCACGCCCGCATCGAGGAACTCGATCTCGAAGCGATGCGGACCGACTGCGCCGCGCTGGCGGATCAGCTGGTACAGGCGGTGCTCGTCGACGACGCCACTGCCATCGGCACCAACATCACTGCCGGCATCGGTGGCGGGCAGCGCTTTGCCGTCTAGCCAGACGCGGAAACGCACTGGCCTGCCGTCCTCGCTCGGTGCCAGCACCAGGTGCAGGTCGCGCGCATGGAACTGGAAGGCGATGCGGCCGCCGGCCTGCTGCAGCTGTGCGGCCTCATCGGTGACGGTCCAGCGCCCGGACAGCCCCCACTGGTTCAACGCCAGGGTGGCCGGCAGCGTGTAGTCGAACGCGGCGTCGCTGCGCTGCCCGCCGGGCGAGGCGAACTGCTCGGCGCGGGCGTGGCCCAGGTAGGTTTCCGGCGAACGCAGGTTGCCCATGTCGGCCTGCACGGCCACGCCCTTCAGGCCGACGGCAGCGGGATCGGCCGGTGGCGGCAGATTGGTTTGCCCGGCTTCGGTCAGCAGGCGACGGATCATCTGTTCCGAGCGCGCATAGTTGCCCTCGCCGAACTGGTGGCCGCGGATGTTGCCCTGCGCGTCGACGAAGTACTGCGCCGGCCAGTAGCGGTTGTTGAAGGCGCGCCAGATCGTGTACTGGTTGTCGAGCGCCACCGGGTACTCGACCTTCAGCTGCTGCACCGCTTTCATCACGTTGCGTGGGTCACGCTCGAAGGCGAACTCCGGCGTGTGCACGCCGACCACCACCAGGCCGTGGTCGCGGTAGCGTCGCTCCCATTCGTGCACGAACGGCATCGCGCGCAGGCAGTTGATGCAGGAATAGGTCCAGAAATCGACCAGAACCACCTTGCCGCGCAGCTGCTGTGCACTCAGCGGCGGGCTGTTGAGCCAGCCAGTGGCACCGTCCAGCGCGGGCAGCGTGCCCTCCACCGGCAGCGCTGCATCGGCACCGGCATTGGCGCCGGCCATCATCATCGGCGGCGCCGCCGGCTGCGCGCCGGGCACTGCATCCAGCAGGCGTTGCTCGATACGCGCGGTGCTGACCGTGGACAAGCGGGTCAGCAGGCCGGTATCCCAGCCGAGGCCGATCGCCACGACGGCCAGCAGCGCGGCCACACCCAGCACCTTGCGAAGTACATCGCCGAGGCCGAGCCGCGCCTGCATCGCGCGGAACACCCGGCCGCCGATCCACACCGCCAGCGCCAATGCGGTGATCGCACCCAGTGCGTAGGCCAGCAGCAGCGCAGTGGTACCGACGCTGGCGCCATGCAGGGCGGCGCCGGTCAGCACCAGACCGAGGATCGGCCCGGCACACGGTGCCCACAGCAGGCCAGTGGCGATGCCGATCAGCAGCGAGGTCCACGCGCCGCCGTGCCCCGCGGCATCCGCCGCATCGGCGCGCGCACTCAGGCGGGCACCCATGCGCTGGAACGGCGCCAGCAGGTGGTCGGCCAGTCGTGGCCAGAGCAGGGCGACCGCGAACAACGCCATCAGCAGCAGGGCGACCCAGCGTCCGACCTGGTTGGCCTGTGCCACCCATTGGCTGCCCACCGCGGCCAGGCTGGCGACCACGGTGAAGGTGAGCGCCATGCCCAGCAGCAGCGGCAGCGTGCTGCGCAGGAACGGGCGATCGGCACGCGCGAACACGAACGGCAGCACCGGCAGGATGCAGGGGCTGAGCAGGGTCAGCGCGCCCCCCAGATAGGCAAGCAGCAACAGCAGCATCGTCAGGCTCCGGAAGCAGGGGAAGAACCGACCGGCACCCGCCAGCCGTCGGCAGTGCCATCCGTGGCGCCGGGAACGAACACCATCGCCGCACCGTTCATGCAGTAGCGCAGCCCGGTCGGGCGTGGCCCATCGTTGAACACATGGCCGAGATGGCCGCCGCAGCGGCGGCAATGCACCTCCACCCGCAGCATCCCGAAGGTGACGTCGCGGTCTTCGCCGATGGCGTTGTGCAGGGGGGCCCAGAAGCTGGGCCAGCCGGTGCCACTCTCGAACTTGGTGGACGAGGAGAACAGCGGCAGCGCACAGCCGGCGCAGGCGAAGGTGCCCTGCCGGTGTTCCTTGTTGAGCGGGCTGCTCCAGGGCCGTTCGGTGGCCTGCTGGCGCAGCACCGCGTACTGCGCTGGGGTCAGGCGCTGGCGCCAGTCGGCATCACTGTGCATGACCTCGAACTGTCGCGACGGGCGCGCTTCGGCGGCGGCCGGGGCGGCGCGGCTGCAGGCCCCCAGGCCGAACAGGCCGAACAGGCCGGCGGCGGTGGCGACACCGCCCAGGCCCAGCAGATGGCGGCGGGAGAGGGACATGGCGGACTCCGGGAAGGGGCGACGGGGCCATGCTGCGCCCGCCCGGGTCAACGAATCCTCACGCAGGATTCAATTTTTCGTGAGGTATCGGCGGCCGTCCCGCGCCACAATGCAGCCAGCCTCCCCACTGGCCCCGAGCTGCCGATGTCGACCAAACGCGTGCTGATCGTTGAAGACGATGCCCACATCGCCGACCTGCTGCGCATGCACCTGGGTGATGAGGGCTACAACGTCGCCCATGCCGCCAGCGGCGATGCCGGCCTGCGCCTGCTCGAGCAGGACGGCCCGTGGGATGCGCTGGTGCTGGACGTGATGCTGCCCGGCGTGGACGGGCTGCAGGTGTGCCAGCGCGCGCGCGCGATGGCGCGGTATGTCCCGATCATCATCATCAGCGCGCGCGGCAGTGAAACGCAGCGCATCGTCGGCCTGGAACTGGGCGCGGACGATTACCTGGCAAAACCCTTTTCGATGCCGGAACTGGTGGCACGGGTACGTGCGCTGCTGCGCCGCGCCGAGGCGATGGCGCAGAGCGCGCGCATCGATGCCGGCGCGATCGAGCTGGGTGGGCTGCAGCTCGATCCGGTCGCGCGCACCGCTTCGGTGGATGGCAACACGCTGGAACTGACCCCGCGCGAGTTCGACCTGCTGCTGTTCTTCGCCCGTCATCCGGACCAGGTGTTCGCACGCATGGAACTGCTCAACCAGGTCTGGGGCTACCAGCACGATGGCTATGAGCACACGGTCAACACCCACATCAACCGCCTGCGCAGCAAGATCGAACCCGACCCGGCCAACCCACGGCGGTTGCTGACGGTGTGGGGCCGCGGCTACAAGCTGGTCGACCCGGCCGGGGCGGCGGCATGATCAAGCCGAACCTGTGGCAGAAGCTGGCGGTGGTGACCGCCGCGCTGATGCTGATGTGCTGCATGGCGCTGCTGGCACTGCAGATGCGTGCCAACACCCGCCACGAGCAGGAAGTCGTGCAGCGGCTGTCGCTGGGCCTGGCCGAACACATCGCCCAGCGCAGCGAGCTGATGGACACCAGCGGCATGCGCGATGCGGCGGTGCGCGCGCTGTTCGGCCAGCTGATGGCGGTCAACCCCAGTGTCGAGGTCTACCTGCTTGACGACCAGGGCCGCATCCTCGGTCACGATGCACCCAGTGGACATCTGGTGCGCAACCGGGTGGATGTGGCGCCGTTGCGTCGCCTGCTGGCCGGTGCACCGTTGCCGATCCTCGGCGATGACCCGCGCAGCGCCGATGGCCGCAAGGTGTTCAGCGCTGCACCATTGATCGTGCAGGGCCGGCCGGCCGGCTATGTGTACGTGGTGCTGGTCGGCGAGCACCGGCAGATGCTCGCCGACGATCTTGCCGCCGGCAGCCAGTGGAACACCACGCTGTGGTCGGTGGTGCTGGTCGGCAGCCTCGGCCTGTTGGCCGGGCTGGTCGCGTTCTACTGGGTGACGCGTCCGTTGCGGCGGCTGACCCGGCGGATCCAGGCCTTTGACATCGATGCGCCGACGCCGCTGCCGCCGCCGGAGCCGCTGCGCGCTGGTGAGCGCGACGAACTGGTGATCCTGGAACATGCGCACGCGCAGATGGCGCAGCGGCTGGGCGAGCAGTGGCAGCAGCTGCGCCAGCAGGATCTGCAGCGCCGTGAACTGGTCGCCAACATCTCGCACGACCTGCGCACGCCGTTGTCGTCGCTGCACGGCTACCTGGAAACGATGGCGTTGAAGGACGCCACGCTGTCACCGAACGAGCGCCGCCGCTATCTCGGCATTGCGCTGGCACAGAGCGCCAAGGTCGGCCGGCTGGCGCGCGCGCTGTTCGAACTGGCGCGGCTGGAGCACGGCGAAGTGCGGCTGGAGTGGGAAGTGTTCGCGCTGCCGGAGCTGCTGCAGGACGTGCTGCAGAAGTTCGAACTGGCGGCACAGGCGCGTGGCCAGCAGCTGCACGCGGCGTTTCCGCCCGGCCTGCCGCTGGTCCGTGCGGACCTGGGCCTGGTCGAGCGGGTGCTGACCAACCTGCTCGACAACGCGCTGCGCCATGCACCCGAGGGTGGCCAGATCGAGGTGCGCCTGCGCGCGACCGCCGACAGCGTGGAGGTCTGCGTCGCCGATGATGGCCCCGGGGTAGCCCCGGCGCTGCGTACCCAGCTGTTCCAGGCACCGGCCGCGCTCGGCGCGCGGCGTGGCGACAACGGCGGATTGGGCCTGTTGATCGTGCAGCGCATCGTGCAGTTGCATGGCCGCCGCATCGAACTGCGCGACAGCGAACGGGGCGCGCTGTTCGTGTTTGCCTTGCCGCGCGCGGAAACGGCGGTCTAGCAGGCTGCCTCGGCCTCCACGACACCGCCGTTTTCCAGCGGCAGGTGCAGGCGGATGCAGGCGCCGCCCAGCGCCGAATCGGTCACCTCGACCTGGCCGCCATGCTTGTCGGCCACCACCTGCACCAGCGCCAGCCCGAGGCCGAAGCCGGGGCTGCCCGGGTCCAGCCGCACATAGGGTTGCAGCACCTGGCCGCGCAGTTCCGGTGCGATGCCGGGGCCGTCGTCCTCCACCTGCAGGCACAGCCAGCCGTCATTGACTGTGCTGGCGATGCGGATCTGCCGACGCGCGTAACGCAGCGCATTGCCGAGCAGGTTGCGCAGCGCCAGTTCCAGCATGTGCCGGTTGACGTTGACCAGGCCCACCGGCGACAACGCCTGCTGCACCGGCATCGGCAACGGTGCGAACTGGGCCACCACGCCGCGCACCAGCGCCGCCAGCTGCAGGCGCTGGCGGGTCAGCTGATGGCAGCGGCCCAGTGCGGCGTATTCGACGCCGGCATCGGTGAGGTGCTGCAGTCGATCGACGTCGGTGCGCAGCCCGCCCAGCGCATCGCGCTGCACATCGTCGAGCGCGGTGTCTTCCAGGTCGGCCAGGCCGAAACGCATCCGTGCCAACGGCGTGCGCACCTCGTGCGCGACCGCCTGGGCCAGCACGCGCTGGCTTTCCAGCAGCTGCTGCAGCTGCTCGGCCATGTGGTTGAAGGCGTTGGCCAACGGCCGCACCAGCGCGGTGCCGGCGCGCGGCGCACGCGTGTCCAGCTGGCCGTCGCGCATGCGGCGGGCCGCCTGGGCCAACTGCGAGACGTCGCGCCACAGCCGGTACACCATCACGTACATCGGCAGTGCCACCGCCACCATCAGGATCAGCAGCAGGATCGCCACACCGGATACTTCGCTGTCCTGCCAGCCTTCGTCCGGCAGCGCCTCGTCCAACGGGCCCAGCATCACGGCGTAGTCGCTGTCGCCGATCCGCTGCAGGCTGCGCATGTGCTCCAGGTCGATCTGTACGCGGCCGTTGTTGAACGGCGGGCGCTGGCTGGCCGGCAGGGCCTTCACCGCCTCGGCCAGCGGCACCATGCGCAGCGCGTAGGCGAAATCGGCGTCGAGTTCGCGCGCCAGTGCCGGCCACTGCTCGCGCGGGGTTTCGGCGAAGCGATGCTGCAGCAGCGCGTGCGTGCCGCGCATCTCGGCCTGCAGGCCGGCTTCGGTGCGGTCTTCCAGCAGGGCGTCCCAGGCCCACAGGCCCAGCACGATCAACAACAGGTGGGCGACCAGGAAACCGATGCCGTAGCGCAGGAAGTGGAAGGCGTGGCCGCGCATCGCCGAGGGTGTGCGTTTCATCCCCATGCCGAGCGGCTGAACAGGTAGCCGCGGCCACGGACGGTCTTGATCCGTTCCGGCTGCTCCGGGTTGTCGCCCAGCTTGCGGCGCAGGCGCGAGATGCGGGCATCGATTGAGCGGTCCAGGCCATCGAAGGCGATGCCACGCAGGCCGCGCAGCAGCGCGTCGCGGTCCAGGATCTGGCCGGCATTGCTGGCCAGCAGGAACAGCAGGTCGAACTCGGCGGTGGTCAGCTCCAGCAGGCTGCCCTGCAGGTGCACGTTGCGGGTGGACGGGTCGATGCTCAGCTCGCCGAAGCGCAGGCTGCCGTCACGCGGTTCGACCCGGCGGTGGCGGCGCAGGTGGGCGCGCAGGCGGGCCAGCAGCACCCGCGGTTCGATGGGTTTGCCGATGTAATCGTCGGCCCCCAGTTCCAGGCCCAGCACCTGGTCGATGTTGTCGGTACGGGCGGTCAGCACGCAGATGATGCCGTCATAGTGGGGCCGGATCTGCCGACACACTTCGAAACCATCCTGGTCGGGCAGGCCCACATCGAGCAGCACCAGGGCCGGCTTCTCCGCCAGGATCCGGGCCACGGCGCGCTCGCCGCTGCGCTCGTGGGCCACCTGGTAGCCATGCCGTTGCAGGTAGTCGCTGACCATCGTTCCCAGGCGGGCATCGTCTTCGACCAGTACGATATCCAGCATTTCCAAGGCCTCCGTGGGCGCAAACGTACCGCCACGGCACGAGCGCGGCGATGCTATCCCAGCCTTCGGGCCGCCCGGGTCCCGGGGGCGGGCGCCATTCAGCCGGGGTTGCTGGCGCGCGGGCCGGGTCTCAGTCCCGGCAACAACTTGGCGGCCAGCATAGCCTGTTGCTGTTACAAAACGTTACCTTCGTGATACGGCTGGTGACGATCGCTGACAGCAAAGCGACTGACGCCGCGCGCCCCCGCGCCGAGCATGGAGTCTCCTCCGCTCCGCGTGCCGTCCCCATGTCGCCCGCCGCCCCCTGCCTGCCGAACCCGTCCCGCCGCTGCCAGTGCGGAGGCTTCCGATGAGCGGCGTGGTCGGGGCCTGGCTGCCGCCCGCCGAGGATGAGCAGCTGCTGCAGCAGCTGGCCCCGATGCTGCGCGCGCTGCAGCAGCGTGGGCGTGGCCGCATCGGCTACTGGACCGACGCCGAGGCCGGCCTCGCGCTGGGCCATTGCCGGGCGCCGACCGATACGCCGTTGCAGCCGCTGAGCTCGGACTGCGGTCGCTACGTGCTGTGCCTGGACGGCCGCCTGTACAACCGCGGCGACCTGCAGGCGCAGCTGCGCGATCTGCCCCGCAGTTGCAGCGATGCGCGGCTGCTGCTGCAGGCGATCGTCGAATGGGGCGTGCAGCGGGCGCTGTCGCGCATCGAAGGCGCCTTCGGTTTCAGCGTCTGGGACCGGGAGTCGCGCGTGCTGTGGCTGGCCCGTGATCCGGTGGGCGAGCGGCCGCTGTATTACGGCTGGTACCAGGGCCAGTTCCTGTTCGCCTCGGAGTTGAAGGCGCTGCAGGCCTTCGCCGGCTTCGCGCCGAGCATCGACCAGGATGCCCTGAGCCTGCTGCTGCGCCACGACTATGTGCCGGCGCCGCACACCATCTACCGTGGCATCCACAAACTGGTGGCGGGCGCGATGCTGCGTATCGATCTCAGCGACCATGCCGCGGGTTGCTCCAGCCAGGCCGCGCAGGGCGGCGCGCGTTACTGGTGCGCACGCGACGCGATGCAGAGTGCACTGCAGGAGCCGCTGCAGCCGGCGCCGAGCCTGGAACAGGCCACCGACCAGCTTGAAGCGGTACTGCAGAAGGCCATCGCTTCACGCATGCACTCGCCCCTGGCGTGCGGCGCGTTCCTGTCCGGCGGTACCGACTCCTCGCTGGTGACGGCGATGATGCAGGCACAATCGACCCTGCCGATCGAAGCGTGGACGGTCGGCTTCGACGATCCGGGGCATGACGAAAGCAACTGGGCGTCACAGGTCGCGCGCCATCTGGGCGTGCAGCACCACCTGCATCGCATGGACGCGCGCCAGGGCCTGGACCTGCTGCAGCGCCTGCCGCAGGTCTGGTGCGAGCCCTTCGCCGACGCCTCGCAGCTGCCGACGCTGCTGGCCAGTGAACTGCTGGGGGCGCGCAAGCCGGTGGCACTGACCGGTGACGGTGGCGATGAACTGTTCTTCGGGCATCCCAGCTATGGCCGCGCGCTGCGCAATGCGCGCCTGTGTGGTGGCCTGCCGGACTGGGTACGCGACCTGGCGCGGCGCAGCGGCAACCGCATGAACGTCGAGCGCGGCCGCCTCGGTGGCTGGCGCGCCCTGGTGGCCGAGGTGGCTGCCAATGAGGTGGAAGGTCACTACCTGCAGCGCGTGACCCGCTGGCGGCAGCCGGCGCAGGTGGTGCTGGGTGCGCGTGAGCCGGTGACGATCTTCCAGCAGCAGGACACGGCGCTGCCGGCCGAGGCGCGCATCCAGCTGCTGGATTTCCGCATGGACCTGGCCGAGGGCATCCTGGCCAAGGTTGATCGTGCGGGCATGGCGGCGGGCGTTGAAACCCGTGCGCCGCTGCTGGACATGGAGGTGGTGCGCCTGGCCTGGCGGCTGCCGCAGCACCTGAAGTACCACGATGGCGAGCACAAGCGGATCCTCAAGCACCTGCTGGCGCGCTACCTGCCGGAACCGCTGGTGTATCGCCCCAAGCGCGGCTTCGGACCGCCGATGGCGCGCTGGTTGGCGGGCCCGCTGCGCGACTGGGCGGAGGCGCTGCTGGATCCGCAGCTGCTGCGCAATCAGGGCTGCTTCGATGTGGCGCGCGTGCGTGGTGTCTGGGAGGCGTTCCTGCGGGGCGAGCGCAAGTGGCACACACACCTGTGGAACGTGTTGATGTTCCAGGCGTGGCACCAGCACTGGCACGGTGGTCGCGGGCGCTGAGCCGTTCCTGCATCGCGTGCGGCGGGTTCAATCTGCGCGGCGCAGGGCGGATGCCCTTGCGTACGAATGTCCTCCGGCGCCGGCCGTTGGCCGTCACCTCCCCCTTTACTTCGTACGCAAGGGCCTCCGCCCGACGTTCGGAGTTCGCCGGCGCCTCCTTGAAAGGCGGCCGCGAGCGCTGTGATCTCCTCGCCGGAAGCCGAGCCTCGTCGGGGCGGGCAGGGCCCATCGGTTCGCGGCGGATCAGGACGAAGACACGCGTGTGGCGGATGCATTCTGCGCGGCGCAGGACGGAGGCCCTTGCGTACGAATGTCCTCCGGCGCCGGCCGTTGGCCGTCACCTCCCCCTTTACTTCGTACGCAAGGGCGTCCGCCCTGCGTTGGGAGTTCGTCGGCGCCTCATTGAAAGGCTGCCACGAGCGCTGCGCTTTACCTGCCGTAAGCCGAGCCTCGTCGGGGCGGGCAGGGGTCTGGGCAAAGTAAAGGAGGAGGTGACGGCCAACGGCCGGCGCCGGGGGACATTTGCCCAGACCCCTGCCCGCCCCGGCGGGGCCCTTCAGCCTGCAGAGACGTCGCACGAAGACGCGCTTCGGTATCCAAACGACAAGCAAAAAAAGACCCGGCAGAGGGAGGGATCTGCCGGGTCCGGATTGCGTGGGGGGAGGGACCCACGCAATGAGCGTTGCGTCGCGTCAGTGGTTGTTCGCGTCCGCCGTTGATTCGTTGTAGCCCTGCACCAGCTCGGACCAAGCCTTGCTGGCCTGCAGGCCGAGACCGACCACGTCCTGCTGGGCCTGGCCCAGCCGCTGCAGGTTGTCCTGCCACAGCTGCGCGCCCTTGGAGAGCGTCCCGGCCGCATCCTCGCCGCGGGCCAGTTCACCCAGCCAGCCGCCGGTCGCAGTCAGGTTGCGCTCCATCACCTTCAGCTGCACGCCGAACATGCTTTCCGCGTTCTCCAACGCCAACCGGTTCGCGCGCGTTGCCGCGGCGGCGAGCTGGCGGGTGGCATCACTGAAGCGATCGCTGAAGGCGGCGGCCATGGGGGCGTCAGGGAGTGGCTTGATGCATTGCAGCATACGCCCTTGATGCGGCAATGCAACAAAAATAACAAAGGCGCCAAGGGCGCCTTTGAAACACCTTTCAGATCAATGAGTTGATCAGGGGTTCGGCCCGCGGTAGCGACACCCCGACGTGCAGGTTTCGTGCACGGTGATCTCGCTCAGCGCCGGCAGGCCGGGCTTGAGCTCGTTCCAGATCCACACCGCCAGGTTCTCGCTGGTCGGGTTCTCCAGGCCGGGGATGTCGTTGAGGTAGTGATGGTCCAGGCGATCGTAGATCGGCTGGAAGGCCGCCTTCACGTCACCGAAATCCATGATCCAGCCGGTCTGCGCCCCCGGCTCGCCCTCGACCTTCAGTTCCACCCGGAACGAGTGGCCGTGCAGGCGCGCGCACTTGTGCCCCGGCGGTACGTTGGGGAGGCGGTGCGCCGCCTCGAGCATGAAGACTTTGAAGATTTCCATGGCGCAATTGTACGCCGCAGGTGGCCGGCCATCCTGAGCGGATGCCGGGCTTTCGTGAAGTAACTCTTTCCATCCGGATGAAGAGATGATAGTTTCTCTTATATCCGTATGAAGAGATGTTATTGGCCGGACCCGGGCCAGGCATGGACTACTGCGGAACTTCATCGCCCTTACCACCTCCCCCACATCGTCATGCCCAAGCACACCCTGCTCGTGGCGGCCCTGGCCGTCGCTCTGGCCGCGCCTTTGTCTGCCGCCGCCGAAACCTCCGCCGACGCCAGTGGCGAAGCCAGCACCCTGGCCGCCGTGCGTGTCACCGGTTCCAACATCAAGCGCACCGATACCGAGGCCTCCAACCCGGTGCAGGTGATCGGCCGCCAGCAGCTGGAACAGACCGGCAAGGCCACCGTGGCAGATGTGCTGCGTTCGATCTCGGCCAACACCGGCAACGCCAGCAACGAAACCACCAACAACGGCTGGGCCTCCGGCTCGGCCGGCATCGGCCTGCGCGGCCTGTCGCAGAAGAACACGCTGGTGCTGCTCAACGGCCGCCGCCTGGCCAACTACGGCTTCCCGGCCGGTGGCCTGTCCGATACGTTCGTTGATCTCAACGCGCTGCCGCTGGTCGCGGTCGAGCGCATCGAAGTGCTCAAGGACGGCGCCTCGGCGGTGTACGGCTCCGACGCCGTGGCCGGCGTGGTCAACATCATCACCCGGCAGAACTTCGAAGGCGCCGAGATCGGCGGCAGCTTCGGCGGTGCCGACCAGGGCGGCCTGCACGAGCAGAACCTGAAGTTCGTCGGCGGCCTTGGTGATCTCGACACCGATGGCTACAACATCCTCTTCAGCCTGCAGGGTTACAACCGCGAACGTCTGGACCAGGACGAACGCAACCTGACCAAGAGCGGCATCTACACCGACAAGCCCGGTGGCCGCTGGAACGGCTGGTCGGCCAAGGGCGCGCGCTACCTGGTCAACGGCGTGTCGGTGCCGATGCTCGACGCCAACGGCAACTGCCCGGTCGGTACCACCCGCGTCGCCAGCGCGCCGATCGACGGCCTGGCCGGCGACACCTGCGGCTTCAACCAGGCCCCGTTCACCACGCTGATCCCCTCGACCAAGCGCTACCAGGCCTATGCCAACGGTACCTTCCGCCTGAACGACAACGTCGAAGCCTTCGGCGAAGTGCTGTACAGCCAGATCAAGAGTGCCGCGTGGTTCGGCAGCAGCCCGTTCTTCACCCTGGAGAGCGGCCGCTTCGCATTGAACGCCAACAGTGGCCTGGCCGAACCGGTGTCGTCGCTGCTGCCGGCCAACAATCCGTACAACCCGTACGGCCGTGCGATCCCGATCGAATACACCTTCTTCGACCTCGGCGGCACGATCAAGACCAACCGTTCCACCGCCTATCGCGGCGTGTTCGGCCTGCGTGGCACCACTGCGAACTGGGACTGGGAAGTGGCTGCATTCGGCGCACGCAGCAGCGAGCGTGAGAGCGTGTCCGGCGGCTTCGCCAATCGCTGGGCGCTGGCCGATGCGCTGGCCACCGGCAGCTACAACCTGCTGAATCCGGCGGCCACGCCGCAGTCGGTACGTGATTCGATCAACATCGCCACGCTGCGCCCGGCCGAGTCCAAGCTGCAGGGCGTCGACGCGAAGATTTCCGGCAGCCTGGGCCACACCTGGGCCGGCGAGATCGGCTTCGCCGCCGGTGCCGAGTGGCGCCGCGAGAAGCTCGATTCCAACAACCCGTGGCAGATCGATGCCGGCCTGCAGGTGCGCCCGGCCATCGCCGAAGTACATGGCCAGCGCCAGGTCAGTGCCGCCTACGCCGAAGTGAACGTGCCGCTGGCCTCGACCCTGGAACTGTCCGCCGCCGCGCGTGCCGATCACTACGATGATTTCGGCGATGCGTTCTCGCCGAAGATCGGCCTGCGCTGGCAGCCGCTCGATTTCCTGCTGGTGCGTGCCTCGGCGTCGAAGGGCTTCCGTGCACCGTCGCTGTCGGAGAACTCCAACAGCACCAGCATCGCCTACGGCAGCGTGGCCGACCCGCGTGATCCGGACGTGCCGGGCTCGCGCCAGAACCCGACCTTCTTCACCGTTGGCAACAACGCACTGAAGCCCGAGCGCACCAAGAGCGTGAACTTCGGCGTGGTGCTGTCGCCATGGGCCAACACCAACCTGAGCGTGGACTACTACCGCATCCAGCTGGACAACCTGGTAGGCACCAACAACACCCAGACCCTGGTCAACGACAACGTGGCCGGCGCCGTGCAGCGCGACGAGCGCGGCAAGCTGCAGGCCGTCTACAACCGCTACCAGAACCTGAGCGAGCTGAAGACATCGGGCATCGACGTCGAGCTGCGCCAGCGCATCCCGACCGCTGCGCTCGGCGACTTCACCGTGTCCTCCGCCTACACCCACGTGCGCGACTACCGTCGCCCGACCGTGGTCGGCGGCCCGCTGGTCGACTACGCCGGCAGCAACCTCGGCGCGACCCTGCCCAAGGACAAGGCCACCACCACCCTGGACTGGAAATACGGCGACTTCAACGCCGCGGTGACCTGGTACTACACCAGCAGCTACCGCCAGGAGGCCAGCACCGCCGCCAAGGCCGTGCAGCAGCGCGTCGGCAGCTACAGCCAGTACGACCTGTACCTGGCCTACACCGGCATCGACAAGCTGACGGTGTACGCCAAGGTGCAGAACCTGGCCGACAAGACGCCGCCGTACGATGCCTCGTTCCCGGGCATCCGCGCGCCGTACGACTTCAGCCAGTACGACCTGCGCGGCCGCTACTTCACGCTGGGCTTCGACTACCGCTTCTGATCCACCCGCTGCGACCGGTCTCCCCAAGGGACCGGTCGCGCGACCGCCTGCCGTTGTGTTCCAGGGGAGTCACTGTGTCCTTGCATCGTCGTGCCGTTCTTCCGTTGCTGCTTGCCGCCGCCACCGCACTGTTCCAGCCGCAGCCGGTACAGGCACAGAGCACCTACTTCTTTCCGCAGGCTGCCGATGCAGCGGCGTTCGATACCGCCGTGCCCACGCCGGAGCAGTTCCTCGGCTATCCGATCGGCAGCCGTTACACCCGGCACGACCAGCTGGTGGCGTACTTCCAGGAACTGGCCCGGCGCTCGGACAGGATCAGCGTGCGCGAGATCGGCCGCAGCTATGAGGGCCGCCCGCTGTTGATCGCCACTGTCACTGCCGCAGGCAACCACGCGCGGTTGGAACAGATCCGCCAGCAGCACGCGACCCTGGCCGATCCGGCGCAGCCGCGCAGTGCGGCGGGCGACAGCCCGGTGGTGGTGTGGCTGGGATACAGCGTGCATGGCAACGAGACCTCCAGTGCCGAGGCGGCGATGCTGACGGCTTACTACCTGGTGGCCAACCGCAGCGCCGAAACCCAGCAGTGGCTGCAGCAGGCGGTGGTGCTGTTCGACCCGGCGCAGAATCCGGACGGTCGCGATCGTGCCGCCAACTGGCACAACGCGTGGGCCTCCGATCCGGCCTCGGCCGACCCGGCCGACAAGGAGCACGTCGAACCGTTCCCGCAAGGGCGCACCAACCACTACTTCACCGATCTCAACCGCGACTGGCTGGCCCTGACCCAGCAGGACTCGCGGCCGAAGGTGGAGGTGTTCCACCAGTGGTACCCGAACGTGCAGATCGACTTCCACGAAATGGGCAAGGACAGCACCTACTACTTCGAGCCCTCGCCGAAGAGCATGCACAGTCCGCTGATTCCCGCGGCGTCGTACGAATTCAACAAGACCCTGGCCAGGTACCACGCGCAGGCGCTAAATGCGCTGGGCTCGCTGTACTACACCGGCGAGAACTTCGACAACTTCTCGCCGGTATACGGCTCGACCTACCCGGACTTCCATGGTGCCGTCGGCGTGACCGTCGAACAGGCCAGCTCGCGCGGCCGCGTGCAGGAATCGGTGAATGGCCTGCTGACGTTCCCGTTCACCATCCGCAACCAGGTCGCCACCGGGCTGGGCACGGTGCGTGGCGCAGTGACCGAGCGCAGCGGCCTGTTCGACCTGCAGAAGCAGTTCTTCCAGAGCGCGCTGAAGCAGGCCGCACAGCAGCCGGTGAAGAGCTTCGTGTTCGGTGATGCGCATGACCCGGCCCTGACCCGTCGCCTGCTGGAACTGTTGCTGCTGCATCGCGTCGAGGTGCGCGCGCTGGATCGTGCCGTCACTGTCGATGGCCAGCGCTTCGATGCCGGCAGCGCCTACGTTGTGCCGGTCCAACAGGCGCAGTTCCGCCTGGTGCATTCGATCTTTGCCGAGACGCCGCCGATCAAGGGTGATGTGTTCTACGGCAGCACCAGCTATGCAATCGCACCGGCCTACGGCGTGGCCTTCGCCGGTAGCCGCAGCCGTATCGAAGGCGGTGCACGCGTGACCGCGCTGCCGGCGGCGCAGGGCGCGGTGCTGGGCAGCCAGGCCGGATTCGCCTACGCGATCGACTGGCGCGACTACAACGCCGGGCGCGCGCTGGCCGCACTGCAGGGCAAGGGCGTGAGCGCACGTGCGGCATTCCAGCCGTTCACCACCGCGACCGCGCAGGGCGAGGTCAGCTTCGCCGCCGGCAGCCTGGTGATTCCGGTGGCCGGGCAATCGCTGCAGGGCGCAGCGCTGCTTGAGGCAGTGACGTCGGCCGCGCGCGAGGCGGGTGTGCAGGTGCACGCATTGCCCAGCGGCCGCAGCCGCGAAGGCATCGACCTCGGCAGTGACGGCGTCAAGGCGCTGCGCAAGCCCACGGTCGCGCTGGTGATGGGCGAGGGCGTGGCCGCCACCGAGATCGGTTCGGCGTGGTTCCTGCTCGACCAGCAGCTGCACCTGCCTGCCAGCAAGCTGGACCCGCAGCAGCTGGGCAAGGTGCCGCTGGACCGCTACACCACGATCGTGCTGTCCGGCGGCACCTACAGCGGCATCGATGCCACGGCGGTGGCCGCACTGAAGCGCTGGGTGCAGGCCGGAGGTTCACTGGTGACCTACGGCAGCGCCTCGAAGTGGGCGATCGAACAGAAGCTGGCCGACGGCGAGAAGCTCGGAAAGGAAGAAGAGACTGCCGACGAGAGCCGCCGTGCGTTCGGCGACCAGCGCGACATCGCCGCGATCGAGCGGGTCAGCGGCAACATCCTCAGTGCCGACGTGGATACCAGCCATCCGTTGGCGTTCGGCGTGCCGCGCCGGCAACTGGCGATCAACAAGGAAAACACGGTGACGCTGCAGCCGAGTGCGAACCCGTTCTCGACGGTGGTACGCATCGACGCGCCGCCGCGGGTGAACGGTTACTTGTCCGAGCGCAACCGCACGCGGGTGGCGGGCAGCGCGTGGCTGCTGGTGTCGGCGCAGGGGCAGGGTAACGTGGTGCTGTTCGCCGATGATCCGGCGCATCGCAAGTACTGGCATGGCACGGACCGGCTGCTGATCAACGCGATCTTCTTCGGGAATCTGGTAAATCCGGCGAAAGCGCGGGGTTGAGGTGTTTGGCGCCGAGTTTCTGTTGTGCTTGGGAGGCAGGGGGCCTCAGCCAGGACACGCCGTAAACCCATCCATGGGGGCTCGATGGCGCCATCCTTGGCGCCAACGGTCCTGGCTGAGGCCCCCTGCCTCCCATGACAGTTTCCTGCGGGCGCGGACGCATCAGACCCCAAGGCGGGAGCAAGGGCAAATACAAAAGCAAAAGCAAAAGCAAAGCCAGGAATTGCGACTTCGGCTTTTGCCTTTGAATTTGAATTTGAACTTGAATTTGATCTTTCTTCTCCCGGCTACCCGGCGGGAGAAGAAGGCGCAGGCAATGCTTGAAGCGGATGGGCATGGGGGCAGCGCAGAACCGTTGGCGCCATGGATGGCGCCATCGAGCTTACATGGACGTATTTACAGCGTGTTCTGCGCTGCCCCCATGTCCATCCGCCCTCGGTACTGCCACCGCGTGCTTTATCACCCGGTAGCCAGCAACAAAAAAAGGACGGCGCGTCAGCGCCGTCCCTCGATAGCCCCCCGCGCAGCGGGAAGCGCCATCCATGTCAGCTGGGATCAGCCGGCGCGACCGCCGCCGTTGCCACCCTGGCCGCGACCACGGCCGCCACCATTGCCGCCACCGCCACGGCGCTGGCCCTGACCCGCGCCCGCACGCTGCTGGCCGTTGCCGCCGCCCTCGCGACGGCCACCACCGGCCTTCTTCGGGCCGGCATGCGCATGGCGCGGCGCATCGCCGTGCGGACGGCGTGCGTGGCTCTTGCGCGGCGCGCGCTCACCGGTATCGTGCTCGGCCTTGCCCGGCGCACTGTTGCCCCAGCGGATCGGCGTCTGCAGCTCGAAGCCCGGCACATCGCGGATGTCCATGTCGCGGCCCAGCAGGCGCACGATCGCGCGCAGCAGCTTCACTTCATCCTGCGCCACCAGCGAAATCGCCTGGCCGGTCGCGCCGTTGCGGCCGGTGCGGCCGATGCGGTGCACGTAGTCCTCGGCCACCATCGGCAGGTCGAAGTTGATCACCTTCGGCAGCTCGTTGATGTCGATGCCGCGCGCGGCGATGTCGGTGGCCACCAGCACGGTCACGCGGCCGGCCTTGAAGTCACCCAGCGCACGCAGGCGCTGGCCCTGGCTCTTGTTGCCGTGGATCGCCGCGGTCTTGATGCCCGACTTTTCCAGGAACGTGGCCAGCTTGTCGCTGCCATGCTTGGTGCGGGCGAACACCAGGGTCTGCTCGCGGCTGTCCTGCGCCAGCAGGTGCAGCAGCAGGTCGCGCTTGCGGCCGGCGTCGACCGGATGCACGCGGTGGGTGATGGTTTCGGCCACGGTGTTCTTCGGCGTCACCTGGATCTGTTCCGGGTTGCGCATGAACTCCAGCGCCAACTGGCGGATGTTGTCCTCGAAGGTGGCCGAGAACAGCAGGGTCTGGCGGTTCTGCTTCGGCAGCTTGGCCAGGATGCGCTTGATCGACGGCAGGAAGCCCATGTCGAGCATGCGGTCGGCTTCGTCCAGGATCAGCACTTCAATGCCGGACAGGTCGACGCTGCGACGCTCAAGGTGGTCGATCAGGCGGCCCGGGCAGGCCACCAGCAGGTCCACGCCACGGCGCAGGATGTCCAGCTGGTTGCCCATGCCGACGCCGCCGTAGATGCAGGCGCTGGGGATGCGCAGGTACTTGCTGTAGCCACGCAGGCTGTCATGCACCTGGGTGGCCAGCTCGCGGGTCGGGGCCAGGATCAGCGCGCGTGGCTTGCGCGGGCCGGCACGTACCTCCTGCGAGGCGGTGCCCAGGTGCTGCAGCAGCGGCAGGCCGAACGCGGCGGTCTTGCCGGTGCCGGTCTGTGCGCCGGCCAGCAGGTCGCGACCGGCCAGCGCCAGCGGGATCGCCTGCTGCTGGATCGGGGTCGGGTTTTCGTAGCCCTGCTCGGCGAGCGCGCGCAGCAGGAAGGGCGCCAGGCCCAGCGATTCAAAAGACATTGAGTTTGCTCCAAGTACAAGAAACGCCTGTCCGAGCGGACAGACGGGGGCAGATCAAACTGATCGGCTGACTCGGAGCGTTCCCGTGAACCGCGCTGCGAGAATTGGGTGCAGCCGGCACGAAGCGCAGGCTGGAATGCGTGACGAACGGCGTCGGAGTGGGGGCGGGCGAAGAGGGCGGACCCTGGTCGCCGGCGATCCCGGAGGGAAACGGACGGCCGCTGCAGACTCTGCAAGTCTAAACGATGTTCGAGACTTCGCGCAAAAAGGCCTGTTCAGGTAGGGGGTGTCTGCAGGGCTTGCAGCCCTGCACCCGCGGAGGCCAGAGCCACGTCAACGTCAAAAGCTGGCTTCCTGAGGGTTGGCGGGGTGGGTCCGGTTGAGGGGGGCGCCGTAAACCCATCCATGGGGGCTTGGTCGCGGCATCCATGCCGCTCACACCCCCTCAACCGGCCCCACCCCGCCTTCGACAGTTTTTCGCGATCTGTCGAATCTCATTCGATTTATTTCGATATCTGACGGATTTCGACGATGAATGATGGGGATGTTCGATCCGTCATCGGGAAACTGTCGGGGGTAGGGCGGTGTGGGTGGGCAGGACCGTTGGCGCCATGGATGGCGCCATCGAGCCCCCATGGACGGGTTTACGGCGTGTCCTGCCCACCCACACCGCCCCGCCCAACCAGTAGAAAGCCAGAGCCGCTTTTGACGTTGCCGTTGCTGTTGCATTGAGCAGGTGCAGGGCAGCAAGCCCTGCCGAACCCCCCACTACGGTAGGGTGGGCCGATGCCGCGCTGCAGCTTGGCGTCGCCGCAGATTTGATTACACTTGAAACTTGTTTGCCCACGACTCCGGACACCCACCCATGAAGCTTGGTTCTTTGAAGGAAGGCGGCCGCGACGGCACCCTGATCGTCGTTTCGCGTGACCTGCGCCACGGCGTGCGCGCCACCGGCATTGCCGCCACCCTGCAGCAGGCCCTGGAGGACTGGAGCCACATCGCCCCGCGCCTGAACGCCCTGTACGAATCGCTCAACGCTGGCGATGCCGATGGCGTGTTCGACCTCGACCCGCAGGCACTGGCCGCACCGATGCCGCGCGCCTATGAGTTCGTCGATGGCAGCGCCTACCTGCCGCACGTCGAACGCGTGCGCCGTGCCCGTGGCGCCGAGGTGCCGGAGAGCTTCTACACCGATCCACTGATGTACCAAGCCACCAGCGCCGGCTTCTACGGCCCGCGCGATGCGGTCAAGGTGGTCAGCGAGGACTACGGCATCGACCTGGAAGCGGAGATCGTGGTGATCACCGACGACGTGCCGATGGCGGCGACCCCGGAACAGGCAGCCGGTCATATCCAGTTGGTCGGCCTGGTCAACGATGTCTCGCTGCGCAACCTGATCCCGGGCGAGCTGGCCAAGGGTTTCGGCTTCCTGCAGTCCAAGCCGCGCTCGGCGCTGTCGCCGGTGTTCGTCACCCCTGACGAGCTGGGTGCCGCGTGGCAGGACAGCAAGGTGCACCTGCCGCTGCTGACCCACATCAACGGCCAGTGGTTCGGTGCGCCGGAAGCGGGCGTGGACATGCAGTTCAATTTCGCCCAGCTGGTTTCGCATGCGGCCAAGACCCGTCCGCTGGTCGCCGGCACCATCGTCGGCTCGGGCACCATCGCCAATGAAGACACCAGCAAGGGTGCGTCGTGCTTCGCCGAGCAGCGCGTGGTCGAAACCCTGCGGGACGGCAAGCCGAGCACGCCGTTCATGTCGTTCGGCGACGTGGTCCGCATCGAGATGCTCGATGCCGCCGGTAACAGCATCTTCGGTGCGATCGAGCAGCGCATCGAACAGGCGGCCAGGCCCTGAGCATGGAGGCGGCCATGGAGATCCCGGTCGACGACGGCATCGTGCTGTACACCTACTGGCGATCCAGCGCCGCCTACCGCGTGCGCATCGGCCTGGAGCTGAAGGGCCTGGCCTGGGAGGCCCGGCCGGTGCATCTGGTGCGCGACGGTGGCGAGCAGCACCGGGATGCCTATCGGGCGCTCAACCCGCAGCAGCAGGTGCCAACCCTGCTGCATGAGGGGCATGTGCTGACCCAGTCGCTGGCGATCCTCGAATACCTGGACGAGCGCTTTCCGCAGGTACCGCTGCTGCCGGCCGACGCCGCCGGCCGCGCGCGGGTGCGGGCGCTGGCCCAGCTGGTGGCCTGCGACATCCACCCGATCAACAACCTGCGGGTGATGCAGTACCTGGAGCGCGATCTGCAGGTGCCGGCCGATGCGCGCACGCAGTGGACCCTGCAATGGATCGCCGAGGGCTTCGCGGCGATGGAAGCCCTGCTGGTCAACAGTCGTGACACCGGCGCCTTCTGCCACGGTGACCGTCCCGGCCTGGCCGATATCTGCCTGCTGCCGCAGCTGTACAACGCCCACCGCTTCGGCCTGGACCTGGCACCGTACCCGACCCTGCGCCGCATCGAATCGGCCTGCCAGGCAGTGGATGCCTTCGACCGCGCACGCCCGGAAAACCAGCCCGACGCCGCCTGAAAAAAAGGGGACGAAAAAAAGGGGACGGAGGGGATTAAGTCGTATATGCACTTACGACTTAATCCCCTCCGTCCCCTTTCTGCCGCAAACGGGCCAGGTCATCGCGGAACACCCGGTAGGCTTCCTCGCGGCGCGCATCGTCGGCCTGCCGCAACACCCATGCCGGGTGCACCGTGGCGTAGCCGCGCGTGCCGTCCTCGAGGGTGTGCCAGCGTCCGCGGTCGCGTGCGAGGTCGAAATCACGACCGAATACCGAGGCTGCGGCTGTCGCGCCGAGGCACACGATCACCTGGGGCCGCACGCGTGCGATCTCACCCATCAGCCAGGGGCGGCAGGCCTGGATGTGGCGGCTTTCCGGCCGCTTGTGCAGCCGCACCTTGCCGCGCCGCTCATGGTGGAAGTGCTTCACCGCGTTGGTGAGGTACAGCTGGGCGCGATCGATTCCCAGTTCCGCCAGTGCGCGGTCCAGCACCTGGCCGGCAGGTCCTGCGAACGGCTGCCCGCGCAGATCCTCGGTATCACCGGGCTGCTCGCCGATCACCATCACCCGCGCATCGGCAGGCCCCTGCCCGAACACGGTCTGCGTGGCCTGCTCCCATAGCGGGCACTGGCGGCAGGCACTGGCCTGTCCGCGCAGATTGTCCAGGCTGCTGGCATCGGCTGCCGGCGTCGCAGCGTTCGCACGCGGGGGAATCCTGCGTTGCGGTGCCTGTGCCGGCCGGTCATGCATTTCCTGCACGCGGTCGGCCGCGTCGCGCACCAGGCGTGGCAGCAACTGTGCTTCAGGCAGGTGGCGCCAGTACTTTGCCGGCATCTCCTGCATCATCATCCGTGTGTTGAGCCGCGCCGGATTGAAGATGCTGGCGTAGTAGGTCTGCCACAGCGACTCGCGTGCATCCTCGGCCGGGGCATCTTCGCGCCGTGCACCGGGGCCGAAGGCAAGCGCCTGCCCATCCCAGGCGACGCTGCGCGAAGGGGTCAGGATCGCCCAGCGCATGCCGGTGAAGCGGCGCGCGAAGAACGGCGAGACCCGGTCGACGATGTGGTGCTGCGGCTCGAACCAGGCGATGAACGCATCGGGCTGGCCAGGTACCTCGCGGAAGCGCACGAATGCCTTCATCTTGTGCGTGTCACGGCGGACGGCCTGGGCGAGGGCTGTCGCGCGCAGGACATCGGCGTCGGCGGGGTTGCCCAGCACTGATCGCTCGCCATGGGCGATGCGCCACAGCAGGCGATACAGCACGGCCAGACGCTGGGGATCGCGATGGCACAGGCAGGTGGCCGCCAGCTCCAGGAAGTCACGTGGAACGTTGGGTGCACCGGCATCGGCAAGCATCGGCGCCTGCTGCACGGCCGGCGCATCCAGCAGCGACGTGTCACTCCCTTCCAGCCAGTCCAGCTGCGGCGGGGCAACGCCGCGCAGCAACGCTTCGCGCGCAGCATCGCGCCAGGCCTGCAGCGACCACGGCGGATCCACCCGCAGCGACCAGCGCTGCGCGTCAGGATGCAGACGGGGCATCGAAAAGCGAACCCTGGCGCGGCGGCGGGGCCAGCTGCGCGCGCAGCGCCGCCGGATCATCCAGTGCTTTGCGCGGGTGATGGTCGGCCAGCAGCACGAACGGCAGCAGCTTGCTCATCGGTGCCCTCAGGCGCGCGATGTCGGCCACGCGCAGCCGCCCGTGGCGGCGTGCCATCAGCACGCGCTTGACGTTGCGCACGCCAAGGCCGGGCACGCGCAGCAGCATTTCCTTCGGTGCCCGGTTCAGATCGACCGGAAAGCGCTCGGGATGGCGGATCGCCCAGGCCATCTTGGGGTCGATATCCAGGTCGAGCATGCCGTCCTGGGTGGTATCGGTAATCTCCTCCACACCGTAACCGTAGAAGCGCAGCAGCCAGTCTGCCTGGTAAAGGCGATGTTCGCGCTGCAGCGGTGGCGGCTGCAGTGGCAGCTGCCGGCTGGCGTCCGGAATCGGGCTGAATGCGGAGTAGTAGACCCGGCGCATGCGGTAGTTGCCGTACAGACTGTCGGCGCTGGCCAGGATCTGCTGGTCGTTTGCCCCGTCCGCGCCGACGATCATCTGGGTGCTCTGCCCGGCCGGTGCGAAACGGGGAGGGCGCGGGCGAGCGCTGCGGCTGGCCGTCGGCGCCACCACTGCGGGGGCCTTGCGAGCTTCCTTGGCTTCCTCGATGCGCCAGCGCAGTTCGCCCATCGCGCCACGGATCGAATGCACCGTCTTCTCCGGTGCCAAGGCGCTCAGGCCGGCTTCGGTCGGCAGTTCCACGTTGATGGACAGGCGATCGGCATAGCGCCCGGCATTGGCCAGCAGTTCCGGCGAGGCCTCGGGAATGGTCTTGAGGTGGATGTAGCCGGCGTAGCGGTGTTCTTCGCGCAGCTGCCGGGCCACTTCCACCATCTGCTCCATGGTGTAGTCCGCATTGCGGATGATGCCGCTGGACAGGAACAGGCCCTCGATGTAGTTGCGCTTGTAGAAGTCCAGGGTGAGCGTGACCACCTCGTCCACGCTGAAACGCGCGCGGGCCACGTTGCTGGAGACCCGGTTCACGCAATAGGCGCAGTCGTAAATGCAGAAGTTGGTCAGCAGGATCTTCAGCAATGAAACGCAGCGGCCGTCGGGCGTGTAGCTGTGGCAGATGCCCATGCCCTCGGTACTGCCGATACCGCCACTGGCGCGCGAATCGCGTTTGCCCGAGCCGCTGGAGGCGCAGGACGCGTCGTATTTGGCGGCGTCGGCCAGAATGGCCAGCTTGCGGATGGTTTCCATTGAGGAAACCTACGGATGAGGGGTCTCATTGGATGAGACCGCCCATGAACGCTTCAGAAAAAAGGGGACGGAGGGGATTAAGTCGCAAATGCACAAACGACTTAATCCCCTCCGTCCCCTTTTTCGTGGGGTCAGAAGCCGTGGGTGATGCTGGGTGCGCCGGCTGAGAAATCGGCGTACGGGTCGTGCTCGCCGCTGCTGCCTTCGGACAAACGGAACTTCAGGGCCAGGCCATCGCGCGAGTCGGCCGCGCGCAGCGCTTCCTCCTGCTCGATGATGCCCGCCTTGGCCAGCCGGAACAGGCACTGGTCGAAGCTCTCCATGCCTTCTTCCAGCGAGCCTTCCATCGCCGCCTTGATCTCGTGCACCTGGCCGCGACGCAACAGGTCGCGGATCATCGGCGTATTGATCAGCACCTCGGTGGCCGGCAGGCGACGGCCCTCCTTGTTCTTCACCAGGCGCTGGCTGATCACCGCACGCAGGTTCAGCGCCAGGTTCATCAGCACGTTCTTGTGCGCGCTTTCCGGGAAGAAGTTGAGGATGCGCTCGATGGTCTGGTCGGCGTTGTTGGAGTGCAGGGTGGCCAAGCACAGGTGCCCGGTCTCGGCGAAGGCGATCGCCGCCTCCATCGTTTCCGCATCCAGGATTTCGCCGATCAGGATCACGTCCGGCGCTTCACGCATCGCGTTCTTCAGCGCGTTGTGGAAGGCGTGGGTGTCCAGGCCGACCTCGCGCTGGTTGACGATCGACATCTTGTGCTTGTGCAGGTACTCGATCGGATCCTCGATGGTGAGGATGTGACCGGTGGTGGTGCTGTTGCGGTGGTCGATCATCGACGCCAGCGAGGTGGACTTGCCGGAACCGGTGGACCCCACCACCAGCACCAGCCCGCGCGGGGTCATGATGACGTCCTTCAGCACCTGCGGCAGGTTCAGCTCCTCGATGCTCGGGATACGGCTGCGGATGGCGCGGATGACCATGCCGACCTCGCCCCGCTGCTTGAACACGTTGACGCGGAAGCGCCCGGCATCGGGCAGGGCGATGGCCATGTTGAGCTCCAGCTCGCGCTCGAACTGCGGCACCTGGCCTTCGTCCATCAGCGAGTAGGCGATTTTCTTTACCATGCCCGGCGGCAGGCCGGTGTTGCCCAGCGGATAGAGCTTCCCCTCGATCTTGATGTAGACCGGTGCCCCGGTGGTCAGAAACATGTCCGAAGCGTTCTTTTCGGTCATCAGCTTCAGGAAGTAGCCGATATCCATTGCGAATTTTCCCCAACGAAACGGCCGACGCCCGTTGCCAGCACGGTGTCGGCTTGACGACAATGGCCGTGAACCGACAACCGGTACGGCCTCCCCAATGAAACGACTTAGCTTCGCACGAATGCGCCATGGCCTGTATGTGATGGCGTTTGCATTCGCACTGTCTGCCCCCGCCTGGGCGCAGGACGCCGCCCTGGAACTGGCGCAGGCCCGGCAGGCGGTCGACAAGGCCACCCAGGCCGACGCCGACCAGTACGCCCCGGACCTGATCGGTCTGGCCCGGCAGGGGCTGGAGCAGGCCCAGCGCGCCGCCGGCGACCGCCGCGAACGGAAGAACGCCCCGGCGATGGCCCTGCGCGCCGCCGCCGATGCCGACCTGGCACGCGTCCGCAGCGAGGAAGCCACCGTCAGCGCGCAGCTGCAGCTGCGCCGCAACGAGGTCAACCAGCTGCAACGCCAGCTGTCGACCGGGGAGGACCGCCGGTGAAGCCGATGACCGCCGCAACCCTGGCCGCGCTGCTGGCGCTGCCGACCCTGGCCGTGGCCGCCGACAACCCGATGGTGGCGCAGCTGAGCCAGCGCCTGATGGCCATCCAGGCCAACCCGGATACCGCTGAGCTGGGCGCCTTCGAGCGCATGCAGGCGCAGCAGGCCATCGCGGCCCTGGACAAGGCCAAGCGCCGTGACCAGGAGCTGGCCACCTACCTGGCCGAGCGCCGGGTGGAGATTGCCGAGACCGCGGTGCGCACTGCGCTGGCCGCCCGCGAGGTCGACCGCCTGGAGCGCACCCGCAGCGACCTGCTGATCGAGGCCAGCCGCCGCGATGCCGCCCGTGCCCGCCAGGAAGCCGAACAGCTGCGCATGCAGGCGCAGATGCAGGCCGAGGAAGCCGAACGCCTGCGCCAGGCCGCCGAGGCCGAAACCCTGGCCCGCCAGGACGCCGAAAACGCCCTGACCAGCGTGGCCGGCAAGCAGCAGCAGCGCCTCAGCGCCGCCCAGCAGAACGCCGCCAAGCTGGCCCGCGAGGAGGCCGAGCTGGTGTCGGGCCAGAAGCTGCCGGGTTCGAAGTTCGATGCGCGCGGTGAGGTCTTCACCTTCGGGGGCGACGCGTTCGCTGCAGGTGCGTCCAGCCTGTCTGGCGGCGCCCGCAACCAGGCCAAGGCGCTCGCCGAGTACCTGAACATCGGCAAGAAGGGCCGCCTGCGCATCGAGGCCTACGACAGTGCCAACGGCGTGGGCCAGAAGCGTGCCGAAGCGCTGCGCGACGCCCTGGTCGCGGGTGGTGTCGCCAGCAACCGGATCCAGGTCAGCGGCAAGAAGGCAGCCTCCACCCGGGCCCGTTCGGCCGAGGTCATCATCGCGCCGTAATGCATTGATATTGTTTGTTTTTCGTTGCAATGAGCATTCAGCCTGAACCCCGCCCCGGCGGGGTTCGGTCTTTTTGTCGCAGGGGTCTTGTACCCCGCCCTGAGCAGGCGTAGGGTCAATCGTCCGGGACGCAATGCCGCGGACCGGACGATGGGAGGGCCGGGCCGATGCAAGCAGGGCGCGAACCGCAGCAGATCGACGTGCGCAGGCCAGTGCCGCAGGTCGTTGCAGGCGTCCAGGTGGCCATCGACCGGCACTCCTCCATGAACAACGCCCCGTGCCTTGCGGCCGGGGCGTTCGTGTATCTGTCGAAGGAGGTCCATCATGTTTGAAGATCAGCCCCAGAGCGAGATCGACGCCCGTCGCGCGCGTGATCCGGAGTTCAGGGCACTCCATGACCAGCACCGCAAGTTGAACAAGAAGTGCATGGACGCGGAGTTGGGTGTACTCCCGATCGATGATGTCACCCTGGGTCGCATGAAGCGTGAGAAGCTGCTGGCCAAGCAACGCCTTCTGCGAATGTACGAAACACCGCTCCCAACGACGTCCCCCACGCTTTGACGCACCCCGTCGCGCCCGGAACGGCGTGACCCGGCCATCGATGGCCCCGCCGGGCGCTTCTGCCCCGGCATCGCGGCACCGCCGATGAGGCGGCCGCGCCAAGGCACCACAGGCGGTGGTGCCTTGGTCTCCAGGCACCACTCACCGATGCGGGCGGTACCGGTCTCCTCGTCGATCCGGGGCCGCCCGCATCCCTTTACGGGGCCGGCGGGCGGCATCTCCGCGCCGACCTGACATTCAGCGCCATCCGTCGGATAATCATCGGTCCGGCCCTGCGTGGCGCGAATCGAAAGTCCTCCGAATGCCCATCCATTCTTCCGTCCTCGAACTCATCGGCCAGACCCCGATCGTCAAGGCCCAGCGCCTGGACACCGGCGTCTGCGAGCTCTACCTGAAGCTGGAGAGCGCCAACCCGGGCGGATCGATCAAGGATCGCATCGGCCTGTCGATGATCGAGGCGGCGGAGCAGCGTGGTGACCTGAAGCCGGGCGCGACCCTGGTTGAAGGTACCGCCGGCAACACCGGCCTGGGCCTGGCGCTGGTGGCACAGCAGAAGGGCTACAAGCTGATCCTCGTCGTTCCCGACAAGATGAGCCGCGAGAAGATCTTCAACCTGAAGGCGATGGGCGCTGAAGTGCGCCTGACCCGTTCAGACGTCGCCAAGGGCCATCCGGAGTACTACCAGGACCTGGCCAAGACCATCGCCGAGCAGACCCCGGGCGCCTACTTCATCAACCAGTTCGGCAACCCGGACAACCCGGCCGCGCATGAGTTCGGCACCGGCCCGGAAATCCTCGAGCAGATGGGCGGTGACCTCGACGCCATCGTGTTCGGCTGCGGCAGCTCCGGCACCATGACCGGCCTGTCGCGCGCGTTCGCCAAGCTGTCGCCGAAGACCGAGCTGGTGCTGGCCGATCCGGTCGGCTCGATCCTGGCCGAATACATCAACGACGGCGTGCTCAACGACAAGTCGGGCAGCTGGCTGGTGGAAGGCATCGGCGAGGACTTCCTGCCCTCGATCTCCGACTTCAGCCGCGTCAAGAAGGCTTATGCGATCAGCGATGCCGAGAGCTTCCACACCGCGCGCGAGCTGCTGGGCAAGGAAGGCATCCTGGGCGGTTCGTCCACCGGCACCCTGCTGGCGGCGGCGCTGAAGTACTGCAAGGAGCAGACCACGCCGAAGAGGGTGCTGGTGCTGGTCTGCGATACCGGCAACAAGTACCTGTCGAAGATGTACAACGACTACTGGATGCTGGACAACGGCTTCCTGCAGCGCCCGCAGCACGGCGACCTGCGCGACCTGATCCTGCGCCCGTACGGCCAGCGCGACACCGTGGTGATCGGCCCGAACGACCTGCTGACCACCGCCTACCAGCGCATGAAGCTGTACGACGTCTCGCAGCTGCCGGTGATGGACGGCGAGAAGCTGGTCGGCATCGTCGACGAAAGCGACGTGCTGCTGCATGTCTATGGCGACGAGGCGCGCTTCCGCGACACCGTGGCCACCGCGATGGTCAGCAAGCTGGACCGGCTGGACGTGAAGTCGCCGATCGAGGCCCTGCTGCCGGTGTTCGACCGCGGCCAGGTGGCGATCGTGATGGACGGCGACGCCTTCCTCGGCCTGATCACCCGCATCGACCTGCTGAATTATCTGCGTCGGCGCGTTCAGTAAGGCGTTTATCGCCGCAGATCGCTGCTGAATCCCGGTTTATCCGCGTCAAAGCTCGTTAAGGCCGCGCTGATAGACTCCCGCTCCTTCGACGGCGCCGGTCATCGGCGCCAATCAGGAAACGACATGTCCAACGCTTCTTCCCCGGACCGCGCGCTGGCCCTGGCCACGCTGGCCATCCACGGCGGCCAGTCGCCCGACCCCAGCACCGGCGCGGTGATGCCGCCGATCTACGCCACTTCGACCTATGCCCAGTCCAGCCCGGGCGAGCATCAGGGCTTCGAGTACTCGCGTACCCACAACCCGACCCGGTTCGCCTATGAGCGTTGCGTGGCCTCGCTGGAAGGCGGTACCCGCGGCTTTGCCTTCGCTTCGGGCATGGCGGCCAGCTCGACCGTGATCGAGCTGCTCGACGCTGGCAGCCACGTGGTGGCGATGGACGACATCTACGGCGGCAGCTTCCGCCTGTTCGAGCGCGTGCGTCGCCGCACCGCCGGGCTGGACTTCAGCTTCGTCGACCTCACCGATCTGGCGGCATTCGAAGCCTCCATCACGTCGAAGACGAAGATGGTCTGGATCGAGACCCCGACCAACCCGATGCTGAAGATCGTCGACATCGCCGCGGTCGCCGCCATCGCCAAGCGCCATGGCCTGATCGTAGTGGTCGACAACACCTTCGCCTCGCCGATGCTGCAGCGTCCGCTGGAACTGGGTGCGGACCTGGTCCTGCATTCGGCCACCAAGTATCTCAATGGCCACTCGGACATGGTCGGTGGCATGGTCGTGGTCGGCGATAACGCCGAACTGGCCGAGCAGATGGCCTTCCTGCAGAACTCGGTGGGGGGCGTGCAGGGCCCCTTCGACAGCTTCCTGGCCCTGCGCGGCCTGAAGACCCTGCCGCTGCGCATGAAGGCACACTGCGCCAACGCGCTGGCGCTGGCCCAATGGCTGGAAAAGCACCCGGCGGTGGAGAAGGTGATCTACCCGGGCCTGGCCTCGCACCCGCAGCATGAACTGGCCGGCAAGCAGATGGCCGGCTACGGCGGCATCGTCTCGATCGTGCTCAAGGGCGGGTTCGAGGCGGCCAAGCGCTTCTGCGAGAAGACCGAACTGTTCACCCTGGCCGAGTCGCTGGGCGGTGTTGAAAGCCTGGTCAACCATCCGGCGGTGATGACCCATGCCTCGATTCCGGTCGCGCGCCGCGAACAGCTGGGCATCAGCGATGCGCTGGTGCGCCTGAGCGTGGGCGTGGAGGAGCTGGGGGATCTGCAGGTGGATCTGGAGAGGGCACTTCAGTGACCGTCGGATTGTCCATGGTGTCTGACGCATGAGTGCCTCGAATCTGGCTGGTCTCATCTTCCAGCTCACCCGGCGTGAAGTCAGTGGCCGCTACAAGGGCTCAGTGCTCGGCTTGTTCTGGTCCTTCGTCAATCCGCTGTTGATGCTCAGCGTATACACGTTGTTCTTCTCGGTGATCCTGAAAGTTCGCTGGGGCGATCAGCCACAGCGTCAGGCGGATTTTGCGATCCTGTTGTTCGTCGGCCTGATCCTCCATGGATTCATCGCCGAATGCATCAACCGCGCGCCGGGATTGATCACGGGAAACGTCAACTACGTCAAGAAGGTCGTGTTCCCGATCGGCATTCTGCCGATCGTTTCCTGTTCATCGGCGCTGTTCCATTGGTTCATCAGTCTGAGCGTTCTGGCGCTTGCACTGGTGTTCGTCGGGAACGGTGTTCCGGTCACTTTTCCGTTGATTCTGGTAGTGATGGTCCCCCTGGTGCTGTATGCGCTGGGCATCAGCTGGATACTGGCGTCTGTGGGCGTTTACCTGAGGGACGTCAACCAGGTGGTGGGTGTTTTCTCGCAGATCCTGCTGTTCATTTCGCCAGTGTTCTTCCCGGTCACCAAGATTCCCGAGTACATCCGCCCGCTCTTCCTGGCCAATCCGCTTACGACGATCATCGAGCAGGCCCGTGCCGTCGCGGTGTTCGGTCAGCTGCCGGACTGGTGGCAGCTGGCGGGGCAGTTTGCTGCCGCGTCTGTGGTCTGCCTGCTGGGAATGGTCTGGTTCCGTCGCACCAAGTGTGGATTCGCTGATGTCCTTTAAGAAGGAGCTTGCACGATGAGTCGCCTGAAGCAATGGCTTCTTCGCCAGCGTTTCTTCTATGTGCTTATGGGGCTGAAGTACTACCTCGGCAACAATGTCGTTGCCCGCTTTCCGATCGAATGTGTTCGCCGGTTCTATCTGACCCGCGTGCTCAAGGTGGCGATCGGCAAGGACACGCACGTCAGCATGCGCTGGTTCGTCACCGGTTATCCGGTGCGCGCGCACGTCAGCATCGGTGACAACTGCGTGATCAACCGGGAGGTGTATCTGGATGGCCGGGTAGGCGTGGTTGTTGGAAACAACGTCAATGTTTCCTTCCAGACCTGCATCCTCAGCCTGCACCATGACCACAACGCACCGACCTTTCCCGCGATTGGCGGCGTGGTCACCATCCAGGACCATGCCTGGATCGGTGCCCGCGCCACCTTGTTGCCGGGCGTGACCATCGGCGAAGGTGCCGTGGTTGCGGCGGGTGCGGTCGTGGCACGCGACGTGGCACCGTATGAGGTGGTGGGTGGCGTACCCGCCCGAAAGATCGGTGAACGCAACCGGGATATCCAGTACCTCACCAGGTTCTCACCGTATTTTGATTCGGATATCTTCGATGAAACCGCAGGTTAAGAAACAAGTCCTCGTGTTCATGCTGGCGCCTTCGCTGCCGGCGGTGACGGGGGGCGACATCTATGCGGTGAACGCAGTTCTGCCGTTCGCCGAGGAGATCGACTACCACCTGTTCTGCTACGTCGGCGGCGACGCCGACCGACGCAAAGTCGAGCAGCATCGCGCGCTCTACGACAAAGTGTTCCGGTCGGTCCATCTCGAGCCTCGTCCGAAGATGCCGTTCGAGCTGCCCAAGGTGCAGCGAGCCCTGTCGATGGCGCGGCAGGCACTGCAGGGTCTGCCTTTCATCGATGCCAGCTACTACAGCCGCAGTGCCGTTGCGGCTGCACGTCGCATCGTCCGGGAACAGGGCATCGATGCGATCGAGGTCAACTCGACCCATCTGGCGTTCTTCCGTCGATTCTTGCCACAGGTGCCGGGCATCCTGCTGAGCCACAACATCGAAGCTGACATTTTTCCGTTCTGGATGCCGGCAGGCCTGACCGGATGGAAGCTGCGTTTCATGGAATGGGTTGCCAGCCGAAGCCGGCGAGCCGCGAAGGCTGTCGAGATCGACAATGCCTTCGGGTTCTCGGCGATGACCTTCATCTCTCGCCATGACATGTCGCGGGTTACCGACAAGGTCCCGCGCTACCTCATGCCGCTGCACTTTCCGTTGGGTACCACGCGTTTTGAAGACAAGCCGGATGATGTCTTCCACGTACTGTGGATGGGAGGCTTTGGCTGGTACCCGAATGCGGAGGCGGTGACCTGGTTTGCCGAGAAGATCCATCCGCTGCTGGCAGGCCAGTTGCAGGAGCGGAAGATTGTTCTGCACTTCTGCGGCGGCAATCCTCCGGAGGCGCTGCAGGCATTGCATGACGGCCGCAACGTTCTCGTGCATGGCTTCGTCGACGACCTGCAATCGCTGCTGGACAAAGCGCATCTGCTGATGGTGCCACTGCTGTCCGGCGGCGGCATCCGCGTCAAGATCGTCGAGGCGATGTCTGCCGGTATCCCGGTACTCAGCACCAGCAAGGGGTGCGAGGGCATCGGCGCGACCGACGGCGTGGACATCCTGGTGCGTGATGACGCAGAAGGGTTTGCCCGTACATTGCTGGAATGCGCGCAGGACCGAGCGCGACTGGCAGCTCTGTCGGCGGCAGGGCAGGATCTCATGGCGCGCGAGTATTCACAGCAGGCAAGCCTGGACGCCAAGCGAGCCGCCTATCGGCATGCGGGGGTGATGTGATGCAGGCAGTAGATACGCCGTTGACGGCTGCGCCGGTGGTTTCGGTACGTGGTGTCGGCAAGGTCTTCCGCATTTTCGACCGTCCGGCGCAGCGCCTGTTGCAGCCGGCAGCAAACCGGCTCCGGCGCCTGGTGGGCATGCAGCCGCAACCGGCGCGCGTGTTCCATGCGTTGGACGACATCAACTTCGACATCGCGCCGGGCGAAACTGTTGGAATCATCGGCCGCAATGGCAGCGGCAAGTCGACGCTGCTGCAGATCCTGGTCGGTACGTTGCAGGCCAATACCGGCAGCGTGACCGTCAACGGGCGGGTATCGGCGCTGCTGGAACTGGGCGCTGGTTTCAACCCGGAATTCAGCGGGCGCGACAACGTCTACCTGGCAGGTGCCATCATCGGCCTGGGTTCGGCGGACATGACCCGCCTCATGCCTGAAATTGAAAAATTCGCCGATATCGGTGAATTCATCGACCAGCCTGTCAAGACCTACTCTTCGGGCATGTTCGTACGGCTCGCGTTCGCCGTGGCGATCCACGTGTCACCCGATATCCTGGTTGTGGATGAAGCGTTGGCAGTGGGCGACACCGCCTTCCAGACCAAGTGCCTTACCCGCATTCGCAAGATGCAGTCTGAAGGCGTCAGCATCATCCTGGTTACCCACTCCACCAATACCCTGCTGGAATACTGCGACCGGGGCATCTACCTGCGTCGCGGACGGGTCGTGCTGGACGGACCGTGCCGCGAGGTTGTCAAGAAGTATGCCGACGACCTGGTGGACGAAGAAGGCGGAGCCGTGATCTATGCGGACGAGGCCCTTGCCAGCTTGCAGGACGATGGCCTGCCTGCAGACGCTGCGGCATTGCCGGCAAGCGAAATCACCGGCGTGGAGATTCTCGACCTGCAGGGGCAGCCAAGGACGACGTTCGGCCATGGCGAACAAGTACTGGTGAAGGTCGCCATCCATGTACGCCGGCGTATCGAGCAGCCCTGCTATGGAATTCAGTTGAAGAGCGTGGATGACATCGCCCTGTGGGCTGGCACCACCCAGAACATGAGCCTTTCGCCGCTGCCGACGGAACCGGGCGATTATGTTTTCGACTGGCAGTTGACGTTGAATGTCACCGGCAATCGCTATGTGCTGGCACTGGGCATCGGTGACCTCGACACGGGCGAGTACCACCGTCACTCACGCGTGCCCTACGCGGGCCATGTGGATGTATTGCCTCAGCCCCATTCCGGTCATGGCTGGCTTGCTCCCGCCCCTCGCTTCACCGCACCAGTGAGAACTGCATGATGACGCACTCCAAGCCAGTATTCAGGGCCCTGGTCGTGGGTTTCTATGGGGCACCCAACGTGGGCGACGAGGTGCTGCTGGACCTGCTGGTCCGTCGCATCCGCGAACTGGGCGGCGAGCCGGTGGTTGCCAGCATCGATCCCTCGTTGACCCGCCGCATGCATGGTGTGGATGCCGTGCAGTTTGCCAATGTCGGGGACATCGCTCGTGCATTGATGCATTGCGACGTACTGGTGATGGGGGGCGGCGGCATCTTCCAGGACCATCATCCCTTCAACCTCGATGCGGTGTACCTCCCTTATGCGAACGACATTTCCGGCTATGCAAGGCCGATGCTGCTCGCGCGGCAACTGGGAGTGCCGACAATCGTATGGGGGCAGGGGGTTGGGCCGCTGAGTTCAGAGGGCGCACGCACCCTGGTGCGCGAGTTGTTCCAGCATGCGGCCGCCGTATCCGTGCGGGATGAATCATCCAAGGCACTGCTGCGCCAGATCGGCGTGGATCGGGATATCCTCGTTGCCGCCGATCCGGGATGGTTGTTCCGCCGCTATCACCCATTGCCGGCGCAACAGGCCGCGCACGATGCAGGCCAGCCGCAGAACAAGGTACTGGCGGTGGTGGTGCGTGAATGGGACAAGGGGCAGTGGAAAACGTCCCTGGTGGAGGCGTTGCGCACTGCAGTTCCTGCAGGATGGCGGGTCCAATGGGTGGCGTTCCAGGCCCATACCGAAGGCAGTGGTGCGACGTCCGACCTGCCCTTGATCGAATCGCTGCGCCAGCAGCTACCCGGGCGCAGCAATGATGAACTGATCGCACCGGCAACAACGGATGCGACCTGGCAGACAATCGCCAGCGCTGACGCGGTGCTGTCCATGCGCCTGCATGCCAGCATCCTTGCCCTGCTGGCGGGGAAGCCCACCGCAGGCCTTGAGTACGACGACAAGCTGTCGCATGCCCATGCGATGGCTGGAATGCCGTCGATTCTGAGGCTGTCGACCGACGATGGCCCGGAGCGCTTCGTGCAGGCGATCGAATCGCTGGTCACCGAAGCCTGGCGGCCGGATCCGCAGGTGGTGGACAGCCTGGAAGTGTCCGCCAGCGCGCACCTGCAGCTGCTCGACGGCTGCTCCTCCCTGCCGCCGGTGCCCCTTCGCTTCGACGCAACCTCCACAGACTGGTTGTCACTGTGGTTGCAACAGGCACTGGTCGAGCTTGAACAGACCCGGCAGCAGAGCCAACGCGCCCACGATCTACTGCTGTTCCGGGACCATCAGCTTGCCGAGCAGACGACGCAGAACACAAACCTGACGCAGCAACTTGTCGAGAAGCAAAAGAAGATGAATGAAGACATGGTCCGCCTGGATGCGGCTCAAGGCCAGCTGCAGGAGAATGCGCAGGCATTGCAGCAGATCAGGCAGGAAAGTGCGCAGGCACTGGAGCAGATCAAGGAGGAAAGTGCGCAGGCACTGCAGCAGGTCAAGGAGGAAAGTGCGCAGATGCTGCAGCAGATCCAGCAGCAGTTGGCTGGCAAGCAGGCCTATATTGATGACAAGGAGGTCTACATTGCGATCCTGCTGCAGCAAATCGAACAGGTGCAGGCCGAGCTGGCGCGCAGCCGTCAGGAGACCGCAGATGCGCTGAATCTCTGGCGTCGCCTGCGTAGGTTCCTGCAGTTGCTTCGCCGCGACCTGGTGCGCCTGCTGGCCGCCCCCTTCAAGTTGGCTTCGGTCTGGAGGCGGCACGGGTTGAAGGTCGCACTGCAACAGATCCCGCGACGCATGAAGACGCTGGGTGTTCCTCAGACCGCTGCCACGCAACAGATGGCGGAACCGCCACCGCCGATGGTGCGACCGGTTCGCCGCGAACGCCTGCTGGTGATCGCCAACACGTTGACCACCGACGGCTGGCCCAACCGGGCGATGCACTTCGCGAAGGCGGGCGATCGTGCCGGCTTCTTCGTGCGCATCACCGCGGTGGATGGAAGTGCCTGGCCGGACGATGGCAGCGGCCTGCCGGCGCGTCTCGCTGTCGATGCGCACGCCTGGCTGCAGGAAGTGCGTGCCGAGGGTACTCGCGTTCTGCTTGCCGATGCATCGCCGGAGGCGCTGGGCCTGGCCCGGTCGGCACGTGAACGCGGTGCCGAAGTGATCGTCGACCTCGCTGCACTCGGTGCGGATTCTCTCTCCGCGGAACTGCGCGTCCTTACTGATCGCGTTGTCACCGGAACCCCGGAGCAGAAGGTCGATGGCCTGCCGTCGCGCTTCCTGGGCGCGGCTGGAGACAATGAAATCTTCGACTCCTACCGCAGTCATGGGCTGCCGCAGGCATATGAGGACGGGCGACAACATGTCCTGTTCGTTGTCCTCGGCGGAGACGGCGACGCCTGGCTTGATGCCGCGCTGAAGGCGTCCCCCGATCTCGTTTTCCATGTCACGGGAATGAACGTGGATGGCCGCGACAGCCGCCAGGTACGTGCCCTCGATTGGTCGTGGCAGCCGCAGCAGATGGCTCCGCTGATCGCCGGCGCGCATGCGGTTGTCATCGTCGGCGGGGCCGGGGACCGCACGCGCCTTGCCGACCTGTCAATGGCGGCGCTGCTGCTGGAGAAGCCGGTGTTTGTCGATGCGCTGCCGTCATTCGCACCGTCGCCCAACCTGCATCGGGTGGATGCCGTGCAGCTTTCCGCACAGCTGGCCGGCGCCACTGCGTCGGAAGACTACGCATTCATCGCCCGCCACGCCTGGCTGGGCCATGTCGAGCAGTTGATGCAACCGGAGTATCCGCTGTCGGTAAGCGTGGTTGTGCTGATCCACAACAACCGCCGCATCATTGAGCGCTGCGTGAGCACGTTGCTGGAGCACGCCGGGGAATGGCTGCAGGAAATCGTGGTTGTCGATAACCAGTCCAGCGATGGCGGCGCCGAACTGGTTGAATCGCTGTACGCAGGGCATGCCAAGGTGAAGCTTGTGCGCAACAGTGAGAATGGATGCTCCTCGGGTCGCAACCTGGGCGTCAAGCATTCCACCGGCCGTTATATTGCGTTCTTCGACTCCGACCAGTGGTTGACCTCTCCGTCCTGCTTCAGTGAAGCCGTGAACATCCTGGCGGCCAACCCCGGTGTCGGCACCATCGGCTGGAATGCAGGATGGTTCGACGCCACGCGTGATGACCTGGGTGGACCCATCTCCGACTACCTTCCCAATCGCGGCATGAACAACGAGGCCCGCATCAAGGGATACCGCGATGACGTGGGTTTCCTGGGGACCAGCTGCATGTTCATTGCCCGTGACCTGTTCGAGCGTCTGGAAGGCTTCGATGTGTTCTACGACCCTACGTGCTTCGAAGACACGGACATCTGCTTCCAGGTGAAGAAGGCTGGTTATTCGGTGGCGTTCCGTGACCTGGCCGGTGTCCGTCACCAGCCGCACCAGACTACCGGCGCCAGCGAGGGCAGCGAGCGCTACAAGCAGCTGTTCAACCGCAACGCAGCCTACTTCCGCGACAAGTGGAAGGGGTATCCGGAGTTCTTCGTGGACCTCAAGTCCTGGCATTGAGCGAGGCAGAGACGGCAATGGGGTGGGGCAAGGTCAAGCGACGGCTGCTGGAAGCCATGCTGATGTTCGGCCCTGGGTTGTACAGTCGCTGGTCGATGTCACGGTCCACAGGAACACCCGCGGAGGTTCCGTCGACGGAACGCCCGCGGGTGCTCCTCGTGGACCATGATTTTCCCGAGATTGACCGTGATGCGGGATCGCGCGCGATCTCATGCTTCGCTGACCTGTTGGTCGATGCCGGCATGGAGGTCGTCTTCTGGTCGGCAACGATTGAGCCCTCCGCAGCTGGGAGAGCTGCCCTTGAAGGGAGAGGCATCACCCCATTGAGTCGACGGGAAACGGGGGCACTGGACGGATGGTTGGCGACGTTCGGAGGAAGTTTCATCGGGTCGGTGTCAAGCCGCCCACTGATCGCGGCTATGTATCTACCGGTCCTGCGCGCGGCGATTGCCGGTACTCATCTCTATTACGGGCACGACATCCACTATCTGCGGTTGCAGTTGATGCGTGCTACGTCCAAGGCCACCCTTGCCGATCATTGGCAGTGTCTGTTGATGAGAGTGGTGGAACAGCGAGCGTGGAGAAATGCCGACGTAGTTCTGTATCCCTCTAAAGATGAGGCTGAAACAGTGAACCGTTACCTTGCTGATCGCGGCTTGGCTGGGAACGGCGAGATGTTTCCGCTGTGGACCGTGGATGCAGGATCCATGCAGCACACGCCCGGCCCGGGCAAAAGATCGGGATTGCTGTTCGTTGGCAGCATGGCGCATGCACCAAACGCAGATGGTCTGGACTGGTTTCTGCACAAGGTGCTGCCCTTGCTTCAGCGGGGGGGACAGGCGCCGGTCCTCACCGTGGTGGGCTCCGGTATGGAGAACTACCGTGTGCCCCAGCATGCCTCTGACACGGTGCGTATTCTCGGTCGCATCGATGATGCTGCATTGGAGCGCTGTTACGCGTCTACGCGCCTGGTCATCGCGCCGTTGCGTTTCGGCGGCGGGGTCAAGGGGAAGGTGATCGAGGCAATAGGGCAGGGTGTTCCAATCATCTTGACCGGTGCGGCCGCGCAGGGCCTGGCTGGAGTCGAGGATATACTGCCGACTACCGATGACCCGTCGAAGTTTGCTGCTGCCATCCAGGCGCTGGATCAAGACGACCAGGCTTGGTCAGCCGCGTCTACCAAGGCGCGCCTGTTCCTGGCGGAACACTATGACCATCGTCAATTCGTGCAAAGGCTCAGGCACCTGCTGCTGCATTCCTGATCGGGAGTGAAGTCCTGTGATGCACGAGACTGTCCATGGGGCAATGTGCCCTATCGCTCGCTGGATCGGCTGCAGGTAGCCGCGCGGGCCTGCCCAACCATGCCGTTGGCTCACAAAGGATTGGCTTGGCCATCATCCAGTCGAGTAGCATTCCGCACGGGATACGACGTCTTCAGGGCAGTCAAAGAGCCGATTGGGCCCGTTCACGGCCATCGGTACCTCGGCCTGGATGATGCTAGGCCGGTCAAATTCAGTTGGGCGAATCTGGAGTTAGGGGAAGATATGGATTGGAGTAACTTGGCTGGGCGGGCGCGGTCGCAGCTGCACTCGATGTGCACTGATGCCCCGAGCCATGGCGGATTCAAGATGGTGGCTGCGCTTCTGTCCATGCTGCTCGTGGCATCCGCTTATAGCCAACTATCGAATCTGCATGTGTTCGGTCACGATGAAGTTCACTACAACCACTATTTCCAGCTGAAGCTGTTGCAGGATGGCCGGTGGCTGAACTACATCTTCAAGGATGTGCTTGTCAGTATTGACGCGTCGGCTTGGTTCGCCGCGTATATCGCCGCACATCTTTTGCTGGTCTATCGCATTGCGCGCCGCGCAGGCCTGTCGGTTGCACTGGCACTGATCATTTCGGCCGTCGTTTCGATCTCTCCGCCAGTCGTGGAACAAAGCATGTGGCCGGCCACTGCGTTCTCGGCAGTTGCAGTCCTGATCCTGGCCGAGGTGGTCACGCGGCGAGTGGCGATAGCACCGGTTGCGGTCTATGCGGCGCTCGGGATCCTTCTGTTCGGGACGATGCAGAGCTACTACTTCCTGGTCCCGCTCCTGTTCATCGGCGAATTCGCGTCCGAACAGCGGAGTGCTCGAGATCGATGGAGGTTGTGGTTGCAACACACGCTCAGCTGGGTGGGAGGGGCGGTACTCGGCGCTTTGGTCATGTCGATGATGCTGCTGCTGCTGGCAGGGCATTTCGGTCCGCAGGTGGATGACTGGCGATCGCCACATCCGGCCAAGGATCTTCCCTCTTTATGGCAGAACGTAAGCTACGTCATTGGATCATTCGGGAAGTGTGTAGCTTCCATTGGCAAGGCCTCGAACCTGGATGGTTGGTTGCTGTTGGCAACCGTGCTGCTGCTCGTTCCATTCGCCGTTCGCCGGAAGGGTTCAATCCAGATCCTGTTGACGCTCGCAATGGTCGCTGCGGCGTTCCACGCATTCTCGATTCCGTTGGCACCAGTAATTACCACGCGCAGCCTGATCGCGCTGGTACTTGGACTGGCGCTGTTTTTCGGCCTTCTTGGAGGCGGGAATCGTATCTCACGGGCGGTCGTATTCCTCCTCCTGCTGGCGGGCGGTATTGGATTCCAAGCACAGGCCCGTACGTTCCTCCAGACCCAGGTGGAAACGACCTCCTTCCTGTTTGAGAAGATCCACACGCTATTGCCATTGCCGGCAGACCGGTATTCAGTACTGGCGGTTTCCGGCCGCATGCCGGGTGGCAAAGAGCCAGCTGCCACTTTCAACAACGAATACTTGATGAATTCGGTGGTGGTGGCTACCGGGGCCAGGAGTTTTGTTGATTGCCGGACGCACGAGGCAGAAGTGTGCGCGATGGCGGTGGAAGGTGACGCCGTGAATGAAACCGGGCTGGGTGAAGGGCGACTGAGGCTCTTCCAGGATGCAAAGGGTGGCGCGGTCATCGTCTATAGCGATGACTGATCAGGCGCCGCCAGTGCGTCCGGCCCGACGTAGATCGCAGCGGCTCCCGTGCAAGGAGGTCATCGCCATTTCCTTGCTGGGGCAGCATCGTGGTGGTTTGCCGCGCTGATCTCTATCCCGCCTCGCCGGACTTTTCTCCGGCGAGGCCACTGATACGGAGGCGACCCGATCCAGGTCCCTCCATGCAGATCATTCAGATCTGCTTCCGGTAATGTGCGTACGCTGCAACGAGCATGTCCTCGTCATTGCGTGTGGGATGCCAATCCAGAACTTCCTGCGTAGGTGCAATGTCGACCACGTAGTTGATGTCGGCGATCTGATACTGCTCCCGATGCAGCAGCGGTTTGCCCAGCTTCTCCAGAAGCGACAGGGTCATCTTCAACGGCTTGGCGGGTACCGGCACTACAATCGAGCGCGAGCCGATGCGCTTGATCGTATTGCGCAGCAACTGGCGAACTGGTGGTGCATCGCCCGATCCCAAGCTCAGTGCGACGGCGGGGAACCCCTTCTCGACCGAAGCAAGAATTGCGCTGACGACATCCTCCACGGCGATCATCTGGTAGCGGTTCCGACCGCTGCCGATGGTTGGCACGGGAAGGCCAAGGTCCATCAGCCGGAACAGCTTGATCAGGATGCCAAAGCGTCCGGGGCCCACAATCATGCGTGGACGCAGGACGGTAATCAGGTAGCCCTCGGTTCGTGCTTGTTCGCACAGCTGTTCCGACGCCGCTTTGCTGCGTCCATACGGCCCCAACGGGTTGCGTCGGTGTGTTGGAGGTACAGGCAGCGATTCCGGCAGCCCGTACACCATGTCCGTGCTGGTATAGATCAAGCGTGGCTGGCGCAGTTTACGCATCCACTTCAGTACATTGGCTGTACCGGTAACGTTGACCTCGGCGAACCAGGCGTCCTGCTCTTTTGCCGGCACGGCGTTATGGAATTGCCTTGCCGCAAGATGGTGGACGACATCACCTTCATCCAATGGCACGCGCGACAGCGCCGCAGTATCCAGAATATCCAGCTGGTGATGGACGACCCTGCCGGAGAATTCTGCAGGCAGAGGCAGCAGGTCAACGGTCTGAACCTGCTGGCCCTGTGCAAGGAGGGTCCGGACGAGATGCGATCCGGTGAAGCCTGAGCCACCAATGACAATATGCTTGGTCACGGCTCAGCCCCCACGCGCGACGAGAACGACGCCAGCACAGATCAGCGCGATTCCAGCCAGCTTCATTACGCTGACCGGTTCACGGAAGAACAGATATGCAGCACCAACGACAATCACGTATCCCACGCTCAGGAAGGGATAAGCGAAACTCACCTGGACCTTGGAGAGGACGTACATCCAAAGCACGATGCTGATCGCATAGCACGACAGTCCGCTGAAGACCCACGGATTGAGGACAACGCGGATGGCGCCCTGTGCGAGCTCAAGCACGCCCTGGTTGGTCACCAGCGAAACATTCGGCATGCCTTTGCGAAGGAAAAGCTGCGCACTCGCATTGAGGGCTACGGAGAACAGAATGAGTGGGATGAATTTGAGATACATGCGATCAACTTTGGAATGATGAGGAGGCATTACCAGTGGCGTGTCGCCGCCATTACGATGATCAGCCCGGCGAGGCCGACGCCCTGGCTGACGCGGTCGCGCGCTGCGAACACGATGGGGTCATCATGCATGTCGCCCCGGTGGGCGACAAACCAGGCACGGCTGATCCAGTACAGCAGCACAGGACAGAGCAGCCAGAGCACTTGGGGCGTGGCGTACAGTCTGAGGCTGTCAGGGCTGTTGATGTAGAGGGCGAAGACCAGAACGCCGATGTAGCCCGCAGCTGTCCCGAATGACTGCACCAGCGGCAGATCGGCCACGGAGTATCCGCGACCGGAGGCTTTCTGCTTTCCCTGCGTTGCAGCCGCGGTTAGTTCGGTATAGCGCTTGAGAAGGGCAAGGCTGAGGAAAATGAACATCGAGAACGCGAGCAGCCAGAATGACCGTGGCGAATCGATTGCAAAAGCGCCGCCGATGATCCGCACGGTGTAAAGCGCCGCCAACACCACGACATCGATCATCACGATGCGCTTGAGCGTGAACGAATAGGCCAGGGTCGTGATGAAGTAGATCAGCAGGACCAGTGCAAACGCAGGACTTGTCCACAGCGCCAGTGCGAAACCGGCCAGTGTCAACAAGGGGGTGGCGACCAGGCCATGAAACAGGGGCAAGGTCCCGGCCGCGAATGGTCGCTTCCGCTTCCGTGGATGCTGCCGGTCTGGCGCCAGATCCAGCAGGTCGTTCAGCAGGTAAACGCCGGATGCGCACAGGCCGAAGGCAAGGAAGGCGAGCGCCGCGTTTACTACGGCTTCTGGTTCGAACAGACGGTGCGCGGTAAGCAGTGGAACCAGTACCAGAAGGTTCTTCAGCCACTGGTACAGCCGCAGGGCCTTGATCCAGGTGCGGAGCCCTCCGGGCTGTCCAGGCAGGTGGTCGATCAACCGGGTTTGCGCGCGGGCCTGGTTTGCCAGCGATCCGGTGGCGTTGACGACGACAGCACCTGCGGCGTGCTTCCAGACCGGCAGGTCAACGCGGTGGTTGCCAAGATAGTCGAACCCCCGTTCCCCATAGCGCTCGACAAGGGCTTCAGCCTTGGCGTGCCCGGCCAGATTGCGGGCCCCATCGCTGGCGATGACCTCGTCAAAAACGCCGAGATGATCGGCGATCGGCTGGACCAACAGCCGGTCCGAGGCGGTGCACAGGACACGCGGACGCTGCGGTGTCGCGCGCAGCATGGCCACGACACGCTCATCGTATGGCAGGGTTTCAACCTGCAAGGCCACCCGGGAAGCGAGCTGGCGCTTAACATAGGCCTTGCCGCGCAGCAGCCAGAACGGTACCAGCAAAGCAAACAGCGGGTTGCGCGCCAGCAGGGCCAGCAGTGATTCGTACAGCAGGTCGCTACGCAGCAGCGTTCCGTCCAGATCGACGCACAGGGCTGCTCCCGGCGTCAACTCACCGGATCCAGCCGGTACATCATTGTGATGCGACATATGCCGCAGTTCCCCTCATCCAATAGTGCGGGGAGTATACGAGGGGGAGTTACATTGCGACAGATTCAGGTACCAGCGCGGGGGCGTGAAGGCAGCGCATCCCGGGACAGGCTGGAGCAGCCGGTTGAGCCGTCGCAGCCGGGGCCAAGTGCAGACGGTGCAGGGTAATCAGCTCGCAGTCCTCCGTAGCGCAGGTCGTTTGTCCAGGCACCAGCGTCAAGGTGAGCTGCCCGCCGGCGGCGCTGGACAGGCCTGCCAGGTCGATGGGGTATTCACGCGTCCCTGCTTCGATCTGAAGCAAGCCGAGCGGGGCGTCGTTGGCCAGCACCGTGAGCTCGCGAGGTGACTGCGCCGACAGTGAAAGGACTGCCTGCAGCCGGGCGGGCTCGGATGGCAGGCGCAGTCGTAGCGAGGCGGCCGCGCCACGAACGCTGCGCCCTTGGGGAGAGGGACCGTGCCAGCCACAGGAAATGAAACGATTGCTGGCATCGGCGCTGAAATCCACCGACGATCCCACAGGCAGTGCCTCGTAGGCAGGCAGCAGGGTATAGCCATCCAGTCGCACCGCAGCGTCTGGCGATACGCCGACACGGACTTCAGCCAGGGGCAGGTCTTCAGGGAATACATACCTGGCTTCCAGCATCGTCCCGTCACGTCCATCGGCCGTGTCCAGCAGCGCATGGCGGTCGTAGGTCTGTGCCCCGTAACTGGCAACGACGTCGGCCCAGGCACCGTTGGCGGGGTGGGCCACGCCCTGCAGGCTGAGGGTGTAGTTGCCTGCGCACAGATCCTGGTAGGCGCCATAGGCCAAGGTCCCTTCCGCACCCTGCGAGAACAGCTTTCCATCCATCGCTTCACCGACGATCGTATGGCTCGCATCGAAGTGGGTGCGGATGATGAAATCGTTGCGCAGCTGGGATGCCGGGGGCGCTTCGCGTGCAGCCTGCAGCAGTTCCGGCACCAACGCGCCGGCCTTGAGCGATTGTTGTGACACCACGCGAGCCGTTCCGTCAGCGCTCCCCCACAGGCACCACTCATCGGCGGGCTGCCGTTCGTCGAACGCAAAGCAACGATCAATGTAGAGGACCTGCTGGGAATCACCGCCGGCCAGAAGGTGGCCAGAGCGGATGCCGTTCGTGCCAAGCTGGGCAATTCGGCCGCGGTCATCGGCAGCGATGGCCAAGGGCGGAGTCAGCGTCTGCTTACCCAACTGGATGACGCCATCCACCAACTGCAGGTGATCGTCGATCCGGCCCAGCTCCCATAGCGTGCTGGAATAGGCCATGAAACCTGGCAGGTGGTCCTCGCTGGCATCTGGTTCCCGACCGGGTCGGACACTCAATGAAGTACCTGCGCCCTTCACGGAAAGCTGTGAGCGGCCAAAGCCGAGTGCCACTCCCCCTTGCAGGGCATCAAGCAGTGAGGCGCCCGTATCGAGGGTGGTCGCGGGTCGATCAACCTGCCTCGCGCGCAGGTCGCTGCCGAACATGAGAAGAAGGTTGCTGCGATCAGCATCTCGCAACAGGTCGGCAATGTCGTTGGGCAGGGCCAGATGGTCCGATGCAACAACAATGATTGTATTGCGAGCGTAGGGACTGGCGCGGATGCGGCGTACGAAATCAGCAACCAGTCGGTCCGAGCAATGGATTGCGTCGAGCATCGGCCTGCGCTGGCCAAGCCCCTCATAGGCGACATCGAGGCAGGCATGGGGGATGTGTCCGCTTGGATGATGTGTATCCAGAGTCAGGCCGACGAGGGCGAAAGGCGTGGTCTGCTGCGAGAGCGCAGCGAAGCGGTCCCAGAGCGCATCCAACAGGACATCATCGTGGACGCCCCATGGCGAGAAACGGTTGTCGCCCAGCTTCAGGCTCTTGAAATAGGAGCGATCGCGTACCGTGCCGAAGCCGTGGCTGGCGAGGAACTGTCCCTTTCCAGCGAAATCAGAAGCGGCGCCACCGATGAACTCGACGTCGTATCCGCGCTCGCGCAGGTGATCGGTCAGGCAGTACGCGCCAGGCAGGAAGCGGCCGATGCTTGCATAGCCATTGGCGTCCTGGCTGAGGGAAAGGGGGACGCCGCACAGGGAACTGACCATGCCGGCGATCGTCCACGTGCCGCCTTCGCGCGAGTCCACGTGCCGGAAATCCACGGCCTCGCTGCGCAGCTTGTTCAACTCTGGCGCAAGGCCAGGGAATCGCGACTCATCGAGATAGGTGCGCTCGAAGCTTTCGGCGTAGAGAATCACCACGTTGCGGTGATTCCCGAGCGGGGCGTCGGGACGTACGTACTGGTCCCCTTGTGCCGGTGCAAGACGTGCCTGCCGATCCTGGCGTACCAGTGTCGCGACGTCGTAGACGATCGGATTGAAAACCAGCGTCGCCAGTAGAGAAGCCGCGAACAGGGGACCGGCGGGTGCCCACCTCCGTGCCGAATGCAGGCGGGGCATGAAAGCGAGGGCCAGGCATGCCACCAGTGCTGCCGAAAGCAGGCCGATGGGCAAGCTGAAATCAGCGGCGCCTGCGCCGCGCATGCCTGCGCGCAGATGATAGATCACGGCGTAATCGATGCCGTTGCCGCTGAGTGCATCAATGAAAAGCCAGATCGCCAGCAGTGCTCCGCAGAGCGCAGTGACCAGCAGCTTCCATCGCTGTCCATGTGTGCAATGTCGCGCAAGCAACGCGAGCATTCCGATCCATGCCGCAAAAAACAGGCATTTCATCGCCATCTGCATTCTCTCCCTCCGGTTGGAGCGATGGGAGGGGAAATGCTACAGAATCAAGACAGCGCAAAAGGCGTGTTGCAATATGCCGACATGTTTTGACGAGTGGCAGGGTGGGCAATGTCTGCCCACCCTGCGAGTTGCTACGCAGGTTTCGACTACAGCGCCTTTTCCAGCTCCGGCAGGATCGCAAACAGATCGCCCACCAGGCCGATATCGGCGATCTCGAAGATCGGCGAATCCGGATCCTTGTTGATCGCGACGATCGTGCCGGCATCCTTGATGCCGGTCAGGTGCTGGATGGCGCCACTGATGCCGACGGCCACGTAAAGTTCCGGGGCGATGATCTTGCCGGTCTGGCCGACCTGCAGGTCGCTGGGCACGTAGCCGGCATCAACCGCAGCGCGCGAGGCACCGACGGCGGCACCGAGCTTGTCGGCCAGCTGGAAGATGACCTTGAAGTTCTCTTCCGAACCGACACCACGGCCACCGGAGACCACGCGCTTGGCGCTCTGCAGGTCCGGGCGGTCGCTGGCACCAGCGGCGAGGCCGACGAAGCGGGTGTGGGTCGGCAGGGCAGCATCGACGCTGGCCGCCTCGATGGTCGCGCTGCCGCCCTGGGCGGCTTCCGGCCACGAGGCGGCACGCACGGTGGCGACCACGATCTGGTCGGCCGGGGCTTCCACGGTGATGATCGCGTTGCCGGCGTAGATCGGGCGCTTGAAGGTGTGGCTGCCTTCAACGCTCATCAGGTCGGAAACCTGGTTGACGCCCAGCAGGGCGGCCACGCACGGCATCAGGTCCTTGCCGAAGGTGGTCGACGGGCCGAACACGTGGGTGTAACCCTTGGCCAGCTGCGCGATCTGCGGTGCCAGCACCTGGGCGATGGCCTGCGCGTTGGCAGCGTTGGCCACGGTCAGGACCTTGGCGACGCCAGCGATCTTCGCGGCCTCGGCAGCCACGGCAGCCGGATCGGCGGCCAGCACCAGCACGTCGATGCTGGCGCCGCTGATGGCGGCAGCAGCGCTGACGGTCTTGGCGGTGGCGGCGTTGAGCTTGCCGTCGTGGTGCTCGGCGATGACGAGAATCCTGCTCATTACAGCAACCCCTTCTGCTTGAGTGCGGCAACCAGTTCGGCCGCGTCCTTGACCATCACACCCTTGCTGCGCTTGGACGGCGCGGCGTACTGGGTGGTCTTGAAGGTGTCGGCGGCTTCAACGCCGAGGTCGGCCAGCTGCAGGGTCTCCAGCGGCTTGGCCTTGGCCTTCATGATGTCCGGCAGCTTGATGAAGCGCGGCTCGTTCAGGCGCAGGTCGGTGGTGACCACGGCCGGCAGATCGACTTCCAGCGTTTCCAGGCCGGCGTCGACTTCGCGGGTCACCGTGGCCTTGCCGTCGGCAATGTCCAGCTTGCTGGCGAAGGTCGCCTGCGGGCGCCCCCACAGCGTGGCCAGCATCTGGCCGGTCTGGTTGGCGTCGTCGTCGATCGCCTGCTTGCCCAGGATCACCAGGTCCGGCTGTTCCTTCTCGATCAGCTTGAGCAGGGTGCGCGCGGCGGTCAGCGGCTGGATGGCCTGGTCGGTGACCACATGGACGGCGCGGTTGGCGCCCATGGCCAGGCCGTTGCGCAGGTGCGCCTGGGCATCGGCCGGGGCGATGGTGGCGACCACGACTTCGCTGGCGATGCCCTTGTCGCGCAGGCGCAGGGCCTCTTCCAGGGCGATTTCATCGAAGGGGTTGGGGGACAGCTTGACGCCGTCGGTGACCACGCCGGAACCGTCCGGCTTGACCTGAATGCGGACGTTGTAGTCCACCACGCGCTTGTACGCGACGAGGATTTTCATCTGGTACGGGGTCCTTCAATAACGGAGAGAACGTCCGGTCCTCGCACAGCAACCGGTTCGGGGGTGGGACCCCGATTCTAACTGGCCTTTGTCGACCATGCGAATGCGTATGGTGAAACGGCGTCCTGTATCCACGTCGCCTGAATGGCTACTCTAGCGGCCGGTTCCGCTGCCCCGCCACATGCCTTCATTGACCTCGCCCCCTCCATACCGCCTGCTGCTGGCGATTGCCGTTGCTGGTGTGGCCATGCGCCTGCTGTTCGTGCAATGGATCCCCTTGCAGCCCGTTGCCGATTTCGGCCGCTATCTGGAGGTTGCCAGCAGCGTTGCCAGCGGTGGCGGCTTCCGGATTTCAGGCATTTCCTATGTGTCCCAGCCTCCGTTGTACCCCGGAGTGCTCGGCGCCTGGTTCATGCTCACCGGCGTGAACGTGGGCGCGGGCAAGATTCTCAATGTCCTGCTCTGGGCCGGCACGCTGGTTTCGTGGGTCGGTCTGGGGGTGCGCCTCCAGCTGCGCCCGGCCTGGCAGGTTGCCTCTCTGGCAGTGCTGGCATTCCATCCGGCGCTGGTCGCCTACAGCAATGTACTGGGTACCGAATCGCTGTCACTGTTCCTTGCCGTGTTCGGCATGCTTGTGGCGGTCGTGCGTTTTCCGGGCCGATGGCTGCTGCTGGGAGCCGTGCTGGCACTTACCGCGTTGAACCGGCCACAGATGCTGCCGTTGCCGGGAGCCGTGGCACTGGCGTTGCTCCTGCGTGATGGGATGCGCATCGCCACCTGGCGGCGGATCAGCATGGTGGTGCTGGGTTTTCTGCTGGTACTGGGGCCGTGGACCCTGCGCAACGCAGTTCTTTTCGGCCAGTTTGTGCCCGTCAGTGCAAACAGCGGGTATGTGCTGATGGTCAACAACAACGATGCCAATGCGCATGGCGGGTGGATGCCCTTGAAGGATGTCCCCCTCCAGGCTGACGACAAGGCCCGGTTCGCCGATGCTGGATTTCCCCAAGGGTTCTTCAGCGGAGAAAGCGAGGACTGGAAGCTCCGCCACTGGACGCCTGCGGCCGACGTGATTGGCTCAGCAATTGGCCGCCGTTGGATTTCCGAACACCCCGGCCGCTTCCTGGAGTTGGCGCTGCTGCGCGTGCGCGGATCGTTCGATGTCGGCAGCCTCCTGCATTGGCCGTTCCTGGAGAGAGGCGGTGCTCCGGTGTGGCTGGGTAGGTTGACGCTGGCACTCAACATTGCGTTGACGGCCTGGACGATGGTTGCGCTGCTGCGCATCTGCCTCCACCTGCGCCGCTGGCAGCCCGTTCATTGGCTTGCCGTGGCCACACTTGGCCTGGGAATGGTGTCGATCCTGCTGTTCGAGGGGCAGGGACGCTACCTCCTGCCACTGGTCCCAGGGGCGCTGTTCATCATTGCCGCCGCGGGCAGGCTACGCTTGCCCAGCCGGATCAACGCTTGATATCCCGTGGTCCTCCGAACCCTTCGCTGCAGACACGTCCCAACCCGTACCAATCAGGAGAACAGGTAGTGCCCACATGGCTCGTCACCGGCGGTGCCGGATTCATTGGCGGTAACTTCGTTCTCGAGGCCGTCGCACGCGGCGTCAAGGTCATCAACCTCGATGCACTGACCTACGCCGGCAACCTGAAGACCCTGGCCAGCCTGGACGGCAACCCGCAGCATGTGTTCGTGCAGGGCGATATCGGCGACAGCGCGCTGGTCGCCCGCCTGCTGACCGAGCACCAGCCCGATGCAGTGCTGAACTTCGCCGCCGAAAGCCACGTGGACCGCTCCATCGACGGCCCAGGCGCCTTCATCCAGACCAATGTGGTGGGCACCCTGGGTTTGCTTGAAGCGGTACGCGACTACTGGAAGGCGCTGCCGGCCGGACAAGGGGCGGCCTTCCGCTTCCTGCATGTGTCCACCGATGAGGTGTATGGCACCCTGGGCGAGACCGGCAGGTTCAGCGAAACCACCCCGTACGCCCCGAATTCGCCGTACTCGGCGTCGAAGGCCGCTTCGGACCACCTGGTGCGTGCGTTCCACCACACCTACGGGCTGCCGGTGCTGACCACCAACTGCTCCAACAACTACGGCCCGTATCACTTCCCCGAGAAGCTGATCCCGCTGGTGATCGCCAAGGCGCTGGCTGGCGAACCGCTGCCGGTGTACGGCGATGGCAAGCAGGTGCGCGACTGGCTGTTCGTGTCCGACCACTGCGAAGCGATCCGCACCGTGCTGGCCAAGGGCCAGGTCGGCGAGACCTACAACGTCGGCGGCAACTCGGAAAAGCAGAACATCGAAGTGGTGCAGGCGATCTGCGCACTGCTGGACCAGCGCCGTCCGCGCGAGGACGGCAAGCCGCGCAGCAGCCAGATCACCTATGTCACCGACCGTCCTGGCCATGACCGCCGCTATGCGATCGATGCTTCCAAGCTGAAGAACGAGCTGGGCTGGGAACCGGCCTACACCTTCGAGCAGGGCATCACCTTCACCGTCGACTGGTACCTGGACAACCAGGACTGGGTCAACGGCGTGCTCGACGGCAGCTACCGCCTGCAGCGCATCGGCACCACGGACTGAACCCAGGAGACACCATGACCCAGCGCAAGGGCATCATCCTCGCCGGTGGCTCCGGCACCCGCCTATATCCAATCACCAAGGGTGTCAGCAAGCAACTGCTGCCGGTGTACGACAAGCCGATGATCTACTACCCGCTCAGCGTACTGATGCTGGCGGGCATCCGCGAAGTGCTGATCATCAACACCCCGCACGAGCAGGCGCTGTTCCAGCAGCTGCTGGGCGACGGTTCGCAGTGGGGAATGGACATCCAGTACGCGGTGCAGCCGAGTCCGGATGGCCTGGCCCAGGCCTACCTGATCGGCCGCGACTTCGTGGCTGGCAAGCCGAGCTGCCTGGTGCTGGGCGACAACATCTTCCACGGCCACGGCCTGCGCGAGGTGCTCAAGCGTGCTGACGAGCGCGTGCACGGCTCGACCGTGTTCGGGTATTGGGTCAATGACCCGGAACGGTATGGCGTGGCCGAGTTCGACCAGGGCGGCAAGGTGATCGATCTGGTGGAGAAGCCGGAAAAGCCGCGCTCCAACTATGCGGTGACCGGCCTGTACTTCTATGACGGCAAGGCCTGCGATTACGCGGCCGAATTGAAGCCGTCACCGCGTGGCGAACTGGAGATCACCGATCTCAACAAGCGTTACCTGGCCGAAGGCGACCTGCACCTGGAGGCGCTCGGCCGTGGCTATGCGTGGCTGGATACCGGTACCCACCAGTCGCTGCTGGAAGCATCCAACTTCATCGAGACGATCCAGACCCGTCAGGGCCTGCAGGTCTGCTGTCCCGAGGAAATCGCGTTCGGCAAGGGCTGGATCAACGCTGGACAATTGGAAGCGCTGGCCGCGCCGTTGATCAAGAACAGCTACGGTGAATACCTGCATAAGCTCGCCGTGCGTGGAGTCGTTCCATGAAAGTGATTGAAACCCGGTTGCCCGGCTGCGTGGTGATCGAGCCGGCGGTGTTCGGCGATGCCCGCGGTTATTTCTTCGAAACCTGGAATGCCGAGCGCTTCGCCGCGCTGGGCCTGCCGGACCGTTTCGTGCAGAGCAACGTGTCGACGTCCGCACAGGGCGTGCTGCGCGGCCTGCATTACCAGTGGCCGCGGCCGCAGGGCAAGCTGGTCAGCGTGCTGGAAGGCGAGGTCTACGACGTGGCTGTGGATATCCGCCGCGGTTCGCCGACCTTCGGCCAGTGGGAAGCGGTGGTGCTGAGCGCGGAGAACAAGAAGCAGTTCTGGATTCCGGAGGGCTTTGCCCATGGCTTTGCCGTGTTGTCCGAGCGTGCGGTGTTCAGCTACCTGTGCACCGAGGTTTATCTGAAGGACTTCGATGCAGGTGTCCGCTGGAACGACGCCGACATCGCGGTGGACTGGCCGGTGAGCACACCAACGCTGTCGGCCAAGGACGAGAACGCGCCGTTCCTCAAGGACATTGCTGAAGATCGCCTGCCGGTCTACGTGCCATGACCGTGCTGGTGTTCGGTGGCAACGGGCAGGTGGGCCAGGAGTTGCTGCGCGCGCTGGCGCCGCTGGGGAAGGTGATTGCAACCACGCGCAGCGGCCAACTGCCCGACGGAAGTACCTGTGAAACGGCCGATTTCGGCCAGCCCGACAGCCTGCCGGCATTGCTGGACCGCGTGCAGCCATTGGTAGTGGTCAATGCGGCGGCTTACACCGCTGTTGATCGCGCCGAACAGGACGTCGATGCGGCCTTCGCCGCCAACGCGCAGGCACCAGGCGTGATCGCGCGCTGGTGTGCGGCGCATGGCGTGCCGTTCGTGCACTACTCCACCGACTACGTGTTCGACGGCCAGGGCAGCGCGCCCTACCGCGAGGACGAGCCGACCGCACCGCTGGGCGTGTATGGCACGAGCAAGCGCGATGGCGAGGACGCGGTGCGTGCGGCCGGTGGCCGCCATCTGATCTTTCGCACGGCGTGGGTGTATGCCTCGCACGGCGCGAACTTCCTGCGCACCATGCTGCGCGTGGGCGCCGAGCGCGATGCGTTGCGGGTGGTGGCCGACCAGATCGGTACACCGACGCCGGCCGCGTTGATCGCCGATGTCACCGCGCAGGCACTGCAGCATCCTGGGCAGTTGTCGGGTACCTGGCACCTGACCGCCAGCGGCCGGACCAGCTGGCATGGCTTTGCCGAGGCCATATTTGCCGAGGCGTTGGCCAGCGGCGTGTTGGCCAAGATGCCGACGGTCGAGGCGATTCCCAGTTCCGAGTATCCGACCCCGGCCAGGCGCCCGGCCTGGTCGGTGCTGGACAACCGCAAGCTGCAGCAGGATTTCGGCGTCGTGCTGCCGAGCTGGCAGGATGGCCTGAAGCGGGTGATGGCGGAGCTGGCCTGACGGCCGTAGCGCCGGGCCAAGCCCGGCGACGCAGCGCTGCCGGGCCGATCAGGAACGGGTCAGAGCCCGTTGCGCAGCAACGGGATCCGACCCCGGGCAAACCTCAGCTGCGCCCGTAGGTATCCTCGAAGCGCACGATGTCATCCTCGCCCAGGTAGCTGCCGGACTGCACTTCGATCAGTTCCAGCGGCAGCTTGCCCGGGTTGCGCAGGCGGTGGGTCACGCCCAGCGGAATATAGGTGCTCTGGTTCTCGCTGAGCAGGATCACCTCGTCACCACGGGTCACTTCAGCGGTGCCGCTGACCACGATCCAGTGTTCGGCGCGATGGTGATGCATCTGCAGGCTCAGCGTGCCGCCGGGCTTGACCGTGATCCGCTTGACCTGGAAACGCTCGCCGTTGTCGATCGAATCGTAGGCACCCCACGGGCGATAGACCTTGCGGTGCCAGGTGGCCTCGCTGCGGCCTTCGGCCTTCAGCTGCGCCACTACGGTCTTGACCTCCTGCATGCGATCGGCCTTGCCGACCAGCACCGCGTCGTCGGTTTCCACCACCACCACGTCATCCAGCCCGACCAGCGCCACCAGGCGCTGTGCGTAGGCATAGGTGTTGCGGCAGTCGATGGCAATCACGTCGCCCTGGTGGGCGTTGCCATCGCCGTCCTGCTGCGAGACATCGCGCAGCGCGGTCCACGAGCCGACATCGTTCCAGCCGGCATCCAGTGGAATCACCACGGCATCGGCGGTCTTCTCCATCACCGCATAGTCGATCGAATCGGACGGAACGGCAGTGAAGGCCTCCTTGTCCAGGCGGGTGAAATCGGCATCGCGACGCGCCTGCTGCCAGGCCTGGCGGCTGCCGGCGAGCATGGCGGGCTGGAAGCGTTCCAGCTCCTGCAGGTAGCGCGAGGCCTTGAACAGGAACATGCCGCTGTTCCAGTAGTACTGGCCGCTGCTGACGTAGCGGGTGGCGGTGCCCAGGTCGGGCTTCTCGACGAAGCGCTCGACCGCGCGCAGGCCCTGGCCATCGGCGGCCTTGATATAGCCGTAGCCGGTTTCCGGGCCGGTCGGCACGATGCCGAAGGTCACCAGCTTTCCGGCTTCGGCAGCAGCGGCGGCGGCCTGGACGGCGCTGCGGAATGCAGTCTCGTTGTTGATCACATGATCGGAGGGCAGCACCAGCAGCAGCGCGTCGCCGCCGTCGCGGGTGGCTTCCAGCGCGGCCACCGCGATCGCCGGTGCCGTGTTGCGGCCGACCGGCTCAAGGATGATCGCGGCTGGCTCGGCGCCAACCTGCTGCAGCTGCTCGGCGGCAACAAAGCGGTGTTCCTCGTTGGCAATCACCAACGGGCCGCGCGCGGCAATCGGCGCCACCCGCTGCCAGGTGGCCTGCAGCATCGTCTGTTCGCTGGCCAGCGGAAGGAACTGCTTGGGATAGGCTTCGCGCGAAAGCGGCCACAGACGGGTACCGGAGCCACCGGACAGGATGACAGGCTGGATAGTGCTCATGGCCTTCCTTTGATTATTTCTGCAGCAGGGAGGAAATCTCGTCGGTACGCGCCTGCATCAATGCAGCGTCTCCCCGCGATTCCACATTCAGGCGCAGCAGCGGTTCAGTGTTGGAGCTGCGCAGGTTGAAGCGCCAGTCGCCGAAATCGGCGCTGACGCCATCGGTGTAGTCCAGCGCGGGCGACTGCGCGGCGAAGTGTTCCATCACGCGTGTGACCGCAGCCTTGGCATCGGCAACCTTGAAGTTGATCTCACCGCTGCAAGGGTAGGCGGCCATGCGGTCTTCAACCCAGTCGGCCAGCGAGCGGCCGCTTTCGGAGACCAGCTGGGCGATCAGCAGCCACGGAATCATGCCCGAGTCGGCATACGCGAACTCGCGGAAGTAGTGGTGGGCGCTCATCTCGCCGCCGTACACGGCATCCTCCGCGCGCATCTTTTCCTTGATGAAGGCGTGGCCACTCTTGCACAGCACTGGCACGCCACCGGCCTGTTCGACCATCTCCACGGTGTTCCAGACCAGGCGGGGGTCATGCACGACCTTGCCACCCGGATGGTGGGCGAGGATTGCCTTGGCCAGCAGGCCGACCAGGTAGTAGCCCTCGATGAAGCGGCCGTTGTGGTCGAAGAAGAAACAGCGGTCGAAATCGCCATCCCACGCAATGCCGAAGTCCGCGCCATGTTCGCGCACGGCGTCGGCGGTGGCGGCGCGGTTTTCCGGCAACAGTGGATTGGGAATGCCGTTGGGGAAGCTGCCGTCCGGTTCGTGGCAGATGCGGATGAACTCGAACGGCAGGTGCGGTGCCAGCAGGTCGACGATGGCACCGGCGCCGCCGTTGCCGGCGTTGACAACGATCTGCAGTGGCTTGAGCTTGCTGGTGTCAACGTAGCTCAGCAGGTGCTGGATGTAGGCGCTCTTGTCATGCTGGGCGATCTGGCCGGCGCAAGGCGGCTGTGCCGCGGATGAATCGGCGGCGACCGCATCGGAGATCGCGAACAGGCCGGTATCGGAGCTGATCGGCCGGGCGTTCTCCTTGACCAGCTTCATGCCGTTGTAATCCATTGGATTGTGGCTGGCAGTGACCATCACCCCGCCGGCAGCCCCCAGGTGATCGGTCTGGAAATAGACCTCCTCGGTGCCACACAGCCCGATGTCGATGACTTCGCGGCCGGCACCGCGCAGGCCGGCCGCCAGCGCGTCCTGCAGCGCGGGGCTGGTCAGGCGGACGTCGTGGCCCAGCACCACCGGGCCCGGAGCGAGCTGTGCATTCAGGGCCGTGCCGATCCGGCGTGCCAGGTCTTCGTTCAGTTCTTCCGGCACGCGGCCGCGGATGTCATAGGCCTTGAAGGCGGGCAGGGGCATCGGTCAGATCCAATGTGAGCTTAGCCACTGATTGTAGCCTTTGTCCTGTATGGGAATCGTTTCCATTCCGCAACTCCCGGTGATTGGCTGAGGGTATCGGGTACGCGGGGGCGCCCGTACCGCTTGGCAAGCGGGTAAACGGCCGCTGGCTGGGCGATCACGGCCAGGCCAGCCTGCGTCAAGTGGCCGGGAGCCAGCAGCAGCCCCAGGAGTTCCTGCCACTGGCAGCCAAACGCGATCACGCCGTTGCTGGTGTACTTGACGTGGCGGAGCAGGACCGGCGGGTGATGGCCGGACGCGGACAGCTGCAGGGATGACGCAGGCTTGTGGCGCGGTTGCTTCCCCCCGCCAGGAATTTCTGGCCGAGCATTTCACCCTGGCGACGCGCCTGTCGCCGCATGGCTGCGTGCCGCGACATCTGACAGGCAGCGTTCACCCTTTTCCAGCGGCCACGCGTCCGTCCCGCGAAGCAGGCCCTCTTCGTTGCAGGTCCGGGCCATCAGTGCGGGCGAGCCGGGCGCCGCGCCCACCACCGGCAGGAGAAACCCCCATGCAACGCAGCCCTTGGCGATGCCTCGGCAATGCTGCGGCGCATCCAGCTCTTTCGTTGCCTCCGGCTAGAATGCGGTCATCCTCAACGTGCAGGGCAGTAGAGCAATGCAGCAATCGACTTCCGGCGGAAAGCGCGGCAAGCGCTTCGCCAGTGCGACGGAGGCCCTGCAGGGGGTGGTCGCCGATGGACAGACCCTGGCCGTGGGCGGCTTTGGCCTGTGTGGCATTCCCGAGGCGCTGATCGCTGCGCTGCGCGACAGTGGCGTCAAGGGCCTGACCGTGATCTCCAACAATGCCGGTGTCGATGGCTTCGGACTGGGCCAGCTGCTGGAAACCCGGCAGATCAAGAAAATGATTTCGTCCTACGTGGGCGAGAACAAGGAATTCGAACGGCAGTTTCTGGCTGGTGAGCTGGAGCTGGAGTTCAACCCGCAGGGCACACTGGCCGAGCGCCTGCGTGCCGGTGGTGCGGGTATTCCGGCATTCTTCACTGCCACCGGCTATGGCACGGTGGTTGCCGAGGGCAAGGAAACCCGCGAGTTCGACGGTAAGCACTACGTGATGGAGACGGCGCTGCGCGCCGATGTGGCACTGGTCAAGGCCTGGAAGGCCGACGAGGCCGGCAACCTGGTGTTCCGCAAGACCGCACGTAACTTCAACCAGGCCTGTGCGATGGCCGGCAAGGTCTGCATCGTGGAAGTGGAGGAGGTGGTGCCGGTCGGTGCCATCGACCCGGACCAGGTGCACCTGCCAGGCATCTATGTGCACCGCATCGTGCACAACGCGCATCCTGAGAAGCGAATCGAACAGCGCACCATCCGCGCGGAGGGCAACTGACATGGCGTGGACCCGTGACGAGATGGCGGCACGCGCCGCCCAGGAGCTGATCGATGGCGCCTACGTGAACCTGGGCATCGGCCTGCCGACGCTGGTTGCCAATCACATTCCCGAAGGCGTGGATGTGTGGCTGCAGTCGGAGAACGGCCTGCTCGGCATCGGCCCGTTCCCGACCGACGCTGAAGTCGACGCGGACCTGATCAATGCCGGCAAGCAGACGGTTACGGCGCGTGCCGGTGCCAGCTACTTCGGCAGCCACGACAGCTTCGCGATGATCCGCGGTGGCCATGTGAACCTGGCCATCCTTGGCGCCATGCAGGTCACCGACAAGGGTGACCTGGCCAACTGGATGGTGCCCGGCAAGATGGTCAAGGGCATGGGCGGGGCAATGGACCTGGTCGCCGGCGTGCAGCGCGTTGTGGTGCTGATGGAGCACACTGCCAAGAACGGCGAGCACAAGATCCTGGCCGAATGCACGCTGCCGTTGACCGGCGTGGGCGTGGTCGACCGCATCATCACCGATCTGGCGGTGTTCGACGTGACTGAAAAGGGCCTGCTGCTGGTGGAGGCCGCGCCGGGTGTCAGCGATGAAGAGCTGAAGGAAAAGACCGGCGTCGCGTTCCGGCGTTGAGGACAATGATGTTGCCGCGCAGCGCCAGCCTCAGGGTTGGCGTTGTGCGCCTCCGACGACGTAGCCGGCGTTGGCAACAAGGTCCGGCAGCAACTGCATGACCGGATCAAGTGCATTGTCGTTGTCCAGCTCACTGGGATAGCAGTGCGCATCCAGCAGTGACCGCAACGCCGACGCCCGCAGCCACATCGTGCCTGCTGTCTGCGGCGTAGGGGCGTCGGCCATCCCCAGCCGCGCCGCCCAGCGGAGATGACGGCGTGAAACGGCGATGGCCTCCGGAGTGGATGCCGCGAACATGCCCAGCGCAGGTTGCTCATCGAACTGTTGAAGCACAGCGTCGAGATCGGCCGTTCCTGGTAGCTGAGGTCTTGCCTCGCTGCTTCCGCGGAGGTCCAGCCAGCAGGCCAGCAACGATGGATCCGGACCAAAAGCCTCCAGGACCTGCACGATGCTGGACAAGGCATTGCCCGCATGGCCGATGATATCGACCGCAGCGTCATGAGGGCGCTGCGCCATTGGAATGAAAACACGGTAGCTCACGCCCAGGCCGCTGGCGGCCTCGCAAGCTGTAGCGATCAGCCCGGCATCATCAATGAGAATCAGCAGGCAGGCCCGCAGGGGGCCGGCGGGCGAAGCCGGGGACAGCGCTTGGCGCGTCGCGTCAAGCCAGGCATGCCCAAGCCGGGCATCCGGTTCCAGCACCGCGCCTTCGGCCCATTCGTTCCAGGCATTGATGAAGACCATGCGTTGGCGCGCAGGCGCCAGGGCCAGGCGTTCATGGATCGTGGTGCGCAACCAGTCGCGGTAGCCACGGGGTGAGGCGTGCAGGTACACGCGGCCGCGGCCGGAACGACGCGCCTCGTTGTCCCAGCCCGGGTTCACGCCAGGATAGAGCGGATAATCCGGCAGTGGCCGCGCTGCGATTTCTGCAGCCAGTTCGCGCCAGTCGCGTACATCGCCATTGAAGGCAGGATTGAGCAGCCACTGCTGTGCCGACAACGAGCGCGGGTTACTCATGTTCGGCGGGAATTCGACGGCGGCATCAAAGCCGATATCGCGCGGATCCGGTCGCTCGAAGCCTTGGACGTAGGCCAGGTGGATCTCGCCCACGCCGTTGTCGCGGCACCAGCGGCGCCAGCGCTCGGCAGTCGCCCGGGCGTCGGGCAGCAGGTTCGGGCGATAGACCAGCAGCATCGGCCGACCCTCGACCTTCAATGCACGGCGGTCGCGCAGGTAGGGCGCGACATGTGCGATGAAGGCCAGATCGTCCTCTGCGCTGTGCTGCTGGCCGATCAGGATGTCGTCGTCGCGGCCGTCCCAGCGTCGTGCCCAGTTCTCGTTGGCCCAGCACAGGCAGAACGGCAGGTCGATGCTGTCATCGGCCAGCCATTGACGCAGCGGGTCCTCCATCAGGGTGCGGCCGCTGAACCAATAGTAGTAGAAGCAGAATGCGCCGATGCCGTACTCCGCAGCCAAGCGTGCCTGGTCACGCATCACCTGCGGGTTGCGCAGGTCATAAAAGCCGAGGTCGGCCGGCAGGCGGGGTTGGATGTGACCCTCGAACTGCGGCAGGGCGCGGGTGACGTTGCGCCACTCGGTAAAGCCCTTGCCCCACCAGGCGTCGTTCTCCGGGAAGGTATGGAACTGCGGCAGGTAGAAAGCGACCAGCGTCGCCGGCATGGGTGACGGCAATGCTCCCTCACGCCATGGCACGTGGCCGATCGCCGGTTCATCGGCACGCCAGCGCAGCTGGGCACTGGCGCGCGCGCCCCCCTCATCCTGCTGCCCCTTGGGAGGCGGCGGCACCCAGTCGCCATGCCGTGCCAACAGCCGGGTGCGCAACCGGTCGCGCTGCGCCTGCGGCAACGGCAAGGCCCGGAACACGGCGCGCAGCAACGGGAACAGCGACTGGCGCAGGCTCATCGGGCGAGGCCTCGCGACAGCGGGCGGTAGGACGGGATCAGCATCTGGGCAACGGTCATGGCGCCATTTTCGGTGCTGGCGGCCATGACGGCAAACGGCGGCGTGCTAGCGTGTGACCATGCTGTTCCCCCACGACCTGCCCGATGCCGATGTCCTGCACCTGCCGGGATGGCTGGCTGCGGCCGAGGCCGACCAGCTGCTGTATTCGCTGCAGGCCGAAGTGCCCTGGGAAACCCATCGCATCCGCATGTTCGGCAACTGGGTGGACTCGCCGCGGCTGAGCTGCTGGATCGGCGACCCGCAGGCCCGCTATCGCTATTCCGGTGCCGAGTTCGTGCCGCGCCCCTGGCCGCCGGTGTTGCAGGCCATGCGCGGGCGCCTGGAAGCCGAAGGCCACGGCCGCTTCAACAGCGTGCTGCTGAACCGCTACCGCGGTGGCGGTGACTACATGGGCTGGCACAGCGATGACGAGCCGGAGCTGGGTCCGGCTCCGGTGATCGCGTCGCTGAGCCTGGGCGCGGCGCGCCGATTCCTGCTGCGACGCCGCGACGACCCGGCACGCAAGGCTGAATTCGTGCTGGGCCACGGCGACCTGCTGCTGATGGCCGGACAGACCCAGCGCTTCTACCAGCACGCGCTGCCGAAGATGGCGCGGGTGCACGGCGAGCGGATCAACCTGACCTTCCGTTGGATTTCGCCGCGTTGACGAAGAAGGGGTCAGGTCCCTTTCCGGCCGGAAAGGGACCTGACCCCGTAACCACATGCCCGGCGAATGCTGCGATCAGCGCGCAACGGTCGGCTGGTCGGCCTGCCCGCTCTGCAGCGTCCAGCCCACCACGTCCTGCGCCAGCTGCTGCAGGCCACGCTCGAACGCGGCGGTCACCGCCGGTACGTCGGTGCTGCCGACCGGCTGCGCCTGGCGGAAGGTGCGGTCAGCGACCACACGCTGGTCGGCGACATGGATCAGCTTGGCGTTGACCTCGATCACCACGGTGGGCGTGGCCTGGCCCTGGTAATCCGATTCGAAGCGGCGCACATCGGTGGACAGCTTGTAGTCGGCGCGGATGCCGGCGGTGCTGCGGGCCACGCCGCGGATGCGGCCGGAATCCTCGAAGCCACGCAGCAGGGTGTCTTCGATCATGTCGGTGGCCGGTTGCGCCCAGCTGGCACCCTTGTAGATCTCAAGCTGCGACGGTGTCGGCCGCACATTGATGCGCGGGCTGTCGACCATGCGCGCGGCGCTGGGCTTGGCCAGTACCAGCTGCCAGCTGGCCTGCGGCCACGCCGGGTCCGCCTTGACCTGCACGGACGGCGAGTACAGCGTCACCGCGGTTTTCTCGCTGCTGCCGAGGATGGAGCAGCCCCCCAGCAGGGTGACCATCGAAGCGGCCAGCAGCAGGCGCGGAAGGGTGGTCGGGCTCATTTGGGTTCGAACTCCTTCGGTGCGTCGCGGCCCAGCAGGTAGCGCGCGGGGTTGTTCTCGAGGCGGTCGCTGACCCGGCGCAGGTCGCGGATCAGGCCGCGCAGTTCGGTCAGCGTCGGGCCCAGCTGGCCGAGGCCATCGTTGGCGAAGCTGTTGATCGCGGCGCGGTTCTCGCCAAGGATCGAATCGGCGTTGCCGGCGGCCGAGTCGAGCTTGGCCAGGGTCGCGTCGAGCTTGTCGATGATGCCAGGCAGCTGCTGCACCAGGTTCCTGTCCAGGCGCTCGATGGTGCCGTTGGTGGTCTTCAGCGTGGTGTCCAGGCTGCGGGCGGCATCGCGCGCGCTGAGCAGCAGCGCCTGCGTGCCTTGGTCACGGTCGGCCAGGCCGCCGCTGATCGTCTCCAGGTTGGCCAGCGTCGCGTTGATCGAGGCCACGTTGCGGTCGCTGAGGATCTGGTCCATGCGCTCGACGATGCGGTTGGCGACGTCGGTGATGTTCTGCAGCGCAGAGGGCGTGGTCGGGATGATCGGTGCCGGGTCCTTGTTGACCGTGGTCAGCGCCGGCGACTGCGGCGTGCCGCCGCTGAGCTGGATGATCGACGGGCCGGTCAGGCTGGTGATCGCCAGCTTGGCGCGGGTATCGGTCTTGACCGGCGTGTTGGAGTTCAGGCGGATGCGCGCGACTACCTGGCGCGGGTCGTCCGGCACCAGGTTCAGTTCGGTGATCGAGCCCACCGCGATGCCGTTGTACTGCACCGGGCTGCCCACCGACAGGCCGGTCACCGCTTCGCGGAACACCACGCGGTACTCCTGCCAGGTACGGTCGGAGGAGTATTTGGCGGCCCACAGGCCGAAGGCCAGCAGGGCCAGGCCGGTGATCAGGGTGAACGCGCCGATCAGCACGTAGTTGGCTTTGGTTTCCATGGCTCAGGCACTCTCGATCTGTTCGCCACGCGCGGCGCGCGCGCGGGGTCCGTGGAAGTATTCCTGGATCCACGGATGATCCAGTTTCTCGATGTCAGGCAAGGGTGCGTTGGCCACCACCTTGCGGTCGGCGATCACCGCGACCCGGTCGCAGATCGCGTACAGCGTGTCCAGGTCGTGGGTGATCAGGAACACGGTCAGCCCCAGCGCTTCCTGCAAGGTCTTGATCAGGCGGTCGAAGGCGGCCGCGCCGATCGGGTCGAGCCCGGCGGTGGGTTCGTCCAGGAACAGCAGCGGTGGATCCAGCGCCAGCGCGCGGGCCAGGCCGGCGCGCTTGCGCATGCCGCCGGACAGCTGCGAGGGCAGCTTGTTGATCGCATCGGCGGGCAGGCCGGCCAGTTTCACTTTCAGCAGCGCCAGTTCGTAGTGCCAGCGCTCGGGCAGCTCGCGGTGGTGTTCCTTCAGCGGCACCTGCACGTTCTCGCCCACGGTCAGCGAGGAGAACAGGGCGCCGTCCTGGAACAACACGCCGGTGTTGCGCTCGATGTGCAGGCGGCTCTCGGCGTCGTCGGCACGCGCGTCGCGGCCGAGTACTTCGATCTGCCCGGCATCGGGCACGCGCAGGCCCAGGATCGAGCGCATCAGCACCGATTTGCCGGTACCGGAGCCGCCGACCACGCCCAGGATTTCGCCGCGGCGCACATCCAGGTCCAGGTCTTCGTGCACGGTCTGGCTGCCGAAGCGGTTGACCAGACCACGCACGCGGATGGCCAGTTCGTGGCCCTGGTCGTCGCGCATGTCGATGGAGTCGGGGAGGGCGGATGTGCTCATGTCACCAGTCCATGTGCATGAACCACAACGCCGCGAAGGCGTCGATGATGATCACCAGCGAGATCGTCTGCACCACGCTGGAGGTGGTGCGCTCGCCGACCGACTGCGCGGTGCCCTCGACCTTCAGTCCTTCCAGGCAGCCGATCAGGCCGATCACCAGCGCGAACACGGGTGCCTTGGACAGGCCGACCAGCAGGTGCCGCACTTCCATCGTCTCGTGCATGCGCGCGATGTACATCTGCGGCGGGATGTCGAGGTCGAACGCGCCGACGGTGATGCCGCCGGCCAGGCCCGCGATCATCGCGATGAAGGTCAGCAAGGGCAGGGTGACCAGCAGCGCCAGCAGTCGCGGCAGCACCAGCAGGTCGACCGGGTCCAGGCCCAGCGTGCGCATTGCATCGATCTCCTCGCGTGCCTTCATCGCACCAATCTGCGCGGTGAACGCACTGGCGGTGCGGCCGGCCAGCACGATCGCGGTCAGCAGTACCGCGAACTCGCGCAGGAAGGCGATGTTGACCAGCTCGACCACGTAGATCTCGGCGCCGAAGTCGCGCAGGATGGTCGAGCCGAGGAATGCGATCACCGCACCCACCAGGTAGGACAGCAGCGCCACCAGCGGTACCGCATCCAGCCCCACCTGCTCCATCTGGTGCACGGTGGCGGTCAGCCGGAAGCGGCGGGGTTCCTTGACCAGCCGGGCCGCCTTGACCAGGTTCTCGCCGAGGAAACTGCACAGCGCCTTGATGTTGTGGCCAGTGGCGTGGACGCTGACACCCAGCCGTTCCAGCGCGGCCAGCACGCCGAAATCGCGCTTGGCCTTGGGGCGGTCGTCGGCCACTTCCTCGATGGTGCACACCAGCGCCTGGTGGTCCGCGCGGAACTGCAGTGCGTCTTCGTGCAGATCGGCACGGTGGGCCACGCGCAGCACCTGCAGCACGCCGGCCGAATCCAGCTGCTCGATGCCGGTGGCATCGATGCCGGTCAGCTTGTCGGGAACGCCGTGCAGGACCTCGGCCGCGGCCAGCGCGGTCTTCAAGGTCCAGGTGCCGGACAGGTGGATCAGGCCCGGGTCATGGGCATCCTGTTCGAGCTGGGGGGCGAGGTTCGGGGTGACGTGGGCCATTCGGGTCGCAGCATAACCGTTCTGTATCGGGCTTCGCGTCGAACTCGGATGAATTTCTCCGGTGGGCCCCAGCGTAGGTAATACTACGGCGCATGTCCGCAGACGCTCACACGATCCCCACGCCCCAGGCCACCTACGCACAGCGCGTGGCCTTTGTTTCCGAGATCGCCGGACGCCTGCACAGCTATGGCACCACGGCCCAGCGCCTGGAAACGGCGGTGGTGGCACTGGCCCGCCAGCTCGATCTGGATTGTGAACCGTGGTCGAATCCCACCGGTATCATCCTCAGCTTCAGCGATCCGGCGCAGGCGATCGGCTCCAGCGACATCACCCGCGTGATCCGCCTGGCGCCCGGTGAGAACGACCTGCACAAGCTCAGCGTCGCCGACCATATCGCCGAAGAAGTGTCCAACGGGCGGATGAGCATCGCCCAGGGCCATACCGCGCTGCGCCAGCTGGACAAGGATCCGGGCCGGCGCGGCAAGCTGCGCACCATCCTGTCATTCACCCTCGGCGCGGCCGGCGTGGCCGGCATGTGGAAGCTGCCGTGGCTGGACATCGCCACCGCCGGTGTCATCGGCCTGATGATCGGCCTGCTCGGCATGGTCACCGACCGCCGCCCGGCCACCCGCGAAGCGGCCGAGGCGCTGGCGGCGCTGCTGGCCGGCATGGTCGCCACCCTGGTGGCGTCCTTCATTGGCGCGCTCAACCTCAATACGGTGATCATCGCCTCGCTGGTGGTGCTGCTGCCCGGCATGTCACTGACCAATGCGGTCAATGAGCTGGCCAGCCAGCACTGGGTGTCGGGCACCGCGCGCTTTGCCGGCGCGCTGACCACCATCATGAAGCTCAGCGTCGGCGCGATGATCGCGGTAACCCTGGCCGACGTGCTCGGGCTGGATCCGGTGATCCGCGCCGCGCGGCCGCAGGGGCCGTGGGTGGAGTGGGGTTCGCTGCTGACCGCGGCCTTTGCGTTCGCGATGCTGTTCAAGGCCAACCGGCGCGATTACCCGTGGGTGATCGCCGCCTCGGTGGCCGGTTATGCGATCTCCAAGTTCGGCGGCCATGCCTGGGGGGCGCCGGCCGGCATCTTCCTGTCGGCGATGCTGCTGACCGCGGGCGGCAATCTGTTCGGTCGCCTGGTCGGGCGTCCGGGCGCGATCATCCGCCTGCCCGGCATCATCATGATGGTGCCCGGCAGCACCAGCCTGCGCGGCGTGCTGACCCTGGTCCAGCAACAGGATGTCGGCGCCGGCCAGAGCGTGTTCCTCACCGTGCTCAACGTGGTGATGGCGCTGGTCGCCGGCCTGCTGTTCGGCAACCTGCTGATGCCCGCTCGCAAGACCCTGTGATGATGTCGGTGGGTGTGGACCCCGGTCCACACACCGGAGAATGAAAAACGCCGGCGTCCGCCGGCGTCTTTCATTCCAACCTGATCCCGGCCTCAGGCCTTCTTGATCAGGAAATCTTCCGGCTTCTTGTTGCCCTTGGCGGTCAGTTCAGCCATCCAGCGCGGCTGCTTGCCACGGCCGGTCCAGGTTTCCTTCGGATTGGCCGGGTTGCGGTACTTCGGTGCAACCTTGCCCAGCTTGCGGCCGGCCGTCTTCGACGGGGCCTTGGCGGCCGGGGCGGCCTTGCGGGCACGCGTGGCCGGGGCGCTGCCGAACAGTTCTTCGATGGTGTAACCCTCGGTCTTGGCCAGCTTGGTCAGCTGGGCCCGGACCTTGGTGATCGGCCGGCGCTTGGCGACGATGGTCTGCTGCTTCTTGGCGGTACGGATCAGGGCGCCCAGCTCGCGTGCTGACAGGCCGGTCAGGTCAATGCTCATTTACGGTTACTCCGGAAACTAATGTGTGGACGGGACAAGCCAGTCCATGGCGTCGGCGGACAGAATAGAGATGAATTAATCACAGCACAAATGCAGGCGGGTCATGGCGTGGCGGCATGCAGACGCCGTCGCGGTGATTTTGACCGGATTATGTCCGCTGCAATATCGGGGAAGGGCGCGGGCAAAAAAAAAGACCGGGGCAGGCCCCGGTCTTTTCCTGATCAGCCCTGCAGACGCTGCAGCAGGGAGGCCTTGTCCAGGTTCTCCGCGTCGCTGGCACGGCGCGAGCGGTACTCGTAGGTGCCAGCGGCCAGGCCGCGTTCGCTGACCACCACGCGATGCGGAATACCGATCAGCTCCATGTCGGCGAACATCGCGCCCGGGCGCAGGCCGCGGTCGTCGAGTGCAGCGTCCAGGCCCGCGTCGCGCAGCTCCTGCAGCAGGTTGGCAGCGGCGTCGGCCACGGCCGCATCGCCCTTCGGGTTGATCACGCACACCACCACCTGCCACGGCGCCATCGCGTCCGGCCAGATGATGCCGGCATCGTCATGGTTCTGTTCGATCGCGGCAGCCACCACGCGCGAGATGCCGATGCCGTAGCACCCCATCGCCATCACCGCGGCCTTGCCGTTCTCGTCCAGCACGGTGGCATCCAGCGCTTCGGCGTACTTGCGGCCGAGCTGGAACACATGGCCGACTTCGATGCCACGTGCGATCTTCAGTTCACCGCCGTCCACGGCACGGTCGCCGGCCCGCACGTTGCGGATGTCGGCCACTTCCGGTTCCGGCAGGTCGCGGCCCCAGTTGACGCCGGCCAGGTGGAAACCGGCTTCGTTGGCGCCGACGACGAAGTCGGCCATCGCCGCCACTTCGCGATCGGCGACCACGCGGATGGCCTTGGCCGGGGCGACCGGGCCAAGGAAGCCCGGCACGCTGCCCAGGTGCTCGGCGATTTCCGCCTCGCTGGCGAAGCGCTGCTCGTCCAGGCCGGCGACCTTGGCCAGCTTGATCTCGTTGACCTCATGGTCGCCACGCACCAGCGCCAGCACGAACTGCTGTGCCTTGCCTTCGCCGGCGATCAGCGCCACCGACTTCACCGTGCGCTGCAGGTCGATGCCGAGCAGCGCCGCGACGTCCTCGCAGGTCTTCTGGGTGGGGGTATCCACCTTGCGCATCGTTTCGGTGGCGGCCGCACGCGGCGCCGGGTCGGCGGCAATCGCCGCTTCCATGTTGGCTGCGTAGTCCGAGCCGGTGGAGAACACCAGCGCGTCCTCGCCGGAATCGGCGATGACGTGGAATTCCTGCGACGCATCACCGCCGATGGCACCGGAGTCCGCCTGCACCATGCGGAAATCCAGGCCGAGGCGGGTGAAGATGCGGCTGTAGGCCGACTTCATGTTCTCGTATTCGCGCACCAGGCACTCATCGTGCAGGTGGAACGAATAGGCGTCCTTCATCAGGAACTCGCGCGAGCGCATCACGCCGAAGCGCGGGCGGATCTCGTCGCGGAACTTGGTCTGCACCTGGTAGAAGTTCACCGGCAGCTGCTTGTAGCTGGACAGCTCGCTGCGCGCGAAGTCGCAGGCGGCTTCTTCGGCGGTCGGGCTGTAGCAGAACACCTGGTCCTTGCGGTCCTTGATCTTCAGCAGCTGCGGGCCGAACTTCTGCCAGCGGCCGGTCTGCTCCCACAGTTCCTTCGGCTGGATGGTCGGGATCTGGAATTCCACGGCACCGGCCCGGTCCATTTCCTCGCGCACGATGCGCTCGACCTTGCGCAGCACGCGCAGGCCCAGCGGCGACCAGGTGTACAGGCCCGATGCCAGCTTGCGGATCATGCCCGCGCGCAGCATCAGCCGATGGCTGGTCAGCTCGGCGTCGCTGGGGGTTTCCTTGGTGGTGTGCAGGTGGAACTGGGAGAGGCGCATCGTCGGCTTCGGATAACGGCAGAGACCTCTATTCTGCCAGCCCGGCCGGGGGGAGGGGTATCGGCAGGGCTGCGCCCTGCACCTGCGGGTAGTGCCGGCCGCTGGCCGGCAACAGCAACAGAAAAAACGGGTTTCCTGGGAGATGGCGGGGTGGGTCCGGCGGCAGGGGACGCCGTAAACCCATCCCTGGGGGCTTGGTCGCGGCATCCATGCCGCTCACACCCCTGCCGCCGGACCCACCCCGCCTTCGACAGTTTCCTGCGAGCTGTCGGAATGGCTCCTGGGGTCAGATCCGTTTTCCGCAGGAAAACGGATCTGACCCCGGATTCAATTCGAGATCTGACAGATTTGATCCACGCATCGCGTGGATCTACTGGCCACCGGGGATCTGTCGGGGGTGGGGCGGTGTCGGATTGCGGGGTGTCCGCGGCATGGATGCCGCGGCCAAGCCCCCATGGACGGGTTTACGGCGTCCCCGCAATCCGACACCGCCCCGCCATTCCACGGAATGCCCGCTTTTGACGTTGCCGTTGCTTGCAGCCTCTGCAGGTGCAGGGCGCAGCCCTGCCGATACCCTTAACCGGCCGGTGGGCAGTACGCCTTGATGGCGGCCTCCGCCAATCCCCTCTGCGCGGTGTGCTGCTCCGGAGTCAACGGGGTATCGGCCTTGCCATCACCATCGGTGTCCTGCATCACCTGGCCACCACCGTCCAGCAGGGCCAGGTTGGCCCGGGCCGTGCTGCACTGCCCGGGGACCGGCGCGGCCGGGGTCTCGGTGCTGGCTGCGGCCTGCGGGGTGCGGGCCTGCTCGCGGGTCTCGAACTTCTTGCCCGCCGGCGGGGTCTCCGAATACTGGGTTACGCCATGGGCGTCCTTCCATTTGTAGACGGGGCCGGCCACGGCGTTGGCACTGGCCAACAGCAGCAGGCATCCAAGGCAGGACAGGGCACGCATGGCAGACTCCACGGAATGGGCGCAGAACGCCGATTGCAGCATTGGCGCCGACCGCTGGCAAGTCGATTAAACTGGATTCCATGGACCCGATCACACCGCCGCCGCGCTCGCGCACGATTTACCTGCTGCCCAACCTGTTCACCACCGCCGGCCTGTTCGCCGGTTTCTACGCGATCATCGCCGCGGCCAACGGGGATTTCGTCAATGCCAGCATCGCCGTGTTCGTGGCGGCGGTGATGGATGGCCTGGACGGGCGCGTGGCGCGCCTGACCGGTACCAGCAGCGAATTCGGCGTGCAGTACGACTCGCTGGCCGACCTGGTCAGCTTCGGCATGGCCCCGGCGCTGGTGATGTACCACTGGTCGCTGTCGTGGCTGAAGTTCGACGATCCGCTGCTCGGCCGCGTCGGCTGGGCCGTGGCCTTCCTGTATGCGGCCTGCGCGGCGCTGCGCCTGGCCCGCTTCAATACCCAGGTGGCGGTGGTCGACAAGCGCTGGTTCGTCGGCCTGGCCAGCCCGGCAGCAGCGGGCCTGATGATGTCCTTCGTCTGGGCGTTCGCCGATGGCAACCTGGGCTGGGATGGCAACCAGCTGCGGTACGTGGCGCTGGCGGTGACGATCATCGCTGCGCTGCTGATGGTCAGCCGCATCCGCTTCTGGAGCTTCAAGGGTGGCGCTGCCAAGGGCACCCGTTCGGACCGCGTGCCGTTCCTGGTGCTGGCACTGGTGCCGGTGGCGATCGCGATTGCGGTCATCGACCTGCCGCGCGTGCTGTTCGCGGTCGGCATCCTGTACGCCTTGTCCGGCCCGGTGATGTGGGCCGTGCAGCGCCTGCGCAAGAAGCCCGAGGCCGCGTGAGCCAGGACCTGCCCGTGCTGTGGTCACCGGCCCAGCAGGCCTGGCTGCAGGCCATGGGCTACACCGTCTATCACGATGGCCAGCTGGCTGCCGAGCTGGATGCCGCGCTGCAGTTGAGCGTGGCCGAAGCCGAGGCCAGCGTCGCCCCGCCGGAACCGGTGTGGGCCCCCGTGCCGTCGCGCGAACAGCATGCCGGGGTGGCGCCCGCAGCCCGCCCGGAACGGCCGGCACCGCCGCGCCGCGAAACGCCGGTCAGTGCCCCGGATACCGTGCCGGCGGCTGAGCGCCCGATGCCCAGCGGCAACGCGCGCCAGCCGGTGGTCCGCCTGCCGGATCGCCTGCAGATCGCGCTGCTGCGTGCGTCCGGCTGCAACCCGAACGACCCGGCTACGCAGCGGTTGATGGACAGCTGGCCGCTGGACCAGCTGCGCCACGACCCGGCCGCCAAGCGTGCGCTGTGGCCGCAGCTGCGTGCCCTGCGCAAGCGGGGCACGCCATGAGCGCGGTCACCCGGCCCGGCCCGGTCAGCCTGCGTGCGTTGCGCGAGAGCGACCTCAATGCGGTAATGGCGATCGAACTGCGCGGCTACCCTTTTCCCTGGACCCGCGGCATCTTCATCGACTGCCTGCGTGCCGGCTATCCCGGCCTGGCGATGGAGCGCGATGGCCTGCTGGTCGGCTATGGCGTGCTCAGCATCGCCGCCGATGAAGCGCACGTGCTGAACATCTGCATCGATCCGCTGGCACAGTCGCGCGGGCTGGGCCGCCAGCTGCTGCGCGCGCTGGTGCAGCTGGCCGCCGACCGTGGCGCACAGCGCGTCTTCCTGGAAGTGCGTCCGTCCAATACGCCGGCGCTGGCGCTGTATCACAGCGAAGGATTCAACGAGATCGGCCGCCGCCCGCGCTACTACCCGGCTGCACAGGGCCGCGAGGATGCGGTCGTGATGGCGATCGAGCTGGTCGACGGCGATCTGCAGGAAATGCCGCCGCTGTAACGCAGACGGGTTGCCGGCCAGCGGCCGGCACTACCGATGCGTCGCTCACGCCAGCCGCAACGCCAGCACGCCGCCCACGATGAGCGACGCTGCCAGCCAGCGCGTGCGCGGCACCCGCTCGCGCAGCAGGAACACCGAGATCAGCAGCGCGAACAGGATCGAGGATTCGCGCAGCGCCGAGATCATTGCCACCGGCGCCTGGGTCATGGCCCACAACGCCATCGCATAGGAGGCGGTGGTGCCGACGCCACCGGCCAGTCCCAGCGGCCAATGCTGCCGCGCATAGTCCAGTACCGCGCCGCCGCGCGTATACAACGCCCACAGCGGCAGCGGGATGCCCGACAGCAGGAACAACCACAACGTGTAGCTGAGCGCGCTGCCGGACTGGCGCGCACCCTGCGCATCGACCAGCGTGTAGGTGGCGATCATCGCCGCTGTCAGCAGCGGCAGGCGCAGCTGGCCGCCGCGCGCACCCAGTGCCATGCACAGGATGCCGGTGCTCACCAGCACCACGCCCAGCCACGCTGCGGCGGGCAATGGCTCACCGAGCAGGGTGCCGGCCAGTGCGACCAGGATCGGCGCGCTGCCACGCATCAGCGGGTAGGCCAGGCTCATGTCGACCTGCTGGTAACAACGCGCGACCAGCCCGTAGTAGGTCACCTGCAGCAGCACCGACGCAGCCAGCCAGGGCCAGCTGTGCGCGGCCGGGAAGGGCAGGAAGGGCAGGGCGGCGGCCGACAGCAACGCGGCACTGCCGGTCACCAGCACGGTACCGAGGAACTTGTCCGGGCCGCGCTTGACGATCGCATTCCAGCTGGCATGCAGCGCCGCGGCAGCGAGGACGAGCAGGAAGATGGAAAGCGGCATCCGCCGATGATGCCATGCGGGGCAAATGGAAACGCCGGGCATCGCCCGGCGTTTCCGATTCCGCTTCGGTGGGTGCCAACCTCTCCCGCCGTGGCAGGTGCCAACCTCCCCTGCCGTGGCAGGGGCCAACCTTGGTTGGCACGCACCAGAGCGCGGCGTTACAGCTTCGCGCGCTGCTCGCGCAGGCCGGCCAGCTGGGTGTTCCAGTCGACCAGGCGCACGCGCTCCTGATCGACCACCGCCGGTGGCACCTTGTCGGTGAACCTGGCCAGCTTGGTTTCGCTCTTTTCCTGCTCGCCTTCCACGCGCTTGATCTCCTTGTCCAGGCGCGCGCGCTCGGCATCGAGATCGACCAGGCCTTCCAGCGGCACCAGCAGCTTCAGCTCGCCCACGATCGCGGCGGCCGCCGGCGGTGCGCTTTCGCCCTCGGCCAGCCACTGGATGCTGTCCAGCTTCAGCAGGAACGACAGCGAGGCGCTGAAGCGTTCGATGCGCACGCGGTCCTGCTCCAGGCCGGCCTGCAGCCGCAGCGGCACCTGCCTGGACGGCGCGACGTTCAATTCGCTGCGCACGCGACGCACCGCACTGATCACCGCCTTCAGCCATTCCACGTCGGCCTCGGCCTGGGCGAAATCACCGGCGAATTCGGCGGCGGTCGGATACGGCCGCAGCGACAGCGTGGTTTCGGCCAGGCCCAGGCGCGGGGCCAGCTGCTGCCACAGCTGTTCGGTGATGAACGGGGTGAGTGGGTGCAGCAGGCGCAGCAGCGCTTCCAGCACGTACAGCAGGGTGTGGCGGGTGCTTTCGGCATCAGCCGCGTCGGCACCGTTCAGTGCCGGCTTGCTCAGCTCCAGGAACCAGTCGCAGAACGCGTTCCAGGCGAACTCGTACAGGCACTGCGCCAGCAGGTCGAAGCGGTACGCGGCGAAATGGCCCTGCGCTTCGGCGGTGGTGGCGGCCAGGCGCGAAAGGATCCAGCGCTCGGCATCGGTGCGCGGGGTCGGCACGCCGGTGAACGCCGCACCTTCGGTGTTCATCAGCGCGAAGCGGCTGGCGTTCCACAGCTTGTTGCAGAAGTTCTTGTAGCCCTCGGCGCGGTTCATGTCGAACTTGATGTCGCGGCCGTGGGTGGCCAGCGCGGCGATGGTGAAGCGCAGCGCATCGGCACCGTGGGCAGCAATGCCGTCCGGGAATTCCTTGCGGGTGGCCTTCTCGATCTTCTCCACCATCTTCGGCTGCATCAGGCCGCCGGTGCGCTTGGCGACCAGGTCGTCGATGGTGATGCCGTCGATGATGTCCAGCGGGTCGAGCACGTTGCCCTTGCTCTTGGACATCTTCTGGCCCTGGCCGTCGCGGATCAGGCCGGTGAAGTACACGTCCTTGAACGGGATCTTCCCGACCAGGTTGTCGGTGGCCATGATCATGCGCGCCACCCAGAAGAAGATGATGTCGAAGCCGGTGATCAGCACCGACGACGGCAGGTAACGGTCGAAGCCGCGCTCGGCCATGGCCTGTTCGTTCGGCCAGCCCAGGGTGGAGAACGGCCACAGCTGCGAGGAGAACCAGGTCTCCAGCACGTCGCTTTCCTGGTTCAGCACCACCTCGCTGCCCAGGTTGTGCTTGGCCCGCACTTCCTCTTCGCTGCGACCGACGTAGCAGCTGCCGGTGGCGGCATCGAACCACGCCGGGATGCGGTGGCCCCACCACAGCTGGCGGCTGATGCACCAGTCCTGGATGTTGTTCATCCAGTGGCGGTAGGTGTTGATCCAGTTCGGCGGCACGAAGGCAATGCTTCCGTCCTCGACCAGGTCCAGGCCACGCTTGGCCAGGTCGTCCATCTTCACGAACCACTGGTCGGTCAGGTACGGCTCGATCACCTGGCCGGTTCGGTCGCCACGCGGCACCTGCAGCTTGTGCGCCTTGGTCTCGACCAGGATGCCCAGGTCTTCCAGCTCGGCCAGCACGGCCTTGCGTGCTTCATAGCGGTCCAGGCCCCGGAAGCGTTCCGGCGCGTTCTCGTTCAGCGCCGCCACCGGGGTGAACAGGTTGATCATCGGCAGGCTGTGGCGCACGCCCACTTCATAGTCGTTGAAGTCGTGCGCCGGGGTGACCTTGACCACGCCGGTGCCGAACGCGCGGTCCACGTAGTCGTCGGCGATCACCGGCACGCGCCGGCCGGTCAACGGCAGCACCACGTTCCTGCCGATCAGGTGCGCGTAACGCTCGTCTTCCGGGTGCACCATCACCGCGGTATCGCCCAGCAGGGTTTCCGGGCGGGTGGTGGCAACGACCAGGTAGTCGCGGGTTTCGCGCAGGGTTTCCACGCCGTCGGCATCGCGCTCGACGTGCTCGTAGCTCAGGCCGTCATCCAGCGTGTAGGCGATCGACCACAGGAAGCCGTCTTCCTCGGCGCTCTCCACTTCCAGGTCGGAAATGGCGGTCTTCAGCACCGGGTCCCAGTTCACCAGGCGCTGGCCGCGGTAGATCAGGCCCTGCTCGTACCAGCGCACGAAGGCCTCGTTGACCGCCGCCGATGGCTGCGGGTCCATGGTGAAAGTGCTGCGCGACCAGTCGGCGGAGGTGCCGAGGCGGCGCATCTGGCGTTCGATGGTGTCGCCGGACTGCTGCTTCCACTCCCAGACCTTGCCGATGAAGCCTTCGCGGCCCAGCGAATCGCGGGTCTCGCCCTTGCCTTCCAGCGCGAGGTTGCGGCTGACCACCATTTCGGTGGCGATGCCGGCATGGTCGGTACCGACCTGCCACAGCGTGTCGTAGCCGCGCATGCGGTGGTAGCGCACCAGCGCATCCATCAGGGTCTGCTGGAAGGCATGGCCCATGTGCAGGGTGCCGGTCACGTTCGGCGGTGGCAGCAGGATGGTGTACGGCTCGCCCGTGCCGGACGGCTTGAAGTGGCCGGCCTTCTCCCAGGCCTCGTAGAGGTCGGTCTCGAAGGACGTCGGGTCGTAGCTGGAGGCGAGTTGGGTCATGCGGGGGAACCGGTAATCAAGGCGGAAGGGAGATCAGCGCGACCCGAGGGCGCGGCGGATCTTCTGGTCGGTGTGGTACTGGCTGACCGCGTAGGCGGCCCAGATGGCGGCGGGCAGCCAGCCGATCAGGGTGATCTGCAGGATCAGGCAGACGATCCCGGCCAGCGGCCGGCCGATGGTGAAGAAGGACAGCCAGGGAAGAATCAGGGCGATCAGCAGGCGCATCAAGGGGTCCTCGCCGGGCTCACATGTCGTGCTTGTTGAGGTCGTAACCGGCGGCCTTGTACTGGCGCCAGCGCTCGCGCAGCGGTTCGCGCGCTTCCGGATCGGCCGGAACCACTTCCAGCACACGCTCGCACTGGCCCAGCCAGGGCTCATCGCGCAGGTTGATCACCAGCGGGCGTGCCGGCGCGTCGGTGCCGGGTACGGCGATCAGCACCAGGGCCTCTTCCTCGTCCATGTCTTCGCCGGCAATCTGGTGCGGGATGTAGGCATCGTTGTCGAACGCCCACAGCAGCTCGTCCAGTTCCTCGGCCTGGGCCTGGTCACGGGCCAGCACCAGGGTGAACAGCCCGGCGTCGTTGGCCTTGCGCGCCAGTTCGCAGACCAGGCGCAACGGCTCGGTCAGGAAGCGGGGCTTGGCGATCAGGTAGAAGTCGGCGCGGGGCATGGCAGGGTCCGGGTCAGGCAAGGGCCCGGCAGTGCCGGGCGAGGCCCCGGCCGGCGTCTGCCGGCCAGGGTCGGGTACGGCATCAGGCGCGGGCGACCTGGTCCAGCAGCCACTGGCTCAGCAGGCCGACCGGGCGGCCGGTGGCCATGCCACGCTTGCCTTCATCGCTGGCGACGCCTGCGATGTCCAGGTGGGCCCAGCGCTGGCCTTCGGTGAAGCGCGACAGGAAGCAGCCGGCGGTGATCGCGCCGGCCCAGCGGCCGCCGATGTTGTAGACGTCGGCGAAGGTCGAATCCAGCATCGGCTGGTACTCGTCCCACAGCGGCAGGCGCCAGGCGCGGTCGAACACGTGCTCGCCGGCGGCCAGCAGCTCGTTGGCCAGGTCGTCGTGCTTGCTCATCAGGCCGGCGGTCTGGTGGCCCAGGGCGACCATGCAGGCACCGGTCAGGGTGGCGACGTCGACCAGCGCGGCCGGCTCGAAGCGCTGTGCGTAGGTCAGCGCGTCGCACAGGATCAGGCGGCCTTCGGCGTCGGTGTTGCCGACTTCGATGGTCTTGCCCGACATCGAGGTGATCACGTCGGAAGGACGGTAGGCGTTGCCGTCGATGGCGTTTTCCACCGCCGGCACCACCACCACCAGGTTCAGCGGCAGCTTGGCCTTGACCGCCGCGACGAAGGTGCCGATGACGTTGGCGCCGCCGCACATGTCGTACTTCATCTCTTCGATGCCGCCTTGGGTCTTCAGGTTGACGCCACCGGTATCGAAGGTGATGCCCTTGCCGACCAGCACGTAGGGCTTGGCGTCGCCGCCATTGTTCCACTTCAGCACGACCAGACGCGGGCGGTTGGCCGAACCGCGGGCCACGGCCAGCAGCGAGCCCATGCCCAGCGCTTCCATCTGGTGCTCGTCGAGGATCTCGGCTTCGGCACCCTCGTGCTCGCCGGCGAACTTCACGCCCACGTCGGCCAGATAGGCCGGGGTGCAATAGTTCGGCGGCAGGTTGCCCAGCTCGCGGGCGAACTCGACACCGGCGGCGATGGCCTGGCCCTGGGCCAGGGCCTGGGCGTCGTCACCGGCCACGGCCAGCTGGGCCAGGCCGGCATCGTCGGCCTTCTTCTTGCCCAGGGTGGCGGTGTAGCGGTAGGCGGCGTGATCGGCGGCGATCACTGCCTGGCGGATCGCCCAGGCCGCGTCGCGGTCCTTGATGGCCACTTCGGACAGGGTGAACAGCGCGCTGCGGACGGCGCCGGCCTTCAGCGCGCGCACCGCGTCGCCCACGGCCTTCAGGTACTGCGGCACGCCGAAGCGGGCGGCGTCGCCGAGGCCGACCACCAGCACGCGCGGCGCGGTCACGCCCGGCAGGTCGTGCAGCAGGGTGGTCGCGCCGGTCTTGCCGGACAGGTCGCCACGCTGGGCCAGGGCGGCCAGGCGGCCACCGCTGGCGGCGTCCAGGGCCTGCGCGGCCGGGGTCAGGGTATGGTCGGCATACGCGCCGACCACCAGGCAATCAACGGTGGCGGCGGCCGGAGCAACGTGGTTCAGGGTGAATTCGAGGGCCATTGAGCAGATTCCATTGGCGAGTCCGTACAATCGCAGGCCGTTTACGCCCAGACAGTAGACTGGGCGGCACCGCGAACGAACCCCAGAGTTTAAACCACCGCCCCATGCTGAAGCTCGACCGATACCTGCTGGGCGATTTCGTCCAGAGTTTCCTGGCTACCCTGATCGTCCTGCTGGTGGTCAGCGTGGGCGGCGTGCTGGTGGACATCCTCGGCAACATCGCCGACGGACGCCTGCCGGCCAAGCTGCTGTTCTCCCAGCTGGGCCTGCAGTTCATCGCCTACCTGCCGCTGATCCTGCCGCTGGCGCTGATGCTGGGCCTGCTGCTGGCCGTGGCCCGGCTCTACCGCGACTCGGAGATGGCGGTCATCACCGCCATTGGCGTGGGGCCCAAGCGGCTGCTGCGGCCACTGCTGATGCTGGTGGTGCCGGTGGTGCTGCTGGTCGGCGCCTGCTCGCTGTGGCTGGGCCCGTGGGCCGGCCGGATGGCCGAGCAGATGATCATCGAGGCCAACCGCAGCGTGCTGATGGCCGGCCTGGAGCCGGGCCGCTTCACCCCGCTGCCCAATGGCGGCGTGGTGTACCTGTCCTCGATCTCGCCCGATGGCACCCAGCTGGGCAAGGTGTTCCTGCAGCGCCAGAAGGATGACCGCCTGGAAGTGGTGTCCGCCAATGGCGGCCGCATGTTCTTCGAGGGCACCCGCCAGCGCTTCCTGGAGCTGGATGATGGCCACCAGGTGGAAGGCCCGGTGGCCGGCGCGCTGGATTACCGGCTGGCGACCTTTGCCCGCAACGACGTGGCCCTGCCCGACGGTGCACAGACCCGCACCGAGGACGACCCGGAACTGATGCCGACCCTGCAGCTGATCGGCGATGAGCGCCCGTCGGCGCAGGCGCAGCTGCACCGCCGCCTGGCACCGCCGCTGATCGCGCTGGCCTTCGCCCTGCTGACCGTGCCGCTGGGCCGCAGCTCGCCGCGCCAGCAGCGCTACGGCCGCATGATGCTGGCCCTGATGGCCTACATGGTGGGCACCAACCTGATGTTCATCGGCAGTGGCTGGATCGCCAACGGCAAGATTCCGGCCGCGCTCGGCCTGTGGTGGTTGACCGTGCCGCTGCTGGCGCTGGCGATCTGGATGTATGCACGTGATGGCCGCCTGGGCCGCTCGAAGGGAGCCCGCGCATGAGGCTGCGCCCGATGCGTTTCGATCTGTACCTGGGCCAGTCGGTGTTCACCACGGTGCTGCTGACCTGGGCGGTGCTGGTCGGCCTGGACGTGGTGATGGCGTTCTCCGGCGAGTTCAAGGACATCGGCAAGAACGGCTACACCCTGGGCCATGCCGCCGCCTGGGTGCTGTACACGGTGCCGCGCCGCGCCTACACGATGTTCCCGACCGCCGCGGTGATCGGCGCGCTGATGGGCCTGGGCCAGCTGGCCGCGACCTCGGAGCTGACCGCACTGCGTGCGCTGGGCCTGTCGCGCAAGCGCCTGAGCGTGTCGGTGGCGATCGCGCTGTCGCTGCTGACCGCAGTGATGGTGCTCAGCGCCGAGACGCTGGGCCCGTGGGGGCAGGACCGTGCCGATGCATTGAAGGCCAGTGCCAAGTGGGGGCGGGACATCTCCACCACCCGCTACTCCGGCCTATGGGCACGCGAAGGCGACACCTTCCTCAACGCCCAGAGCGGCGAGGAACAGCTGGTGGGCGACAAGGGCACGCGGCTGATCCTGCGTGACGTGCGCCTGTACCGGATCGCCGAAGACGGCAATATCGCCTCGTTGACCCATGCCGCCACCGCCGAGCACGACAAGGACGGTTGGGTGCTGACCGGGGTGCGTCGCGACACCTTCGGCGAGCGCTCGGCCACCCGCCAGGAAGTGGCGCGTGAGCCGTGGAACTCGAAGCTGGATCCGGCGGCGCTGGCCACCGGCATCGCCAAGCCGCGAAACCTCAGCGTGGCCGAGCTGAGTACCAGCATTGCCTATCGCCAGCGCAACGGGCTGGATGCGCGCGATTTCGAGGATGTTTACTGGAGCCGCTGGTTCTACCCGGTGAACGTGCTGGCGCTGTGCCTGGCCGCGGTGCCGTTCGCGTTCGGGTCGCTGCGTAGCGGCGGCATGGGCAAGCGCCTGTTCCTGGGCATCCTGTTTGCACTGGGCTTCTGGCTGCTGCAGCTGTTCTTCGGCCGCATGGCCGGTGCGCTGAAGTTCGATTACCGCATTGCCTATGCGCTGCCGCCGATCGTCATGCTGGCCGTGTCCGGACTGTTGTTCCGGCGCAAGTCGGGCTGATTCTGGTAGCGCGGGGCCATGCCCGGCGCTACCGGGGCAATCCACCGCTTCGGCATCCGTGCCACGACCACCAGCATCCCGGCCCAGCGTGCTGGATTCTGTAGAGCCGAGCCCATGCTCGGCTGCTTTTTGCGCACCGCCTGCCAGCCGAGCATGGGCTCGGCTCTACAGATCGTGCATCACCGCTTGGGCATGCGCACCAGGCGGGTGCCGCTGGCGCGGTCGTGCCAGGTCAGGCGTTGGCGGTCGACCCAGGCCCACCAGAATCCCAGGCCGCCCAGCAGCAGCGACAGCGTCCCCACCGCGAAGCGCAGCCACAGCTGGCCGCGCCGCAACGACGTGCCATCGCGCGACTGCAGTTTCAGCCGCCACGGCCGCATGCCCAGCGTCTGTCCGCCACGGCGCCAGCTGGCCGTGGCATACCACCCCGTGATCGCCCAGCACACCGCCCACAGCAGCCACTGCCAGGCGCTGAACGGTGCGATGTTCTCGCGCTGCGCGTGGCCGCTGAAGGTGTAGGCGAGGGTGAACAGCGTGCCGGCCAGCATCCACAGCGCCAGCACCGGCAGCGCGTCGTAGACCATCGCCAGCATGCGCCAGGACAGCAGCGCGCGCGGACGGAGCGTTTCGGTAGCGGCCGCAGGGGCCGTGTCGGTGGCAGGGCGGGACATGCGCCGAGCATACGCAAAGCTGGCCGTGCCCGCAGTGGCCCTCGTATCCTGCATGCATGGCCCTTGTTTCCACCCCCGCCGAACGCCGCCAGCTGGTCCAGCAACTGCCCGAGCTGCGCGCCGACGACAGTGTGCGCATCCAGCGCTTCCTCGATGCGATCTGGGCCGAGAACGGCCTGGCCCGCGCCACCCTGGACAGCTATCGCCGCGACCTGGAAGGGCTGGCGCGTTGGATGGATGGACGCGACGGTGGCCTGGCCGGCATCGAACGTCCCGGGCTGTTCGACTACCTGGCCTGGCGCACCCGCCACGGCTGGTCGCCGCGCAGCAACGCGCGCCTGCTGTCGGCGCTGCGGGCGTTCTTCGCCGATGGCGTGCGCCGTGGCGAACGCAGCGAAGACCCCAGTGCGCTGCTCGACCCCCCGAAGCTGCCGCGGCTGTTGCCCAAGGCGCTGGCCGAGAGCCAGATCGATGCGCTGCTGGCGGCACCGGACATCGACAGCCCGCTGGGGCTGCGCGACCGCGCCATGCTGGAGCTGATGTACGCCGCCGGCCTGCGCGTGAGCGAGCTGGTGCTGCTGCCGGCCACGGCAGTCAACCTGCGCCAGGGCGTGTTGCGGGTCACCGGCAAGGGCAGCAAGGAACGGCTGGTGCCGCTGGGCGAGGAATCGCAGCATTGGCTGGAGCGTTACCTGCAGCAGTCGCGCCCGCTGCTGGTCGGCAAGGGCAAGGTGCACGCCCTGGCCGATGGGCAGACCCCGTTGTTCATCGAGCCGACGCTGCATGCGCTGACCCGGCAGGCGTTCTGGCACCTGGTCAAGCGCCACGCGCAGGTGGCCGGCATCGACCCGGCGCGGATCAGCCCGCATGGCCTGCGCCACAGCTTCGCCACCCATCTGCTCAACCGCGGTGCCGACCTGCGCGCGCTGCAGATGCTGCTCGGCCACAGTTCCTTGTCGACCACCCAGATCTACACCCTGGTAGCGCGCGAGCATCTGCAGAAGCTGCACGCCCGCCACCATCCGCGCGGCTGAGCTCCGGGCTGAATCGCTGCCCGGGGCCGTGCCGGGCGGCGCGGCCCGGTACCGGCGGCTGTGTCAGAATCCGGAGTCTTCTTCTGTTGCGGATCGCTCCATGCTCCGATTTGCCATCGCCGCCGTGTTCGGTGCGCTCAGCCTGACCGCCTGCGCCCAGCCGGCTCCGCCGGCCGCCAAGGCGCCTGCTGCCGCTGCGGCCAAGGCCAGCCCGGCCGCCAACGCGCCGGCCGACCAGGCGGTACGTGCCGCGTTGACCGCGCTCAATCCGGGTTTCCAGGTCGATTACATCGGTGCCGCGCCGTTCCCCGGCTTCCGCGAGGTCGTCGTTTCCGGCCAGCTGCTGTACGTGTCCGATGACGGCCGCTACCTGTTCCAGTCGCAGCCTTACGACACCCGCGCCAAGGGCCCGGCCAACAGCGAGGGCCTGCTTGGTTACCGCCGCGGCCTGCTGGCCAAGGCCAACCACGGCGATCGCATCGTGTTTGCCGCGCCGAACGCCAAGTACACCATCAGCGTGTTCACCGACATCGAGTGTGGTTACTGCCGCAAGCTGCACCAGGACATCGCCGAACTCAACCGCAACGGCATCACCGTCGAGTACCTGGCGTTTCCGCGCATGGGCCTGGGCAGCAAGGACTACACCGACATGATCTCGGTCTGGTGTGCAGCGGATCGTCGCCAGGCCCTGACCAACGCCAAGCGCGGTGGCAGCGTGCCGGCCAGGAACTGCACCAACCCGGTGGCGATGCAGTACGCGCTGGGCCAGCAGCTGGGCGTGAATGGAACGCCGGCGATCTTCGCGCCGGATGGCACCCAGCTGGGCGGCTACCTGCCGCCGGCGCAGCTGCGTGCCGCGCTGGAGAAGCTGTCGGCCAAGCGCTGATCGTCGCTGGTCTTTTTCTGTAGAGCCGAGCCCATGCTCGGCTGCTGTTTCCGCAGCCGAGCATGGGCTCGGCTCTACAGGCAGGAAGCCGGGGATGCGTGTCGCATCCCCGGCCTTTTGCTTACTTCAGGCCATCACTGACCGCCTTGGTCAGCGTGCCCTGCGCATCGTCACCGCTGAACTCCCAGACGAACGCGCCGCCCAGGCCCTGGGTCTTCACGTAACCCATCTTGCGGGTGATGTTGGCCGGGGTGTCGAAGCTCCACAGCGTGCTGCCGTTGTAGATCCAGGTGGCACCGGCGGTGTTGTCGGTGTAGCCCGGCCACGCCAGGTTCTTCAGCACCTTCCAGTCCTCGATGCCGGCTTCATACGTACCCGGGGCGGCGCCGGTCGCGGTCTGGTACAGGCCGTTGTTGGCGTTGGCCACACCCGTCCAGCCACGCCCGTAGTAGCCAATGCCCAGGTTGAGCTTGGCGGCGGGCACGCCACGGCTGATGAAGGCCTCGATGGCGTCGTTGCTGTTGTACAGCTTCTGGTCGCCGGTGGACGGATCATTCGGCGAATCGAACAGCGCCGACTGGTGATTGGTCTTCGCATCCCACGCGCCGTGGAAGTCGTAGGTCATCACGTTGATGTAGTCCAGGTACGGGTGGTATGCGGCCGGATCGGTGACACGGATCTTGTCGATGCCGGCACCCACCGCCACCGTCAGCAACAGGCCTGGCCGCACCGCATCGAGCTGGCGGCGGAACTCGGCCATCAGCGCGGTGAAGTTGGCGTTGTCTTCCGGCTTGCCGCATTCGATGCCACAGGCCACCGGGTATTCCCAGTCGATGTCGATGCCGTCGAACACGCCCAGCGCGGCACCGGCACCGCCGGCACCGTCGGTCACCGGCAGGTTGCCCTTGATGTAGGCGTCGATGCACGAGGCGACGAAGGCCTGGCGGTTTTCCGGGCGCGCTGCGCTGGAGAAGCCGCGCGACCAGGTCCAGCCACCCAGCGAGATCAGCACCTTCATGCCCGGGTATTTGGCCTTGAGCTGCTTGAGCTGGTTCCAGTTGCCGCGCAGCGGCTGGTCCCAGGTATCGGCACTGCCGCTGACGCTCTCGGCGGCACTGAAGGCCTTGGTGTAGTCGGCGAAGGCATCGCCACCGGCACCGCTGTTCGGATCCGACGGCTGGGTGATGCCGACTTCGCATCGGTTGTTGCGCACGTTGCCGAACGCGTAGTTGATGTGGGTCAGGCGTGCGGCCGAGCCGCTGCTGTCGATGTTCTTGACCCGGTAGTTGCGGCCGTAGATGCCCCACTGGGTGAAGTAACCGATGACCCGCTTGCCGGTGGTGCCGCCGTCACCGGCCAGCGTGGTGGCGCTGATTTCGGTGCCCTGCGCCGACGCGTTGCCGGCGTTGTCGCGCGCCCGCACGCGGTAACGGTAGGTGGTCGATGCGGTCAGCCCGCCATCCACATAGCTGGCGCTGGACGGCGAACCGACCAGGCTGCCGTTGCGGTACACGTCATAGCCAGCCAGGCCACTGCCACCGGTGTTGTCGGTGGACGGGCTCCAGCTGAGCGCGATGCTGTTGGCGGTACGGGTGCCGACCGCTAACCCGCCCGGCACGCTCGGTGCGGTGGTGTCGCCACCGGCGGCGTTGACGGTGATGGTGATGGTCGGGGTGCTGGTGGTGGCGTTGTTGTTGTCGGTCGCGACCGCACGCAGGGTGTGGCTGCCGGCGCTGGCATTGGCCCAGCTGGCCGCATACGGCGCACCGGTGGCCACGCCCAGCGAGCTGCCGTCGCGGAAGAACTCGACCTTGGCGACGCTGCCGTCCGGGTCACTGGCGGTAGCGGTCACGTTGACCGTGCTGCCGGCGCTGAAGGTGGCGCCGTTGGCCGGCGAGGTCAGGCTGACCACCGGCGGCTGGTTGCTGCCGCTGCCATCGCAGGCACCAAGGTTGGTGTAGTAGGGCGCACCGGCCGGATGGTCCGGCGGCGCGTTCCAGATGTCCTGGTTCGCCCGATAGAGGACGCCTCCTTTCTGCAGGGTATCGCCGGCCCGGTAGATCCTGGCCTGGTCCCACTGGGCCACGCCGGCACAGCTGGCAGCCTGCGCCAGGCCGGGCAGGGCGGCGGTACCGGCGGCCAGGGCAAGCAGCCAGGCCAGGTGGCGGGGACGACAGCTTCGGGTCGAACGTTCGGCACTGCGCACAATCGGGTCGTACATGGGTAAGTCTCCGATCAAAGGGCGCGCGGGCCCCGATGGCGCCGCGCGTGACGCAGGTCCGGGCGTCGCCCGGGAAGGCGACGGAGGGGGCGGACGGGGTACCTGGGGGGCCGGGGAGAGAGTCCGGCGCCAGGTGGGGACAACGTTGTCATCAATCGCGTGGTCAATCCGTGAGCAAGCGCATGGTTCCGGGATTCGGGCGGAGAGCGGCGCTGCGCGCGGTCGGCGGCCATCGGCGGAGCCCCCTCGTGGCTGGGGGCTTTCCGCGAAAAGCAGATTTCTGGGGTTGGCCGGGTGGGTGGGCTGCGCAGGGGACGCCGTGAATACGTCCCTGTAGGCTCGGGCGCGCCATCCATGGCGCTTACGCCCCTGCGCAACCCACCCGCCCGGCCACGGACAGGTTCCTGCGCGGCCAGCCACGAAAGACAGAACAAAAAATCAAAAGCAAAAGCCGGTCGCTTCGCTCTTCAATGCCTGACTTCTGAGATTTCCCTGGTTGCCGGCCAGCGGCCGGCACTACCGCAGAGCATGCACGCATGGCGTGGATTTACCGCAGATCGCGGAAATCTGTCGAAGGCGGGGTGGGTCCGGTGGCGGGGGTGTCCGCGGCATGGATGCCGCGGTCAAGCCCCCAGGGACGGGTTTACGGCGTCCCCCGCCACCGGACCCACCCCGCCACCCCACGGGAACCCCGCTTTTGCTTTGGCCGTTGCTGTTGCCGTTGCCCTGGCCTCGGCGGGTGCCGGGCGCCGCCCGGCCAGAGCCCTTCCCCCGCTTCCGGTACAATGTCGGGCCCGTTTCCCAACTACGGTTCCCCGGACATGATGGTCCTCGAGGGCGCGCCCGCCCTGTCGCCGTTCCGCCGCGAACGTCTTGAATCCCGCCTGCAGTCCATCGCTCCCTCCCTGCGCATCAGTGGTGCCTGGCACGTCTACTTCGTGCAGCCAGAAGGCAGCGCCGCCCCCGACCTGACCACCCTGTGCCGCATCCTCGAAGCGGCGCCGCAGGCCGAAGCCGTGGCCGACGGCGCGGTCAGCCGCATCGTGGTGCCGCGCCTGGGCACGCTGTCGCCGTGGTCGAGCAAGGCCACCGAACTGGTCCGCGGTGCCGGCCAGCCGGTCAGCCGGGTCGAGCGTGGCCTGCGCATCGACGTGCAGGGCTGGCCGGCCGATGCCGCCGCCCAGCAGGCGCTGGTCAAGGCGCTGCACGACCCGATGACGCAGTCGGTGCTGGAGACCGTGGAACAGGGCCAGGCGCTGTTCTCGGCACCGGCCCGGGGTGAACTGGAGCGCGTGCCGGTGGACCAGCTGGAGGCCGCCAACCAGCGCCTCGGCCTGGCCATGGCCCAGGACGAGATCGACTACCTGCGCGAGCGTTTCACTGCGCTGGGCCGGTCGCCGTCGGACGTGGAACTGATGATGTTCGCGCAGGCCAATTCCGAGCACTGCCGCCACAAGATCTTCAACGCCAGCTGGACCATCGACGGCCAGGAGCAGGACCGCTCGCTGTTCCGGATGATCAAGAACACCCACCAGCAGACTCCGCAGCACACGCTCAGCGCGTACAGCGACAATGCCGCGGTGATCGAAGGCCATCCGGCCTCGCGCTATCGCCCCGATCCGGCCAGTGGCGAATACCGCCGCGAGCCGCAGGTGCCCAGCGCGTTCCAGATCAAGGTGGAAACGCACAACCACCCGACCGCGATCGCGCCGTTCCCGGGTGCCTCGACCGGTGCCGGTGGCGAGATCCGCGACGAGGGCGCGACCGGCCGTGGCGGCAAGCCGAAGGCGGGCCTGACCGGCTTCTCGGTCTCGCACCTGCGCATCCCCGAGCTGCCGCAGCCGTGGGAAGCGCCGCGCGCGCTGAACCCGCGCATGGCGCCGGCGCTGGAAATCATGACCGACGGCCCGCTCGGCGGCGCCGCGTTCAACAACGAATTCGGCCGACCGAACCTGCTCGGCTACTTCCGCAGCTTCGAGCTGCCCGAAGGCGCCGATCTGGTGCGTGCGTACGACAAGCCGATCATGCTGGCCGGCGGCCTCGGCGCGATCGACCGCGTGCAGGTCGACAAGATCCCGCTGCAGGCCGGTGATGCGGTCATCGTGCTCGGCGGGCCGGCGATGCTGATCGGCCTGGGCGGTGGCGCCGCCAGTTCGGTGGCCTCCGGCGAGAGCGCCGAGGACCTGGACTTTGCCAGCGTGCAGCGCGACAACCCGGAAATGGAGCGCCGCTGCCAGGAGGTCATCGACCGCTGCGTGGCGATGGGCGCCAACAACCCGATCAAGTTCTTCCACGACGTCGGTGCCGGTGGCCTGTCCAATGCCATCCCCGAACTGCTGCACGACTCCAAGGTCGGCGGTGTCATCGACCTGGGCAAGGTGCCCACCGATGATCCGTCGCTGTCGCCGATGCAGCTGTGGTGCAACGAGTCGCAGGAGCGCTACGTGCTGGGCGTGGCCCAGGAGCGCCTGGCCGAGTTCGCCGCGCTGTGCGCCCGCGAGCGCTGCCAGTTCGCTGCCGTTGGCGTGGCCACCGCCGAGGAGCACCTGGTGGTGGCCTACGGTGCCGTGCCGGGCCACACCCCGGCCGATGCGCCGATCGACCTGCCGATGGACGTGCTGTTCGGCAAGCCGCCGAAGATGCACCGCGACACCGCGCACCCGCCGGCACCGCGCTGGCCGGCGCTGAAGACCGGCGGCCTGGACCTGCAGGAAGCCGGCCTGCGCGTACTCGCGCACCCGACCGTCGCCTCGAAGAACTTCCTGGTCACCATCGGTGACCGCAGCGTCGGTGGCCTGACCGCGCGTGAGCAGATGGTCGGCCCGTGGCAGCTGCCGGTGGCCGACGTGGCGATCACCCTGGCCGACTTCGATGGCGTGGCCGGCGAAGCGATGTCGATCGGCGAGCGCACCCCGCTGGCCCTGCTCGACGCCGCTGCGTCGGCACGCATGGCGGTGGGCGAAGCGCTGACCAACCTGTGTGCGGCCCCGGTCGATGCGCTGGATGAAATCAAGCTGTCGGCGAACTGGATGGCCGCGGCCGGCCATCCGGGCGAAGACGCACTGCTGTACGACGCGGTGAAGGCGGTGGGCATGGAACTGTGCCCGCAGCTGGACATCAGCATCCCGGTGGGCAAGGACTCGCTGTCGATGCAGGCGCAGTGGCACGACCAGGGCGAAGCGCACAAGAGCGTGTCGCCGGTGTCGCTGGTGATCTCGGCGTTCGCGCCGGTCGCCGACGTGCGCAAGCAGCTGACCCCGCTGCTCGACCGCGACGTGGACAGCGAGCTGTGGCTGATCGGCCTGGGTGCCGGCAAGCAGCGCCTGGGCGGTTCGATCCTGGCCCAGGTGCACGCCGACCATGGCGATCTGCCGGCCTTCGCCGGTGCCGCTCCGGACCTGGACGATCCGCAGCGCCTGCGTGGCTTCTTCGAGCTGATCCGCGATGCGCGCCAGTCCGGCCTGCTGCTGGCCTACCACGACCGCAGCGACGGTGGTGCCTTCGCCGCGCTGTGCGAAATGGCCTTCACTTCGCGCCTTGGCCTGGACATCACGCTCGATGCCTGGGGCGATGATCCGTTCCGCAGCCTGTTCAACGAAGAACTGGGTGCGGTGGTGCAGATCGCGCGCGAAGACCGCGCTGCGTTCGCCGACCTGGTCGAACGCCACGCACTGACCGAATGCGCACAGCGCATCGCCAAGCCGACCACCGCGCCGGTGGTGCGCGTGTCGCTGGGTGGCGAGAACCTGGCCGAATGGCGTTGGGACGCACTGTTCGACGCCTGGTGGTCGGTCACCCACGCGATGCAGAAGCGCCGCGACAACCCGGCCAACGCCGATGCCGAGCGCGAGGTCGCCCGTGCCTTCAACGCACCGGGCCTGAAGCCCAAGCTCAGCTTCGACCTGAACGAGGATGTGGCAGCACCGTTCATCAGCACCGGTGCGCGTCCGCGCGTGGCGGTGCTGCGCGAGCAGGGCGTCAACGGCCAGATCGAAATGGCCAACGCCTTCGAACGTGCCGGCTTCCGCGCCTTCGACGTGCACATGAGCGACCTGATCGAAGGCCGCGTGGCGCTGCAGGATTTCACCGGCCTGGTCGCCTGCGGCGGCTTCAGCTACGGCGATGTGCTCGGTGCCGGCCGTGGCTGGGCCACCTCGATCCTGGAGCGCAGTGCGCTGCGTGATGCCTTCGCCGCGTTCTTCGCGCGCGAAGACAGCTTCGCGCTGGGCGTGTGCAACGGCTGCCAGATGATGAGCCAGCTCAAGAACATCATCCCCGGTGCCGGACACTGGCCGCAGTTCCGCCGCAATGCCAGCGAGCAGTTCGAAGCCCGCACCGCGCTGCTGGAAGTGGTGGAATCGCCGTCGATCCTGCTGCGTGGCATGGCCGGCTCGCGCCTGCCGGTAGCGGTGGCGCACGGCGAAGGCCAGGCCGTGTTCGACAACGCCGTCGACCAGGCTGCCGCCCGCGTCTCGCTGCGCTACATCGATGGCCATGGCAACGTCGCCAGCCAGTACCCGCTGAACCCGAACGGTTCGCCGGACGGCATCACCGGCCTGACCAGCACCGACGGCCGCGTCACCATCATGATGCCGCACCCGGAGCGCACCCCGCGCGCGCTCAACCTGAGCTGGGCACCGGCTGAATGGCAGGGTGATTCGCCGTGGATGCGCATGTTCCGCAACGCGCGGGTGTGGTGCGGCTGATCGCATCGTTCCGCGCAGGCCGCAATGCCACCGCGTATGGAAAAACCCGCCGCTTTGTCGGCGGGTTTTTCTTTGTGTGCGTGAAATTGCTGATCTGGCCGCTAGTTACATCCGTTTTTCATGCGCCAGCAGTTCGTCACGTATGTCTAACAAAATGCCTTTATAAACACGTGAAATAGTGAACTGCTTCACGGCAATAGGATTTGTCGTGTCAAAGTCTTGACGATCTGCAAAGTTGCCGTTAACACTTGAACCCCGTTTCAGAATCATTCATTTCGCAGTAACCGGTTGGCGCACGCGCTCGGTTTTCTGTCGCTGCGCGCCGTTCGGCAATACCCCGCAGTAAATCACGCGAATAAACGCCCCCAGGGGACGTTGGGCCGGAAAGCCCAGCGGTGGCGTTGCTTTGCCCAAAACCAGTCCAATCAGGAGCCGTACCGATGAATCGGATTTATCGCAAGGTCTGGAACAAAGCACTGGGTCAGTTGGTGGTGGCCTCGGAACTGGCCTCCTCCGACAGCAGCAGTGGCGGGGTCGTCGACCAGCGCCGCGATGCGACACAGGCCACGCCCGCACTGCTGGCGGTGGCACTGGGCCTGGTATTGGGGTTGGGCATGAGCGGCAGCGCGACGGCACAGTCGGTGCAGATCGGCGGCAGCGCCACCTGCGTTGCATTCAGCGGCAAGCTGCTGGAAAAGTGCCTGATCGAAGGCTCGGCCACGGCCAAGGGCAGCAACGCGGTGGCGATCGGCAGCAACAGCAATGCCAGCGCCGCCAACAGCGTGGCGCTGGGCGCTGGCTCCAAGGCCACGCGGGCCAATACCGTGTCCATCGGCGATGCCGGCAAGGAGCGGCAGATCACCAACGTGGCTGCTGGCACGCAGGGCACCGATGCGGTGAACAAGGCGCAGCTGGACGCGCAGGCGCGCGCCACGCAGGCCGCGCTGGCTGATGTAGCCGCCGATGGAAACCGCTATTTCAAGGCCGACGGCGCAGGCGATGACAGCGACGCGGCGAAGATCGAGGGGCAGGGCGCAGTCGCGGCCGGCGCCGGTGCACAGGCGCTGGCCAACGCCACCACCGCCATCGGAACCCAGGCCATTGCCGCCGGTCTCGGCGCCAGTGCCTTCGGCCAGGGCGCCCTGGCCATCGGCGATGCCAGCGTGGTGGTCGGGCAGAGCGCGGCCGCGTTCGGGCTTGGCGATACAGCCGTCGGCGCCAGCGCGTACGCAGCCAGCGAGAACGGCGCGGCCACCGCACTCGGTGCGTTGTCCGAAGCCACTGCCGATGGCGCGACGGCCGTCGGCGGTGGTGCCGTGGCGATGGGCCCGGGCAGCACCGCACTGGGCCGCGGCGCCACTGCCGCCAATGAAGCATCGATCGCGGTGGGGGCGTTCAGCACTGCCGTGGGTGAGTACAGCACCGCGCTGGGGTCCAACTCGGCGGCGGTCGCCACCGGCAGCGTGGCGCTGGGCGCCGGCTCGCTGGCCGACCGTGTCGACACCGTGTCGGTCGGCGCCGCCGAATACGGCCTGACCCGGCAGATCACCAGCGTCGCGGCGGGCACCGAAGACACCGACGCGGTCAACGTCGGCCAGTTGAAGGGCGTCGCCGCCGTGGCCGATGCCACCGCCAAGCGTTTCCAGGCCACGGGCAGCAGCAACAGTGATGCGGGTGCATTGGCCGAGGGCGACGAGGCGCTGGCGGCTGGCGAGGCGGCCAACGCCATCGGCAACGGCACCACCGCCGTGGGCGCGGGCGCCAATGCCGTCGCACAGAACGCGACCGCGGTGGGCAACAACGCACTGGCCTCAGGTCAGAACAGTGCCGCGTTCGGCAACAATGCACAGGCGAACGGCCCCGGCAGCGTCGCCGTCGGTGGTGCTGCGGTGGATGCCGATGGCAATCCGCTGATCACCAGTGGCGGCGTGCCGGTGGAAACCGGCGCCACCAGTGCCGGTGTCGGGGGTACTGCGGTGGGTGCGAGTGCCGAGGCCGGTGGTTTCGCCGCGTCGTCCTATGGCGTTGGCGCATATGCCGCCGGCGCGCAGTCGTCCGCGTTCGGTGCGGTTGCCAATGCCATCGGTGATTACTCCACCGCGCTGGGTACGCAGAGCAATGCCACCGGCACCAGCAGCGTGGCCATCGGCGGCCCGGCCGATCTGATTCCAGGCCTGGGCTTCTTCGTGCAGACCCAGGCCAGCGGCGAAGCGTCGACCGCCGTCGGCGCCGGCGCCATCGCCAGCGGTGATCGCGCGGTGGCCAACGGCAGCCTGACCGAAGCGTCCGGCGCCGAAGCGACTGCGGTCGGCTACTTCGCCTACGCACCGGGCGAGAACGCCAGCGCGCTCGGCGCGCAGACCTGGGCCAGCGGCGCGCAGAGCACCGCCGTGGGCTACTACGCCACCGCACGCGGTGCCAACAGCGTTGCGCTCGGCGCCAACTCCGAAGCGGTGCGTGCCAACAGCGTGGCCGTGGGCAGTGCCGGCAACGAACGGCAGATCACCAGCGTCGCCGCGGGCAGTGAAGCCACCGATGCAGTGAACAAGGCGCAGCTCGACGCGGTGGCCAGCACCGCCGACAGCACAGCGCGCTTCTTCCAGGCCCAGCCGGAAGCAGGCAGCGATGCCGGTGCATTGGCCGAGGGCGAAGGTGCGGTTGCGGCGGGTTCGTCGAGCAATGCGATCGGCGCTGGCGCGGTTGCACAGGGCGCAGCAGCCTCGGCCATCGGCGACGACGCCGTGGCGGTGGGTCGCAACAGCAACGCCACCGGCAATGGCGGTGTTGCCATCGGTGGCCTCGGCCAGGCCTACGACGAGTACAACCAGCCGATCATCGGTGCCGACGGTACGGCACAGCAGGTCGGCACCACTGCCGTTGCCGACGCCACGGCGGTCGGTAGTGGTGCGCAGGCGACCGGCGCTGCCAGCAGTGCGTTCGGCAACGCCGCCAGGGCCAGCGGAGACAACAGCTTCGCGGCTGGCGGCAAGTCGCGTGCGGCCGGCAGCTACGCGGTTGCGGTTGGCGACAGCGCCTTCGCCAGCAGTGACGACAGCACCGCCGTCGGTGGCTACAGCTGGGCTACCGCAAGCGGGGCGAGTGCGTTCGGTTCCGGCGCCTGGGCAACGGCCACCAATGCCTCGGCATTCGGCAACGCGGCCTGGGCCAGTGGCAGTGGTGCGACCTCCATCGGTTACAACAGCTGGGCCAACGGCACCAGCTCCACCGCCGTCGGTCGCGGCGCATTCGGTTATGGCGACAACAGCGTGGCGCTGGGCTTCCAGGCGCTGGGCAACAGCCTCAACAGCATCGCCATCGGCACCAACACGGTGGCCGGTGGTGAAAGCGCGATCGCGCTCGGTGCCGGCAGCAACGCCAGCGCCAGCAACGCCGTCGCACTGGGCGCCGGCTCGGTCGCCAACCGCGCCCGCAGCGTTTCGGTCGGCAGCACCGGTAACGAACGCCAGGTGACCAACGTCGCCGCCGGTACCCAGGCCACCGACGCGGTGAACAAGGCGCAGCTGGATGCCGTGGCGGGCGCGGCAGCCACCACCAGCCGCTTCTTCCAGGCCAGCGGCAACGGCGGTGATGTGGCCGGTGCACTGGTGGACGGTGACAACGCGCTGGCCGCCGGTGATGCGGCCAACGCCATCGGCAACGGGGCCACCGCACTCGGCAGTGGCGCCAACGCGCTGGCCAGCAATGCGCAGGCACTGGGCGTCAACGCCCTGGCCAGCGCCGCCAACGCCAGCGCGGTCGGTGCAAATGCACAGGCGACCGCTGAATACGCAACCGCGCAGGGTGCGGAAAGCGAGGCCAGTGGCGAGCAGAGTGCGGCGTTCGGTGCGGCCAGCATCGCCAGCGGTGCTGGCAGCACCGCGACCGGCGTGCTGTCCGAAGCCTCCGGCGAGGAGGCGGTGGCAGTGGGGTACTTCAGCAATGCCAGTGGCAGCGGCGCCACCGCGGTCGGCAGCGAGAGTGTCGCCAGTGGCACCGCGTCGGCAGCGTTCGGCATCGGTGCCGAGGCGACCGGCGGCTACAGCACCGCCATCGGTGGCTATGCACAGGCCTCGGCCTTCAATGCCACGGCCTTCGGCAACTTCGCCAATGCCTCCGGCTCCAACAGCGTGGCGCTGGGCGGTGATTCGGAAGCCTCCGGTGCCTACAGCACCGCCACTGGCCAGGGCAGCCTGGCCACCGGCACCAACAGCGTCGCCGTCGGCGGATCGCTGTTCGGCGTGCTGGCCACCGAAGCATCGGGCAACTACTCCACCGCCGTCGGTGGCGGCGCCTGGTCCGGTGGCATCAACAGCACCGCGCTGGGCAACGCCGCCGAATCGCGCGCTGCCAACAGCGTGGCGCTGGGTGCCGATTCGATCGCCGACCGCGACAACACCGTGTCGGTCGGCGGCGGTGGCAACACCCGCCAGATCACCAACGTGGCTGATGGCACGCAGGGCAATGATGCGGTCAACAAGAGCCAGCTCGACGCCGTAGCCGCCGCAGCGGAAAAGACCAGCAGGCAGTTCCAGGCCAGCGGCAACGCCGATGGCGAAACAGGGGCACTGGTCGAGGGCGACAACGCGCTGGCGGCCGGCGATGCGGCCAACGCCATCGGCAACGGGGCCACCGCGCTGGGCAGCGGTGCCAACGCGCTGGCGGCCAACGCCACGGCCGTGGGCATCGATGCATTGGCCACCGGCAACAATGCGGCGGCGCTGGGCAGCACAGCGCAGGCCAGCGGTGAAGACAGCCTTGCGCTCGGCACCGGTGCCAGCGCCAGCGAGCTCGGCGCCAGCGCGGTCGGTGCGCGTGCACAGGCCAGCGGTGCGTACAGCACGGCAACCGGCACCGAATCCAACGCCAGCGGCACGCAGGCCCTGGCCAGCGGCTTCCGTAGTGCCGCCTCTGCCGATGGCACCACTGCCGTCGGTGGCTATGCCGAGGCCAGTGGACGCCTCGGCACCGCATTGGGCTACGGCTCGGCGGCCAGTGGTGCCAACACGACCGCCGTCGGCTTCGGTGCTGCTGCAGCCGGTACCGGTGCCGTGGCGGTGGGTCAGTCCAGCGAGGCCAGCGGCGAGGAAAGCGTGGCCATCGGTGGCAGCACCTTCTTCGGCCTGATCCCGTCGCGTGCCAGTGGCACCGGTGCGGCGGCGTTCGGTGCCGGCGCATGGGCGACCGAAGACTACGCCACGGCAATCGGCTGGAACTCGTGGGCCGCCGGCAGCAATGCCACGGCCCTGGGCGCCAACGCCACCGCCAACGGCAGCAACAGTGTCGCCCTCGGTGCCGGCTCCAAGGCCGACCGTGACAACACCGTGGCCGTCGGCAAGGCCGGTGGCGAACGCCAGGTGACCCATGTGGCAGCCGGTACCGAAGCCACCGACGCGGTGAACAAGGGCCAGCTGGATGCCGTTGCCAGCGTCGCCGACAGGACCAGCCGTCAGTTCCAGGCCAGCGGCAACGCCGATGGCGAGGCCGGTGCCCTGGTGGACGGTGACAACGCCTTGGCCGCCGGCAACGCGTCCAACGCCATCGGCAACGGTGCCACCGCGCTGGGCAGTGGCGCCAACGCGATGGCCGCCAACGCCACGGCGGTAGGCGCCGACGCCCTGGCGACCGGCAGCAACGCGGCGGCACTGGGTACCAACGCACAGGCCAGTGGTGTCGACAGCGTGGCCGTGGGCAGCGCTGCCAGCGCCAGTGAACTCGGCGCCAGCGCTACCGGCGCCGGCGCCCAGGCCAAGGGCGCCTACAGCACCGCCAGCGGCGCGCAGGCCACGGCCAGCGGCACGCAGTCGCAGGCCAGCGGTTTCCGCGCCACTGCCTCGGCCGATGGCGCCTCGGCGCTGGGCAGCTACGCCGAAGCCAGTGGTCGACTGGGTACTGCGGTGGGCTACGGCAGCAAGGCCACCGGTGCGAACGCTACCGCGGTGGGTGTCAGTGCCAACGCTTCGGCGGCCGGCAGCATCGCACTGGGCGCAGGCTCGGTGGCTGATCGTGCCAACACCGTGTCGGTCGGCAGTGCCAGCAGTGATCGTCAGATCACCCGTGTCGCCGCCGGTACCGAGCGCACCGATGCAGTCAATCGTGGCCAGCTCGATGCGGTCGCGGCGACCGCCGATGGCACCGCACGCTACGTCAAGGCCAGCGGCGCGGGTACCGCCAGTGCCAGCGGCAGCGATGCCGCAGCGATCGGTTCGGCCGCCAGTGCCAGCGGCGCACGCAGCAATGCGCTGGGTGCCAACGCGATGGCCATCGGCAACGGTGCGCTTGCACTGGGCAACAGTGCCGGCGCGTCCGGTGCGAACTCGGTGGCACTGGGTGCGGGCTCGCGTGCGCTCGACGCCAACGTGGTGTCGGTCGGTGGTGGCAACGGCACCGATGGCCCGGCCGCGCGCCGCATCGTCAATGTGGCCGACGGCCGCATCGCCGCCGGCAGCAGCGACGCGGTCACCGGCTCGCAGCTCAACGTCACCAACCAGCGCGTGGGCGCCGTGGAAACCCGTGTCGGTGATTTCGACTCGCGCATCGCCACGGTCGAGACCACGGCGGCCAGCGCCGTCGGCTATGACGACGCCAGCCGTGACCGCCTGACCCTGTCCGGCTTCCAGGGCACCACCATCGACAACGTCGGCGCGGGCAACATCGCCGCCGGCAGCCGCCAGGCGATCAATGGCGGGCAGCTGTTCCAGTCGCTCAGTGATGCCGCCAGCTTCCTCGGCGGTGGTGCCAGCGTCGGCATGCAGGGTGTGTTCGTGGCGCCGAACTACGTGATCCAGGGCGCCACCTACAGGAATGTCGGCGATGCGCTGGGCGCGCTGGACCGCAAGGTCAGTGAGATTGACCGTCGTACTGCCGGTGGCACGCGTGCAGGCGCGTCCAGCCTGCGCGCAATGAGTGCTTCGCTGGATGAAAGCCCGCAGGCCAGCGTGGCCGACGCACCGGCAACGGCCGATGCCGCGCCGGCCAGTACCGCACGCGTGCAGGGCACGCCGACGGTGGCCGCGGCGGGGGCGGGCATTCCGGTCGGCACCCCGGCCACCGGCTTCAACGCCGTGGCCATGGGCGATGGCGCGGTAGCCAGCGGCGCTTCGTCCACGGCCATCGGCCAGGGCGCCAGCGCCACGGCGGCAAATGCCGTGGCGCTGGGCCAGGGCTCGGTTGCCGATCGTGCAAACACGGTCTCGGTGGGCAGCGAAGGCAACGAACGCCAGGTCACCAACGTCGCCGCCGGCACCACCGCCACCGACGCCGTCAACAAGGGCCAGCTGGACCGTGGCATGGCGACGGCGAACAGCTACACCGACAGCCGCGTCCAGGCCGTTGCCGACAGCTTCGATGTGTTCAAGGGCGAGATCGACGGACGCCTGCGCCACATGGACCGCCGCATCGACCGCCAGGGCGCGATGAGCGCAGCGATGCTCAACATGGCCACCAGTGCCGCCGGTATCCGCACCCAGAACCGTGTCGGCGTCGGCATCGGTTTCCAGGGTGGCGAGTCGGCGTTGTCGCTGGGTTACCAGCGTGCGATCAGCGATCGCGCCACGGTCACCTTCGGCGGCGCCTTCAGCAGTGACGACAGTTCGGTCGGCGTCGGTGCCGGCTTCGGCTGGTAAGCCACTCCATCGCGCCGGCGGCCACCCACGCCGGCGCCGTACCTGCAGTGAGGGCCTGGGGGGAGGTCACGGCAATCCCGGCTGGGCCGGCCGGGAGTCGTCAAGGAATGATGGCCGCAGTGTTGGTTCGATCCATGACCCAGAAGAGGAATTCGACGTGATCAAGAAGCAGAACCTTCGCATCAATGTGCTTGCCGCCGCCGTGCTGTCGATGACGGCGGTCGGTGCCGTCCACGCCGCCGGGTTGCCGACCCGTGAACCGGTGCGCCAGGCCAGCACCGCCCAGCCGGGTACCGAGCGCATCATCGTCAAGTACCGGGCCGGCGCTGCTGCCGCCACCGACCGCTCGGCGAAGCTGTCCACCGTGCAGTCCGCACTGACCCGTGCCAGTCTCTCCGGCGGCACGTCACGCGCCAGCACGCTCGGCCCGCAGGTGGTCCGCAAGCTGTCTACCGGTGCGGACCTCATCCGTGTGCAGGGCCGCCTGGCACCGGCCGAACTGCAGCGCGTGCTGAAGGAACTGAAGGCCGATCCGTCGGTGCAGTACGCCGAAGCCGACGTGAAGCTGCGCCGCAGCGAACTGCGTGCCGGCAACGTGCAGCCGGCGCTGGTGCCGAACGATCCCTTCTACCAGCAGAACCAGTGGCATCTGCACAATGCGGTCGGCGGCATCAACGCACCGGCGGCGTGGGATGTCTCGCAGGGCGAGGGCATCGTGGTGGCAGTGATCGACACCGGCGTCCTGCCGCAGCATCCGGACCTGGTCGGAAACCTGCTGGAAGGCTACGACTTCATCAGCGATGCGGAGACCTCGCGGCGCCCGACCAACGATCGCGTGCCGGGTGCGCAGGACTACGGTGATTGGGTCGAGAACGACAACGAGTGCTATGACGGCTCGCTGGCCGACGACAGTTCCTGGCACGGCACCCACGTCGCTGGCACCGTGGCCGAGCAGACCAACAACGGCGTCGGCATGGCCGGTGTCGCCTACAAGGCCAAGGTGCTGCCGGTCCGCGTGCTGGGCAAGTGCGGCGGCTACCTGTCCGACATCGCTGATGCGGTGACCTGGGCCTCCGGCGGTACCGTGACCGGCATTCCGGCCAACACCAATCCGGCCGAGATCATCAACATGAGCCTGGGGGGCGGTGGTTCCTGCGCCAGCACCTACCAGGACGCGATCAACGGCGCGATCTCGCGCGGTACCACGGTGGTGGTGGCTGCCGGCAATGAAGCCGACAACGCGTCCAAGTACCAGCCGGCCAGCTGCGAAGGCGTGGTGACCGTGGGTGCCACCCGCATCACCGGTGGCATCACCTACTACTCCAACTATGGAGCCCGCGTGGACCTGTCCGGTCCGGGCGGTGGCGGCAGTGTCGACGGCAACCCGGGCGGCTACATCTGGCAGACCGGCTCCAATGCGGCCACCACGCCGGAATCGGGCACGCCGGGCTACATGGGCATGGGCGGTACCTCGATGGCCTCGCCGCATGTGGCCGCCGTTGCGGCACTGGTGCAGAGCGCACTGATCGCCAAGGGCAAGGATCCGTTGACCCCGGCCGCGATGCGTACCCTGCTGAAGGAAACGGCGCGTCCGTTCCCGGTCGCCATCCCGGCGGCGACCCCGATCGGTACCGGCATCCTTGATGCCAAGGCCGCGCTGGCCAAGGCACTGGAAGAACCGTGCACCGAAAACTGCGGGCCGGCGGCCACGCCGCTGACCAACAAGGCCGCAGTCGGCGGCCTGAACGGTGCTGCCGGCAGCAGCAAGCTGTACAGCTTCGAAGCCGTTGCCGGAAAGCAGCTCAGCGTGATCACCTACGGTGGCACCGGCAACGTCTCGGTCTACATTGCCCAGGGGCGTGAGCCGAGCGCCAGCGACAACGACGGCAAGTCGACCCGTCCCGGCACGTCCGAAACGGTGCGGGTGAACAAGCCGGTGGCGGGCACCTATTACATCAAGGTGGTGGGCGAAGCGGCATACAACGGCGTGAGCATTCTCGCCACGCAGTAATCACCTCGTGTCGTAGTTGAACGGCCGACGCCCGTCACCCTGTGTGACGGGCTTCGTCTTTTTACGAAAGGTGGCCGCAGGGCGGCGGAAATCACGGCTTAACTGCTAAAGTCGGGCCGATTGACAGGAGAGTCACGTGAACGCGCTCGCTGCAACCGTTACCGACGACGCCGAAGGCCGCATCCTGGATGCGTTGCTGGCGCGCGGCCGGCTCAAGGAAGGAGACCTGGCACGCGCGCGGCCATTGCATGCCGAGGCCGGCGGCAGTCTGCTGGGCCTGCTGGTGCGCCTGGGCCTGGTGTCTGAACGCGACCAGGCACAGGCCAGCGCTGAGGTGCTGGGCCTGCCGCTGCTGGAGGGCAAGCAGGTGCCGGAGGCCCCGCCGCAGGCGCTGGCCGAGGGACTTCCGCTGTCGCTGCGCTTCCTGAAGCAGTTCCATGTGTGCCCGCTGGAGTTGGATGAACACGGGGTGCGGCTGTGGCTGGCCGATGCCCACGACGCCTATCCACAGCAGGCCGTGCAGTTGGCCCTTGGGGTCCCGGTGACACCGGTGCTGGGCATGCGCGCGGAGATCGATGACCTGGTCGAGCGCTGGTTCGGCCAGGGCCGCAGCGCGATGGGCGCGATCGTGGAAACCGCGGATGGCGAGGGCGGTGCGGTCGACGACATCGAGCACCTGCGCGACCTTGCGTCGGAAGCACCGGTGATCCGCCTGGTCAACCTGGTGATCCAGCGTGCGGTGGAGCTGCGCGCTTCGGATATCCATGTCGAACCGTTCGAGAGCCGGTTGAAGGTCCGCTACCGCGTCGATGGCGTGCTGGTGGAGGGCGAAAGCCCGCCGGCCAACCTCACCGCTGCGGTGATCAGCCGCATCAAGATCATGGCCCGGCTCAACATCGCCGAGCGCCGCCTGCCGCAGGACGGCCGCATCATGCTGCGCGTGCAGGGCAAGGAGCTGGACCTGCGCGTGAGCACGGTACCGACCGCGCATGGCGAAAGCGTGGTGATGCGCCTGCTGGATCGCGAAACGGTGGTGTTCGATTTCCACCGGCTCGGCTTCACCGATGCCTTCCTGCCGCAGTTCCGCAAGGTGCTGGAACAGCCGCATGGCATCCTGCTGGTCACCGGCCCGACCGGCTCGGGCAAGACCACCACGCTGTACACCGCGCTGAGCCAGCTCAACACCGCCGACGTCAAGATCATCACGGTCGAAGACCCGGTGGAATACCAGATAGAAGGCATCAACCAGATCCAGGCCAAGCCGCAGATCGGCCTCGACTTCGCCAATGCCCTGCGCAGCATCGTGCGCCAGGATCCGGACATCATCATGATCGGTGAAATGCGCGACCTGGAAACCGCGCGCATCGCCATCCAGTCGGCGCTGACCGGCCACCTGGTGCTGTCCACCCTGCATACCAACAACGCCGCCGGTGGCATCACCCGCCTGCTCGACATGGGCGTGGAGGACTACCTGCTCACGTCCACCATCAACGGCATCCTGGCCCAGCGCCTGGTACGCCGGCTGGAGCCGACCCACGCCGAGCGCTACGAAGCCTCGCCGGAAGAGATCGAGCGGTTCGAACTGCGCCGCCTGCAGCCGGAAGGGCCGATCCACCTGTACCGCCCGAAGCCGTCTGCGCTGGCACCGACCGGCTACCTGGGGCGTACCACCATCATGGAATTCCTGGTGATGAACGATGCGCTGCGCCGTGCGGTGATGCGCCGCGATGGCATGGGCGAGATCGAGCGCATCGCCCGCGAGGCCGGCATGCGCACCATGTACGAGGATGGCCTGTCCAAGGCGTTGAGCGGGCAGACCACCATCGAGGAAGTGCTGCGCGTGACCGAGGAAAGCTGATGCGTGCAGGACGCCGGGGCTGACATGCCGAACTATCGCTACAAGGCGCTCAATCCGCATGGCGAGGTCTTCGATGGGCAGATGGAAGCGGCCAGCGAGGCCGAGCTGATCGCGCGCCTGCAGGACCAGGGCCACCTGCCGATGGAGACGCAGCTGGCCGACGCCGGCGCGATCGGCGGCAGCAGCTGGCGCAACCTGCTGCAGCAGCGCCCGCTGCAGGGGGCCGCGCTGCTGCAGTTCACCCAGCAGTTGGCGACCCTGCTCGGTGCTGGCCAGCCGCTGGACCGCGCGCTGTCGATCCTGCTGGGGTTGCCCGAGGACGAACGATCGCGCCGCGCGATCACCGACATCCGCGACGTGGTGCGCGGTGGCGCACCGCTGTCCACCGCGCTGGAGCGCCAGCATGGGCTGTTCTCGCGCCTGTACGTGAACATGGTGCGCGCCGGCGAAGCCGGTGGCAGCCTGCATGAAACCCTGCAACGCCTGGCCGACTACCTCGAGCGCAGCCGCGCGCTGCAGGGCAAGGTCATCAACGCGCTGGTCTACCCGGCGATCCTGCTGGTGGTGGTCGGTGGCGCGCTGTTGTTCCTGCTCGGCTACGTGGTGCCGCAGTTCGCGCAGATGTACGAAAGCCTGGACGTGGCGCTGCCGTGGTTCACCAACGCGGTACTGCAGCTGGGCCTGTTCGTGCGTGACTGGTGGGTGCTGCTGCTGGTGGTGCCCGGCGTGCTGGTACTGTTCTTCGAGCGCAAGGCGCGGCAACCGGCGTTCCGGTTGGCGCTGGATGGCTGGCTGCTGCAGCGGCGTGGCATCGGTCGCCTCATCGGCGAGCTGGAAACCGCCCGGCTGGCACGCACGCTGGGCACACTGCTGCGCAACGGCGTCCCCTTGCTGGGGGCACTGGGCATCGCGCGCAACGTGCTGGGCAACCGCGCCCTGGCCGCTGACGTCGAAACGGCCGCCGATGAAGTGAAGAACGGCGCCGGCCTGTCGCTGGCCCTGTCGCGCGGCAAGCGGTTCCCGCGCCTGGCGCTGCAGATGATCCAGGTCGGCGAGGAATCCGGCGCACTCGATACCATGCTGCTCAAGGCCGCCGACACCTTCGAACAGGACAGCGCCCGGCGCATCGACCGCATGCTGGCGGCGATGGTGCCGGCGATCACCCTGGTGCTGGCCTCGGTGGTCGGCGCGGTGATCGTGGCCGTGCTGGTGCCGCTGTATGACCTGACCAATGCCATCGGTTGACGATGGCACTCCCTGCAACCCCGACACTCCGCAACTGAAAGGACCGTCCATGATTGCCCGTCGCCGACCGATCCGCCTTTCCTTCACCGCCGCGCGCAACCAGTCGGGCATGAGCCTGCTGGAAATCATCATCGTCATCGTGCTGATCGGCGCGGTGCTGACCCTGGTCGCCAGCCGCGTGCTGGGCGGCGCCGACCGTGGCAAGGCCAACATCGCCAAGGCGCAGGTGCAGACCGTCGCCTCCAAGATCGACAACTACCAGATCGACACCGGCAAGCTGCCGGCCACGCTCAACGACCTGGTGACGGCGCCGGCCGGTGTCGGCGGCTGGCTCGGCCCGTACGCCAAGCCCGCCGACCTGAATGACCCGTGGGGCCACGCACTGGAGTACCGGGCGCCGGGCGAAGGCCAGCCGTATGAGCTGGTCAGCCTGGGCAAGGATGGCAAGGCTGGCGGCAGCAGCGTCGACGCTGACATCCGCTACCAGCCGTAACCGCGCATGACGCACTTCCTGCCGCGCCGGTTGCCACGCCCGCGCCTGCACGGCAGGCGTACGGCTGGACTGTCGTTGCTGGAAATGCTGCTGGTGATCGCATTGATCGCGGCGATCGGCCTGATCACCGCCGCCGGCCTGTCGCGCGGGTTCGCCGGCATGCAGCTGCGCAGCGCCGGCAAGGACATCGCCAGCCAGCTGCGCATGGTGCGCGCGCAGGCGATCGCCCGCGGCGAACCGCAGCGCTTCGTGATCGAACCGGCACGGCGCCGCTGGGAGGGGGCCAACCAGCGCCACGGTGAGGTGCCGGCACAGCTGCAGGTGCAGTTCGAAGGTGCCGCACAGCTGGCCACCGCGGCGGGGCAGGGCGTGATCGAGTTCCATCCCGATGGTGGCTCCAGCGGCGGCCGTATCCGGTTGCAGCGCGACGGTGCCGAATGGCGCGTCGACGTCGGCTGGCTGACCGGCGAGGTCCGCTCCGGCCCCTGGCGGGCGCAATGAAGCGGCGCGCGCGTGGCTTCACCCTGCTGGAAGTGATCATCGCTTTCGCCCTGCTGGGCCTGGCGTTGACCCTGCTGCTGGGCAGCCTGTCCGGTGGCGCGAAGCAGGTACGTGACGCCGAGCTGCGCACGCGTGCGGTGCTGCATGCACAGTCGTTGCTGGCCCAGGCCGGTGTCGACGCGCCGCTGCAGGTGGGCAGCCAGCAGGGTGACTGGGAACAGGGGCGCTATCACTGGGAGCTGCAGGTCCAGCCGTGGGTCGAGCCACGCGCCGGCAACGTCGTGCAGGCCACGTCAGCGGGCACCCCATGGCTGGCCGAGCTGCAGCTGCGGGTGCGCTGGGGCGACAGCGAGCGCGAACAACTGCACTGGCGCAGCCTGCGCCTGTTGCCGCCCGACCTGGAGAACGCGCGATGAAGCGGCGCGCCGCGGGCTTCACCCTGGTCGAAGTGATGCTGGCCACCGTGCTGCTGGCCGGCGGCCTGGCACTGGCCTTTGCCAGCGTGCGCTCGGCGATGGCGGTCAGCCAGCGCGGCGAGCAGATCGCCGCTGAAAGTGAACGCATGCGCGCGGTCGAGTCGTTGCTGCGCAGGCAGCTGGCGGGTGCACTGCGCATTCCGCTGGAGGCCCCGGACCCCACCCGCGAACCCATCTTCTTCCAGGGCGAGGAGCAACGCATGCTGTTCGCCGCCGACCTGCCCGGTTACCTCGGCCGTGGCGGCCCCTACCTGCACGCGCTGCAGGTGGACGGACGCGGTGGCCAACAGCGCCTGCTGCTGGACCTCGTGCTGCTGCAGGAAGGCGAGCGCATCGCCGAGAATCCGCCGCGCCCGCCGGAGGTGCTGGTGGACAACCTGAAGTCGGTGCAGCTGCGCTATCGCGGCATCGATGCCAGCACCGGGCAGGTGACCGACTGGCTGCCGCGCTGGGATGACACCCGCCGCCTGCCGATGCTGGTGGAAATCCAGATCGTGCCATCCCGGGGCGCGCCGTGGCCGCCACTGGTGGTGGCGCTGCGTGCCGGTGGCAGTGGAGGCACGCGATGAGCCGTCAGCGCGGGGCGGCATTGGTGCTGGTGCTGTGGCTGATCGCATTGATGACGGCGCTGGTCGGTGCGTTCGCGCTGAGCGCACGGGTCGAGCACCTGCAGCAGCGCGTGCTGGATGACGATGCACGCGGGCAGGAACGTGCGCGCGCCGGCCTCGAATATGCCCTCATGCGCCTGTCAGCCGATCCGCAACGGGCGCCCTGGCGTGCCGATGGCCGTACCTACCGCTGGCAGTTCGACGACGCCAGCATCGAGATCAAGGTGCTGGACGAGAACGGCAAGATCAACCTGAACCTGGCCGACGCCGCACTGCTGACCGCCTTCCTCAAGGCGCTGGGCGAAGACGATGCACAGGCCCGGCAGTTGGCCGGCGCCATCATCGACTGGCGCGACGAGGACAGCCTGCTGCAACCGGGCGGTGGCGCCGAAGCGCCGGACTACGCCGCAGCCGGATTGCCCTACGGCCCACGCAACAAGCGCTTCGAGACCCTGGGCGAGCTGCAGCGGGTCCTGGGCATGCGCGGCCCCCTGTACCGGGCGATGCTGCCGCACCTGACCCTCTACAGCCGCCAGGCACGGCCGGATCCGCAGTTCGCCAGCGCGCCGGTGCTGACCGCGCTGGGCCTGGATGCGGACAGTGTGATGGCGCAGCGCGCACAGCAGGAGCGTGATGCAGATTCCGCTGGCGGCACGACAACGCTTGCCAGCAGCAGCGGCACCTATAGTATCGAGTCCGGTGCCATCGACGGCAGTGGACGCAGGTCGGTGTTGCAGGCAGTGGTACGCAGTGGCTCGGGCGGGGTTCCCGGGCGGACTTACACAGTGCTTCGCTGGGAGCAGGGAATGACAGCAAGATGACGGCGTGGCAGGACAGTCTGCGGCAGGTGCAGGGCCGGATCGGCCCGGGCGCCGGCCGTTTCCTGCGCTGGTGGCGGCAGTCGCTGCTGGCCTGGGTGCCGGTGCGCTGGCAATGGGCATTGGGCTGGGGCCAGGCACGCCTGCTGCTGCAGCACGAGGGCGACCAGCTGCAGGTCTGGCGTGAAGCCGGCGAACGCCGCGAAGCGGTAGCGCGCCTGCCGTGGCCGCTGTCGCCGGTGGAGCTGGACCGCGTGCTGGAGCCTCGCCTGCGTACTCTGCCGCGGGTGTGGCTGCTGCCGGCGACGGACGTCCTGCGGCGTAGCCTGCGCCTGCCCGCTGCAGCGGCCGACCGCCTGCGCGCCGTGGTCGGTTTCGAGATCGACCGGCAGACCCCGTTCGAATCATCCCAGGTCAGTTATGACGTGCGTGAGCTCGGCGCGGGCGGCGAGGGCCAGCTGCAGGTCGAACTGGTGGCGTGGCCATTGCGGCAGCTGGACGCATGGCGCACCAGTGTGGGCCCATGGGCCGATGCGCTGGCGGGCGTCGATGCCATCGATGCGCAGGGCAACGTGCTGCAGGTGAACCTGCTGCCGCCCGCACAGCGCCAACTGCGGCCAGACCCGATGCGACGCTGGAACCTGCTTCTGGCAGTGGCTGCCGTCGTGATGCTGGTACTGGCCGCGGTGCAGCTGCTCGACAACCGCCAGGCCGCCGCCGATGAGCTGCGTGCACAGGTCGAACGCAGCGCGCGCAGTGCTCGAGGTGTGGCCAGCGAACGCGCGCAGCTGCAGGCGCTGATCGATGGCGCCGCATTCCTGGAGAAGCAGCGCAGCCAGCGCGCCGGCACCGTTGAAATCTGGAACGAACTGACCCGGCGCCTGCCGGAAGGTACCTACCTGGAGAAGCTGGCGATCGAGAACAACAACCTGCAGCTGATCGGCCTGAGCCGCGAGGCGTCGCAGCTGGTGCAGCTGCTGCAGGACGCACCGCAGTGGCGCAAGGTCAACCTGACCGGGGTGCTGCAGGCCGATGGCGCGGCCAGTGGCCGCGACCGCTTCACCATGACCGCCGAACTGCAGCCGTTGCCGGCCGCCGCACCAACCCTGGAGGCGGCCGATGCCGATGCCAAGCGCACGCCGTGACCGCTGGCTGGCGCTGGCACTGCTGCTGGCAGTGCTGGGCCTGGCCTATCTGCTGCTGGTGCACCCCTGGTTCACCCAGCCGCTGCGTGCGATCGATGCCGATGTCGCCGCCCTGCGCGAACGCGAGTCGCGCGTGCAGGCGCAGCTGCAGCAGCAGCCGCAGATCGAACAGCGCCTTCGCGCTACCCGCGAGGCACTGCAGCAGCGGCCAGGCTTCCTGCGCGAAGCCACTGCCGAAGCTGCCGCCGCTGCATTGGGCGCCCGGCTGCAGGATGCGGTGGCGATGGCCAGCCCGGGCAACCGCAGCTGCACCATCAGCAACCGCACGCCGCTGACCGACAACCGGCGCGACGCCGAGTTCGTGCGCGTCGCCATGCAGGTGCGCCTGCGCTGCGGGGTGGCCGAACTGGCCACCGTGCTGCACAGCCTGGAAACCGGCAGCCCTCGCCTGTTCGTCGACAACCTCAACCTGATCGCGCAGCGCTTCCAGCAATCACCGAACGAATCGGGGCTGGGCCTGGACGTGTCCTTCGAGCTGGCCGGCTATCTGCTGCCGGGCGCTGCCGCCGATGGCACGGTTCCGGCGCCCGCTGCGACACCGGCACCGTCCGCGTCGCCGGCCGAGGCCGCACCTGCGCCGCAGCCGGCGCCCCCGTCCGAAGGGCAGGAGGTGGCCGATGAAGCTTGAGCAGATCAGCCTGCGTACCGGCTTCCTGCTGGCGCTGGCCGGGTGGGCGGCCGCCGTCTGGCTGGCGACCGGCTTCGGGCTGGGCAGCCAGCTGCCGGGTGCCGGCGGTGATGCCGACGCCGCGCCATCGCTGCCATCGCTGCCGCCGCTGGCGGCCGAGCGCATGGCCAGCGCCGACAGCTACAGCGCGATCGGTGAGCGCCCGTTGTTCGCCGAAGACCGCAGGCCGCGGCCTTATCTGCTGGGTGGCAGCGAACCGGCGGCCAGCGCCGCGTTGCGCCTCACCGGTGTGCTGCTGACCGGCGATTTCGGCATGGCCACGTTTACCACCGAACAGAACCGCTCGCTGCGCCTGCGCCTCAACGGCGAAGCCGTGGATGGCTGGCAGCTGGTGGCGCTGCAGCCGCGCCAGGCGACGGTGATCGGCCCCGGTGGCAACCAGGTCCTGGAACTGGCGGTGTTCAACGGCCAGGGCGGTGAGCCGCCGACGGTGCTGCGCGGTGCCAACGGCGCACCGCCTGCAGGTGCGATCGTGGTGCCGCCCTCGGCGGGCGCTCCGCCGGCGCCGCCACCGCCCGCGGCAATCCCATCGCCGTCGCCCGCTGGCAATGCACCAGCGCCTGCGGCGGCCGCTGCAACAACCCCACCGGCCAACAACAACGGTCCCAGTGAAGCGCAGATGCAGGCCATCCGCGAGCGCATCCAGGCCCGCCGCCGCCAGCTGCAGCAACAGCAGCAACAACCGTCGCCGCCCCCGGGCGATGGCACCAACCGATAGAGTGAATGCATGAACCTGCGTTTTCTTCCCTGGTCCTTTGCCCTCGCGCTGCTGGTCGGCTGCAGTACGGTGTCCGCGCCGCACGTGCAGCGCAACGGCAATCTGTCGCCCAGCGCCGACGCCGGCCAGGCGGCCGATGTCGCTGCCGATGCCGCCCGTGAAAGCCAGGGGGCACCGCAGGCGGTGATCCGCCGCGGCACCGGCGCCATGATCAACCGCGAGGCCGCGCGTGCGCCGGCACCGGCGCTGCACGGTGCCAGTACCGGCGAGGCGACCTTCAACTTCGAAGGCGAATCGCTGCATGCGGTGGTCAAGGCCATCCTTGGTGACATGCTTGGCCAGAACTACGTGATCGCACCAGGCGTGCAGGGCACGGTCACCCTGGCCACGCCCAAGCCGGTATCGCCGGCGCAGGCACTGAACCTGCTGGAGATGGTGCTGGGCTGGAACAACGCGCGGATGGTCTACAGCGGTGGGCGCTACAACATCGTCGCCGCCGACCAGGCGCTGGCCGGCACGGTCGCGCCAAGCACGGCACCCGCGGCCAGCGCGCGCGGCTTCGAAGTCCGCGTGGTCCCGCTGCAGTTCATCTCCGCCACCGAAATGAAGAAGGTGCTGGAGCCGTACGCGCGCCCCAATGCCATCGTCAACGTGGACAGTGGCCGCAACGTGATCACCCTGGGGGGTACCCGCGCGGAACTGGAAAACTACCTGCGCACCGTCGAGATCTTCGACGTCGACTGGTTGTCGGGCATGTCGGTGGGCGTGTTCCCGATCCAGTCGGGCAAGGCCGAGCAGGTCGCGGCCGACCTGGAAAAGGTGTTCGGCGAAGAGAGCAAGACGCCCAGCGCCGGCATGTTCCGTTTCCTGCCGCTGGAGAATGCCAACGCCGTGCTGGTGATCACGCCGCAGGTGCGCTACCTGGACCAGATCCAGCAGTGGCTGGATCGCATCGACACCGCTGGTGGCAGCGCCCGCCTGTTCTCCTACGAGCTGCGCTACATCAAGGCGCGCGACCTGGCCGAGCGCCTCAGCGAGGCCTTCGCCAGCAGTGGCAACCGCGGCGGCTCCAGCCCGGCCTCGCTGGCACCGGGCGCCATTCCGTCGCAGCTGGGCGGCGACGGCGACCGTGGCATGGACAACAGCAGCAGCAACCTGGGTTCGACGCTGGGCGGAACCAGTGGTAGTGGCAGTGGCAGCAGCAATGGCAGCCTGAACCTGCCGCAGCGCCAGCCCGGCAACGTCAGTGTCAGCCTGGAAGTGGAGGGCGACCGCGTCGGCGTGTCGGCGGTGGAGGAAACCAACACCCTGCTGGTGCGCTCGACGCCGCAGGCGTGGCGCTCGATCCGCGAGGTGATCGAGAAGCTGGACGTGATGCCGCTGCAGGTACACATCGAGGCACAGGTGGCCGAAGTCGCGCTGACCGGTGACCTGAAGTACGGCGTGAACTGGTTCTTCGACAATGCCGTGGCTGGTCGCGCGCTCACCGGAGCCCTGGCGGGCCTGACCCTGCCGCCGGCTGCAGGTGGTTCGTGGAACACTTTCGCCGGCGGCGTCACCGGCAATGACGGTGTGGGCTGGGCCTTCACCGGCCACAACGCGGCCGCGGTGGTCAGTGCACTGGACAAGGTGACCGACCTGCGCCTGCTGCAGACGCCGTCGGTGTTCGTCCGCAACAACGCCGAGGCCACGCTCAACGTCGGCGACAAGGTGCCGATCAACACAACCACGGTGAACACCGGCGTGGGCACCAGCACCTACAGCTCGGTGCAGTACATCGACACCGGCGTGATCCTGAAGGTGCGCCCGCGCGTGACCCGCGACGGCACCGTGTTCCTGGACATCGTGCAGGAAGTCAGCAGCGCCTCGGACGTGCCGGAGGCCTGCAACCCGACCGAGCGCAACTGCAACCCGCGCATCTCGACCAAGAAGCTGTCCACCGAAGCGGCGGTGCAGAGCGGTGACACCATCATGCTGGCGGGCCTGATCACCGATTCGGCCACCGACGGCAGCAGCGGCATCCCGGGGTTGAGCAGGATTCCGGTGGTCGGTGCGTTGTTCGGGCAGAAGACCCGCACCAGCCGTCGTTCGGAAGTGATCGTGCTGCTGACCCCGACCATCGTCCGCAACAGCCAGGAATCGCGCAACCTGACCGACGAGTACAGCAAGCGCTTCCGCGCGATGGAGCCGCTGAACCAGCCGCGCGCGAAGAAGTAAGGGGTTACGGCCGGGCGGCGCCCGGCACCCGCCGAGGCCGGAGCAACGGCAACGGCCAAAGCGAAAGCAACAGCAACAGCAACAGCGGGTTTACTGAGGGAGGGTGGGTCGGGGTGGGGTGGCAGGACACGCCGTAAACCCGTCCCTGGGGGCTCGACGGCGCCATCCATGGCGCCAACGGTCCTGCCACCCCACGCCGACCCACCTCTGACAGACTCCCGCGGCTGTTGGTAGGTGTCGACCTTGGTCGACACGATCCACGCCATGCGTGGATGACTGTCTGTCAGATTTCGAAATCAGAAAATGGGGTCAGATCCGTTTTCCTCTGGAAAACGGATCTGACCCCAGGCTTTGCCGACAGATCGCAGAAATCTGTCGAAGGCGGGGTGGGTCCGGTTGCGGGGGCGTGAGCCGCATGGATGCGGAGACCGAGCTTACATGGACGTACTTGCAGCGTCCCCCGCAACCGGACCCACCCCGCCATCCCCCAGGAACCCGCTCTGGCTGTTGCTTCGGCTTCAGCTCCAGCCTCCGCGGGTGCCGGGTGCAACCCGGCCGATACCCTCCCGGTGCTACGCTGTGGCCACCGACAACCACGGAGGCGGGATGGGGGCGATCGTGTTGTTGCCGCTGTGCGTGGACGATGCCGCACTCGACCGCTGCCTGGCCGCGCTGGATGCCGGCACGGCGCCAGGGACCGCGGTCTGGTTGGCCGATGACGCACAGACCGGGCCACGCGCGCAGGCGGTGGTGGAACACTGGCTGGCGCATACGCCGCTGCAGGCCGAGTACACCCGGCGCGCGCGGCCACTGGGCGAAGTCGCCCATCTGGACGAGATGCTGCGCGCCTGCGATGGCCTGGACGTGGCCGTGCTGGCGCCGGACAGCGTGCCATCACCCGGCTGGTTGCAGCAGTTGCAGGATGCCTTCGCCCGCGATGCCGCGATCGCCACCGCAACCCCCTGGTGCAATGCCGGCGAGACCGCCGCGTGGCCACGGCTGGGCGAGATCAATCCCGAGCCGCAGGACCCGGTCCTGCTGGCGCACACCTGCGCGACGCTGCCGACGCTGCACCCGGAGCTGCCATCGGCGGTCACCCACGCGGTGCTGGTGCGGGGCAACGCGCGCCGTCGCGCCGGCGGCCTGGACATAGACAGCTACGCTGGCTGGAACGCGGCACTGGTCGACCTCAGCCTGCGCATGGCCGGCCTTGGCTGGCGCAACGTGCTGTGCGAGACCGCCTTCGTCAGCCGGGCAGGGGAGGCGGTCAGCCGCGATGGCGATCTGGAGGCCCTGGCCGCGCGCTGGCCGGCCTGGGTACCGCGGCTGGCCGATTTCCTGATGCACGACCCGCTGCACGGGCTGCGCGCCGACCTGCAGCAGCGCATGCGGCAGGCGATAATGCCGAAGGAACAGGGCGACCTGTTCGTCCCGTCAGTGCCGGAGCCACCCGTTTGAATGTTGCCATCGCCGCCATCGTCGTCACTTACCAGAGTGGCAGCACCATCGATGCCTGCCTCTCGCGCCTGCGCCAGGCGCAGGATGTGGCCGAGATCCGGGTGATCGACAATGGTTCGCTGGATGGCACCCTGGACATCGTGCAGCGGCATGCCAGCCACGATCCACGCGTGCGCTTCGTCGGCAACCCGGACAATCCCGGCTTCGCCGCCGCCAACAACCAGGGCGTGGCCGACTCGCACAGCCCGTGGCTGGCCTTCATCAACCCGGACCTGATGGTCGAGCCGGACACGCTGGCCGAACTGCGCTCCCGCGCCGAAGCGCTGGGCGACTGCCTGCTGGGCGTTGAACAGGTGGACGAGCATGGCCATGCCGACGAGGCGGTGCGCCGCCGCGACCCGGATTTCCTGAGGATGCTGCGTTCGCCCGGCAAGGGCTCGAAGCTGGCGGTTCCGCGTGAGCCGCACCAGGCACTGCAGCGGGTGCCGGCACTGTCCGGCGCACTGCTGATGATGCCGCGCGCGCTGTTCGACCGTATCGGTGGCTGGGACGCGGGCTATCGCCTGCACGCCGAGGACCTGGACCTGTGCCGGCGCGCGCGCGAAGCCGGCGCGGTGGTAGCGATCGCCAACGACCTGCAGGTTACCCATGTGCGCGGTGTCTCCAGCCGCTCGCGGCCGTTCTTCGTGGAATGGCACAAGCACAGGGGGCTGTGGCGCTACTTCCAGAAGTTCGAGGCCAGGCAGCGTTCGCTGCCGGTGCGCGCGGCGGTATGGGCTGCGATCTGGGTGCATGCGCTGATGCTGGTGCCGCGCCTGCTGCGCAGGTCGTTGTAGAGCCGAGCCCACGCTCGGCTGCATGGAAAGGGTCATCCACGCAATGGTGTGGCTCCACTCGCCGCGCCCACGGTTCACTCCGCCGGGCGCATAATCCGCCCCATGCCTATCATCCAGTCCCTGCTCGACACCGACCTGTACAAGTTCACCATGATGCAGGCGGTGCTCCACCAGCACCCCGGCGCCCAGGTGCAGTACCGGTTCAAGTGCCGCACCCCCGGCATCGACCTGGCAAGCTACATCGCCCAGATCGATGAGGAAATCGACCACCTGTGCAGCCTGCGTTTCAGCGACGCGGAACTGGACTACATGCGTGGCCTGCGCTTCGTGAAGCCGGACTTCGCCGATTTCCTCGGCCTGTTCCATCTGGACCGCAAGTACATCCAGCTGCGTGCGTCGACGGCCGTGCCCGGCGAGATCGAGCTGGACATCACCGGCCCGTGGCTGCACACCATCCTGTTCGAAGTGCCGCTGCTGGCGATCATCAACGAAGTCTGGTTCCGCAACACCACCACGGCCGACTTCGCCGAAGGCGAGCGCCGCCTGCAGGCGAAGGCCGCGCTGCTGCGCGATACCCCCGGTTTCGAGCACTGCCGCATCGCCGACTACGGCAGCCGCCGCCGCTACTCGCGTGACTGGCATGCCCGCCTGCTGCCGCTGCTGCGCGACGCGCTCGGCCCGCAGCTGGTCGGTACCAGCAACGTCCACTTCGCGCGCCTGTATGGCATGACCCCGCACGGCACCATGGCCCACGAGTACCTGCAGGCGTTCCAGGCGCTCGGCCCGCGCCTGCGTGATTCGCAGGTGGCAGCACTGGAATCGTGGGCGCGCGAGTACCGCGGCGATCTTGGCATCGCGCTGTCCGACGTGGTCGGCCTGGACGCGTTCCTGCGCGACTTCGACATGTATTTCTGCAAGCTGTTCGACGGTGTGCGCCATGACTCCGGCGATCCGTTCGACTGGGGCGACCGCATGCTGGCGCATTTCCAGCAGCGCCGGGTCGATCCGCGCAGCAAGGTGCTGGTGTTCAGCGATGGGCTCGACATCGCCAAGGTGATGCGGCTGTACGACTACTTCCGCGGTCGCTGCCAGGTCGCGTTCGGCGTTGGCACCCACCTGACCAATGACCTCGGCCCGACGCCGCTCAACATCGTCATCAAGATGGTCCGCTGCAACGGCCAGCCGGTGGCCAAGCTCAGCGATTCGCCGGGCAAGAGCATGTGCGACGACCCGGGTTACCTGGCCTACCTGCGCCAGGTGTTCGAATTGCCGCAGCCGGAGTAATACCGGCCTGCAGGGCTTACAGGTAGTCGACGACCACCAGGTAGGCGCCCTGCAGCGGCTGCTGCTTCGAAGCCTGCACGCTGTAGCGCTCGGAGAAGGCGATATCGCCGGCGCGCATCGCGCTGGCCGACACCGACAGCTTCTGGCCCTGGCGCTTGCCGTCACGCAGCGTCGCCGCCTGGCCATCGGCCAGTGCCGTCACGGCCACCGTCGAACCCTTGGCCGACGGCGGGCAGGCCGCCAGGCTCAGCTCACCCTGGGACAGGTTCGTCGTGCAGCCCGGCTCGGCGATACGGCCGCTGAAACGGATGCTGCCGCTGCTGGCCTGGGCCAGCGCACTGACGGACATCAGGGCCACGCACAGCAGAATGGAGTTCCTCATGACACGTTCTCTGGTTCGGTGTGTCCTAGTTAGCGACAGGATCGATCAACCTTTAATAGGACGATTCCGAATTTGCTAGGGCCATCACCAAGAAAGAGTGATGCGCATCAAAGAAGCCAAATTCCCCCTGAAAAATGCCTGTTTCCGCGCGTGCCGAACGCGTCGCGCAATGCGACATCCCCAGTCGTTTGTAGCGTGACCGGGCCCCGCGTCAAATCCCCCGCACCCCGAGGCTGTGATTTCGCCTAGCACGTCACATTTAATGCGTCAATGAATTGGCGTTCAGAAAAATAATGAGACTTTCATCACAGTTGCGCCTATACTTGCGTCACGGATTCAGGGAGAGGTATGTCCGAGTCCGGCCACAGGTGAGACGCAAGGATGGGTCTTGTTAGCCCGGCAGTGCTCCTTGCTTCCTCCTCTACTTCTCATCTCTTCAGTAGGGTTAGGTAAAAGCGAATGCACAAGATGAACCTCATTGCCGCTCTGATGCTGGCCGCCGCTCCGCTGGCCGCCAACGCCGCCGACGGCACCATCACCTTCAATGGCAAGGTGACCGACAAGACCTGCACCATCTCGACCCCGGGCGGCAAGGACTTCGCCGTGACCCTGCCGACCGTGTCCAAGAACACCCTGGCCACCGCCGGTGCCGTTGCGGGCCGTACCCCGTTCGCCATCAACCTGACCAAGTGCAGCGCCGGCAACGTCGCCACCTACTTCGAGCCGGGTTCGACCGTCGACTTCAACAGCGGCCGCCTGGTCAACCAGGCCTCGGCCAACGCTGCCACCAACGTGCAGCTGCAGCTGCTGGGCTCGAACAACCAGTTCCTGCCGATCAAGGCTGCCGGCGCTGGCCTGGCGCAGACCAACTCGCAGTGGGTCACCGTCGGCACCGACGGCTCGGCCGATCTGAACTACTACGCTGAGTACTACGCCACTGCCGCCGCCACCCCGGGCGACGTCACCAGCAGCGTCAAGTACACGATCATCTACAACTGATCGTCGTCGTACCCGCACTGGCCGGCGTACGCGCCGGCCAGTGCTTCGCGGCCCCTGGCCACACCCCTCGAGCGTAGTACTTCCGATGAAAGCAATCTTTCCCCGGGCGCTGCTGCTGGCAGCGTTCACGCTGCCCTTCTGCCAGAACGCTCTGGCCGGCGTGGTGGTCAACGGCACGCGAGTGATCTATCCGGCGCAGGCGCGCGAAGTGACCGTGCAGGTCGACAACGTGGGCGATTCGCCGGCGCTGGTCCAGGCCTGGATCGACAGCGGCGACGCCAACCAGACCGCCGACAACAGCGACGCCCCGTTTGTACTGACGCCGCCGATCGCGCGTGTCGAGCCGGGCCGCAGCCAGGCGCTGCGCGTGATCTTCTCCGGTGCGCAGCTGCCGACCGACCGTGAGTCGGTGTTCTGGCTCAACGTGCTGGATGTGCCGCCGTCGCCCGACAACGCCGACAGCGGCGACCAGAATTACCTGCAGGTCGCGTTCCGTTCGCGCCTGAAACTGTTCTACCGGCCGCAGGGCCTGAAGGGCGTCGCCAACGACGCGCCGGCAGCGTTGCGCTGGACCCGCACGGGCGATCGCCTGCGGGTGGAAAACCCCAGCCCCTTCCACGTCACGCTGGCCGAAGTGCATGCCGTGACCGGCAGCAGCGAGAAGACCGTCGAGGACAAGGGCGCCATGGTCGCGCCGAAGCAGAGCCTGGAGTTCACCGCACCGGCGGGCTCCGACCAGGTGCGCTTCATCACCATCAACGATTACGGCGGTCGGGTGGAGCACACGGTCCGCCTCGGCAGTACCGGGGGCTGAACGCGCCGCGCCGGCCATGGGCCTGCGCATCCCGCCACCGCCGCCGTGCGGCGAATTGAAGGAATGTCAGTGTGATCGGAAACAGATTGACATTGTCGATCCACCAGGCGATCTGCCTGCTGGTTGCTGGCGTGGCCTGCCCAGGATGGGCGATGGCTGCGCCGGCCAATCTCGGCGAACAGGCGCTGATGGCGCAGAGCGGTGCGGCCAATGCGCGTGCACCCGAGTCGGCCCAGTTCAACTCCAGCTTCCTCTCCGGCCAGGCCAAGCAGGTCGACCTGGCCTCCTTCACCAATGGCAACCCGATGGTGGCTGGCACCTACCGTGTCGACGTCTACGTCAACGGTGGCTGGCAGGGCCGTCGCGATCTGCAGTTCAAGGCCGATGAGCAGGGCCGCGTCGACGCCTGCCTGCCGCTGCCGATGCTGGAAGAAATGGGTGTGGACAGCGAGGCCGTGCTGCTGCAGCAGGACCCGACGCTGCCGACCGACACGAACAGCTGCGTGCCGGTACAGCGGCGCATGGCCAATGCCTATGGCATCTATGACAGCGGCAACCTGCGCTACGACCTCAGCATCCCGCAGGTGTTCCTGCGCCGTGAGGCGCGCGGCTACGTCAATCCGTCGCTGTGGGACCGCGGCATCAACGCTGGCTTCGTCGGCTACAGCTTCAACGCCATCGACAGCGACAGCCGTGTTGAAGGGGGGCAGCGCAATCGCAGCGCCTACCTCGGCCTCAACGCCGGCCTGAACCTGGGAGGCTGGCAGTTCCGCCACGATTCCAACCTGACCTGGTCCGAAGGCAACGGCCGCCACTGGCAGAGCATTGCCACCTATGCGCAGCGCGGCATCCCGCAGGTGCGCGGCATGCTCACCATTGGTGAGGCCTACACCACGGGCGAGCTGTTCGATTCGATCGGCTACCGGGGTGCCAGCCTGGCCAGCGACGACCGCATGCTGCCCGATTCGCTGCGCGGTTACGCGCCGGTCGTGCGCGGTATTGCCGAAACCAACGCGCGCATCGAAGTGCGCCAGAACCAGCAGCTGATCTACTCCTCCACCGTATCGCCGGGCAGCTTCGTCATCGACGACCTGTACCCGACCGGCTACGGCGGCGACCTGGAAGTGAGCGTGATCGAGGCCGACGGCCGCCGCCGCGAATTCAAGGTGCCGTTCGGTTCTGTGCCGCAGATGCTGCGCGAAGGCGTGTCGCGCTACTCGCTGACCGCCGGCCAGGTGCGCAACAAGCTGCTGGCCGATGAGCCGTGGCTGGTGCAGGGTACCTACCAGCGTGGCATCGGCAACCAGTTGACCCTGTACGGCGGCAGCGCGCTGAGCGAAGGCTACCTGTCGCTGCTGTACGGTGTCGGCCTGTCCACGCGCGTCGGTGCCTTCGCTGCCGACGTCACCCATGCACGGACCTCGTTCGACCACTACGGCAGCCATACCGGCGCCAGTGTGCGGCTGAGCTACAGCAACATGATCGGCGAGACCGGGACCAACCTGACCCTGGCCGCCTACCGCTACTCCACTGAAGGCTTCTACAGCCTGCAGGACGCGCTGTATGGCCGTGATTCGGACAAGCGCGGCATCGATCCGACCACCCGTGGCCGTCAGCGCAGCCAGTTCCAGGTAACGCTGAACCAGCCGCTGGGCCGACGTGGCGGTGCGCTGTACGTGACCGGCTCGGTGCGTGACTTCTACGACCGTTCCGGCACCTCCAAGCAGTACCAGGTGGGCTACAACAACGCCTGGCGCTCGGTGAACTACGGCTTCTCGGCGCTGCGCACCGAAGAAGGCGTGCTCGGCCGTTCCGATACCCAGTACCTGCTGTCGATGAGCGTGCCGCTGGGCCGGGGCACCCACCCGGTGTCGTTCAGCGCCGACCTTGGCGCGCGCGACCGCGGTGGCTACGACAACAGCCGCGTCGGCATCACCGGTTCGGCCGGCGTCGACAACAACTTCAGCTACGGCGTGGCCCTGTCCGATTCCCGCGAGGGTGGCACCACTGCGGTCGGCAATGCCGAGTACCGCAGCCGCTACTCGGCGTTGAACGCCACCTACAGCCACTCGCGTGATTTCCGCCAGGCGTCGGTCGGTGCCAACGGCAGCGTGGTCGTGCATCCGGGCGGCTTCACCTTCACCCCGCAGCGCGGCGACACCATGGTGCTGGTCGAAGCGCCGGGCGCGCGCGATGCGATCGTCAGCAACGCGCCGGGCCTGCGCGTCGATGGCCGCGGCTACGCCGTGGTGCCGTACGTGTCGCCGTACCGCCTCAACACCGTCACCCTCGATCCGCAGGGCATGGCCCACGACGTCGAACTGGAAAGCACCAGCCAGTCCATCGCGCCGTTCGCCGGTGCCATCAGCTACCTGCGCTTCGACACCCGCAAGGGCAACGCGCTGCTGATCCAGGTGCGCAACGCCGATGGCCGCAGCATGCCGTTCGGTGCGCAGGTCAAGGACGAACAGGGCCAGCCGGTCGGCATGGTCAGCCAGGGCGGCCGCCTGTACGTGCGCAGCGAGAAGAACCAGGGCCAGTTGCAGGTCGAGTGGGGCGCCGGTGCCGACCAGCGCTGCACCATTGATTACCAGGTACCGGCGGGCGCCGATGCGTCCAAGACCGGCTTCATCCCGCTGGAGGCAGCATGCCGATGATTTCTTCCCGTGGCCGCCAGGCGCTGGCCGCGCTGGCCGTACTGGGCGGCGTGCTGCTGGCGCAGCAGGCCAGCGCCGCCTGCCGCATCCAGAACAGCTGGTTCATCGCCCAGGACGTGACCATGGACATGGGCCAGATCGTGATCCTGCCCAGCACCCCGGTCGGCGGCGTGATCAAGGAAATCAGTGAACCGATCACCCAGCAGAACAGCGTTGCCCGCTGCGATTCCTGGACTGGCGGTCGTTCGATCGGTGAGTACGTCAACGCAGCGCAGAAGCGCCCCGTGGCCGGCTTCTCGAACGTCTATGAAACCGATGTGGCAGGCGTCGGCATCCGCCTGTACCGCGATTCGGGTGCGATCCAGACCTACTACCCGCACTCGATCAACTTCGGTGGCGGTTCCGTGGTCAGCCTCATCGGTGGCCAGTTCCGCATCCAGCTGATCAAGACCGCTGCGCAGACCGGTTCGGGCGTGATCGCGCCGAACGGCCGCTTCACCAACTACTACTTCGACGGCGATGGCCCCGGGCGCCCGGTACTGACCTCGACGTTCAAGGGCTCGGGCACCACCGTGGTCAGTCCGACCTGTGAAGTGCAGGCCGGCAGCCGCAACATTGCCGTCGATTTCGGCAGCGTGCCCAACACCACCTTCACTGGTGTCGGCTCCAAGGCCGTTGATCGCGACTTCGAGATCCGCCTGAACTGCCAGGGCAGCAACGTTGCCGCCTACCAGAGCAAGATCGGCATCCGCCTCGATGCCGACCAGGACAGCTCGAACATGCCGGGCGTGCTGAAGCTGAGCGCGGCCAGCAACAGTGCCACCCGCATCGGCATCCAGATGGTCCAGCGCGATGGCAGCACCGAGCGTGAAGTGCGCTTCGGCCAGACCATCAACGTTGGCACCACCGCGCCGGGTACCAGCGTCATGGCGCTGCCGCTGCGCGCGCGCTACGTGCAGACCCAGGCCGGTACGGTGGGCGCGGGTGTCGCAAACGGCCAGGCCACGTTCACCATCCAGTACGAGTAAGGCCGCCCCGGCGGCTGCCCCTGCTGCGTTCCGCCGCAACGTCGCCCGGCTCACGGGCGGCGTTGACTGCGTCTTGATCCTGCAACGATGAAGATCGATGCCACGACGCGCATACAGACGCCTTAGTGTGATGTATGTCGCGAATTTGGAGTTTCCTCATGAGGTGACCGTCTCCTGCCTGCGGGTGCTGGACGGCAACGCCGAAAGGATCCAGACGTGGCTACTGCTGCTTGCCCCCTTCCGCGCCGGCTTTCGGGAGCGCTCCGGTGAAGGTCCTGTCGGTGTTCGGCACGCGACCGGAAGCCATCAAGATGGGGCCGCTGGTGCGCGCCCTGGCACACGCTGCGGATATCGAATCGGTGGTCTGCATCACAGGGCAGCACCGGGCGATGCTCGACCAGGTGATGGCGCTGTTCGAGATCACCGCCGACCATGACCTCGATGTCATGGTGCCCAACCAGACCCTCAATGGCCTGTGTTCCAGGCTGTTCGAACGGCTTGACGCGCTCTACACGCAGGTCCGCCCCGACTACGTGCTGGTGCATGGCGATACCACCACGGCGATGACCGCGGCCCTGGCCGCGTTCCATCACCGCATCCCGATCGGCCATGTCGAGGCCGGCCTGCGCACCGGCGACATCCACCGGCCGTGGCCGGAGGAGATGAACCGGCGGGTGATCGATGTGGTCGGCCATCAGTTGTATGCACCCACTCCCGGCTCGCGCGCCAACCTGGCCCGTGAGCACCTGGGCGGGCAGATCCTGGTCACCGGCAACACCGTCATCGATGCCCTGCAGCAGACCGTGCAGCGGCTGGATGCCGATCCGGCACTGCGTGCGCAGGCCGACGAACCCTTCCATATGCTCGACCCCGGCCGCCGGCTGCTGCTGGTCACCGGCCATCGCCGCGAGAGTTTCGGCCAGGGCTTCGAGGACATCTGCCGTGCGCTGGCCGAGCTGGCACGGCGGCCGGACCTGCAGGTGCTGTACCCGGTGCACCTCAACCCGAACGTGCAGGGCCCGGTCAATGCCCACCTCGGCAACCTCGACAACGTGCACCTGGTGCCACCGCAGGATTACCTGCGCTTCGTGCGCCTGATGCAGCGCGCCGACGTCATCCTCACCGACTCCGGTGGCGTGCAGGAAGAAGCCCCGGCGCTGGCCAAACCGGTGCTGGTGATGCGCGATGTCACCGAACGGCCGGAGGCGGTCGAAGCCGGTGTGGTCACGCTGGTCGGCACCACGCCCTCGCGCATCGTCGATGCGGTCAACGCGGTGTTGGCACGCCCCCCGCAGCCGGCCCGCTTCGACCCCGATGCCAGCCCGTACGGGGATGGCCGCGCCAGCGCCCGCATCGTCGCCGCCCTGCGCGGTGCGCCCCTTCCCGAATTCTCGCCCGGCGTCCGCAGCAGCGGCGCCGTCCACCCCATCCACGCGAAGTGACGCCATGACCCAGACCGGCCGCTCTTCCCTGTTTGCATCCGCCGCTGCGTTCGTCCTGTCGGGCGTGGTTGGCAGTGCCCATGCCGCCGACAGCGTCGCCGGCCAGTTCACCGAATGGAGCAGCGACAGCACGGTGAACCGGCAGATGACCCTGCGCGAACTCGGTTTCCGCCAGCCACTGGTGCTGAGCGGGCAGGAGAGCCAGCGCGAGGTCTACCTGCCGGTGCCGGCCGGTGTGGCCACCCGCGACGCGCAGCTGCAGCTGGATGGGCGCTATGTGCGCGGCCACGCCGGGCGCACCTCGGGCCTGTGGTCGGTCGATGGCGACCCGATCGCGGCGCGTTCGATCACCGATGCCCAGGGCGATGCCAGCCAGCTGCTGGCCATCGATGGCGAACCCCGCCAGAGCGGCTTCGTACGGGTCGGCGTCGGCTGGTGGTCGATCGTGTCCGATTACCAGTGCGCCGACCAGAGTGCGCCGGCCAATGTGCTGCGGCTGTCGCCGGACTCGCGTTTCAGCTACCGCTTCGACGGCCGCGCCGTGGATACCGTTGCCAAGGCGTGGGGGGCGCTGCCACCGCGGGTGCGCCTGCTGGTGGATGGCAAGGCGCTGCAGGCACCGGCCTACGATGCGGCCTGGCGCATCGGTACCGCGTTGCAGGCCGGGGGCAAACAGGTGCAGGTGGTGGCCCTGCCCAAGGTCGGTGACAGCGTTGACCTCGCCGGTATCAGCATCCCGGCCAGCCTGCAGGGCGTGCCGGCCTACGCCGCGCTGGCCACGGGTGAGCGCGCGCATGCGATCAGGGATCTGGCCGAAGTCGGCGCGCTGCTGTCATTGCGCGACAGCGGGCCGTTGGCCGCCGATGTGATGATCGGCAGCGATGCACTGCGCGCCGGCGTGCGTGCGGCGCTGGATGCGCTGGCCGTACAGGTCGGCGCGGCGGGGGCCGATGCGGGCACCGCGTTCGCCGCGTGGCGCGGTACCGACATGGGCGGCCTGGAAAAGCCCGCCGCCAACGCGTCGGTCAGCGTGGTGGCCGTGGCCGGGCGTCCGACGCTGGTGGTCGACCCGGCGGCGGCGGGCAAGGTCGCCGGGCTGCTCGCCGAGCAGTGGCGCAGCTATGCACTGGGCCGAAGCCTGCAGGTCAGTGCAGCGGGCACGCCCAGACTGGACGGTGACCAGGTACTGCTGAGCCGGCTCGGCAACATCGCTGGCACCATGGATGTGGTGACCCGCGCCGACCGCAGCGCCAGCTTCGACCTCGGCGCACTGTCGGCCGATGGCCGCCTGCCTGAGCAGGTGGTGATCGATGTCTCGGCGGCCCCCAACGCGGCCGGGCAGGGCGCGGTCGCCACGATCTACCTCAACGATTACCTGCTGGGTGGCAAGCTGCTGTCGGCCAACGGCCAGCCGCAACGGCTGGTGGCCAAGGTGCCGGCCTACGCGCTGTCGGCACGCAACGAGATCCGTGTCAGCTTCCTGCGCCAGCCGGCGCGTCCCTACTGCCACGATCCGGCCACGGGCTATCCGGTCTCGATCCTGCCCAGCAGCCACCTGACCTTGGCCAAGCGTTCGCTGGGCAGTGACTTCGTGGGTGCCAGCAGCCAGCTGTCGCGCGGCAACCAAGTGTTCGTGCCCGGCACCTGGCTGCAGGATGCGCCGGCCTCGCTGGGCAAGGTCATCGCGGTGACCAGCGCAGTGGGCGCATCGCCGGAGGCATCGGAACTGAAGGTGGTCGAAGCCGGTGCCGTGGTCAGCCCGGGCGCGCCGTGGCTGGCGTTCGGCGTGGCGCCATCCGGTGTCGATGTGGCCGGCCTGAAGGATGGCCACCTGCTGATCGGCGGCAAGCCGCAACCGCTGCTGGATGTGAGCGGGCTGGATCGTGCCGCGGTGGTGCAGGTGGGGTCGTCCGGTGGCCAGCTGGGCGTTGTTTACAGCGACCTCGGTGCGCAGTCACCGCCGTTCGGCGCCCCATTCCGTTTGCTGCGGGGCGATCTCGCCGTGCTCGACGGCAGTGATGCCGTGCGCGAATTCGACCGCCAGGATCCCTACGGCACGCGTATCGCGCAGGATGGCAACCCGCAATCGAAGTGGGAACGGCACATGGTCTGGCTGCTGCTGCTGGTCGGCGTGATCGTGTTCGCGCTGCTGGCCGCCCGCGTCACCCAGGTGCGCCGCCGCAAGTCCGCCAACACAGGGCACTGATCCACCGTGGACGGTCTGTTCTGGAACATCCAGCTGGCCAACTACTACGCCGCCCTGGAAACCACGGCGGCGGCGGTGGCCGTGCTGATCCTGATCTCCAGCCTCGATGACCTGTTCATCGATGTCTGGTACTGGGTACGCGAGAGCTGGCGCGCGCTCACGATCAAGCGCCGCGATGCCTACCGGCCGCTGACCCAGGACGACCTGCTGCAGCGCCCGCAGCAGCCGCTGGCGATCATGGTGCCGGCGTGGATGGAGTACGACGTCATCGCGCAGATGGTGGAGAACATGATCAACGTGCTCGATTACCGCGAGTACGTCGTGTTCGTCGGCACCTATCCCAACGACCAGCAGACCATCGATGAGGTCGAGCGCATGCGTCGCCGCTACAAGCGCCTGCGCCGCGTGGAAGTGCCGCACGACGGGCCGACCAGCAAGGCCGACTGCCTGAACTGGCTGATCCTGGCGATCTTCGACTACGAGAAGCGCCACGACATCGAGTTCGCCGGGGTGATCCTGCACGATAGCGAGGACGTGCTGCATCCGATGGAACTGCGCTTCTACAACTACCTGCTGCCGCGCAAGGACATGATCCAGCTGCCGGTCACCTCGCTGGACCGCGAGTGGTATGAGCTGGTTGCCGGTGTCTACATGGACGAATTCGCCGAATGGCACGCCAAGGATCTGGTCGTGCGTGAAAGTGTTTCCGGCATGGTGCCATCGGCGGGCGTCGGTACCTGCTTTTCGCGGCGCGCGCTGCTGGCGCTGAGCGCGCAGACCGACAACCAGCCCTTCAACACCGACAGCCTCACCGAGGACTATGACGTCGGTGCGCGGTTGGCGGCGATGGGCATGCAGTCGATCTTCGCCCGCTTCCCGGTGCAGTTCCGCGTGCGTCGCCCGTCCTGGTTCGGCTGGGGGCCGGTGCGCGAGCGCACCCAGCAGATGGCGCTGTGCGTGCGCGAGTACTTCCCCGACAACTTCCGTGCCTCGTACCGGCAGAAGGCGCGCTGGGTGCTGGGCATCGGCCTGCAGAGCTGGGAGTCGCTGGGCTGGCGCGGCTCGCTGGCCACCAAGTACCTGCTGGCGCGCGACCGCAAGGGCATCATCACCTCGTTCGTCAGCATCATTGCCTACCTCATCTTCCTGCAGCTGCTGCTGTTCTGGCTGCTGAAGATGTCCGGGGTGTGGACGATGCAGTTTCCCAGCGTGTTCCAGGCCGGCACCTGGCAGATGACGGTGGCGCTGCTGACCACCGCAGCGCTGGCCACCCGCGTCGTGCAGCGCTTCTATTTCGTCAACCGGCTGTACGGCTGGGAGCATGCCTTGATGTCGATCCCGCGGATGGTGGTCGGCAACATGATCAACTTCATGGCCACCGCCCGCGCGTGGAAGGTGTTCCTGGCCTACCTGCTGTTCGGCAAGCGCATGGTCTGGGACAAGACCATGCACGACTTCCCGGACGCGGCGCAGCTGGTGCAGACGCGCAAGCAGCTCGGCGAACTGTTGACCACCTGGCAGGCGGTGGAGCCGGAGCGCCTGCAGCAGGCACTGGAGCAGCAGCAGGCAGGTCGCCAGCAACCGCTGGGCCGCATCCTGCTCACCCAGGGCTGGTTGGATGATGAAACGCTGGCCGAGGCCATCGCCTTCCAGGGTGACCTGCCACGCGCGGTGATCGACGTGGACTACCTGCGCGCCTGCCAGTTCCCGATCAGTGCCGATGCCTGCGTGCAATGGCGCATGCTGCCGCTGCCGCCGCGCCAGGAAGGCACCCTGCGGCTGGCCGTGGCCAGCCCGCTGCCCGAAGACGCGTTGGCCCTGCTGAAGCAGGAAACGCGCAGCAACCACATTGAACAGAGCATCGCCCGCGAAAGCGAGATCAACGCCGGCCTGCGGCTGATCGGTGGCGACCGGCAATGGCAGCTGGACACCGTGCCCCTGCTGGGCGACCTGCTGGTGGAAATGCGCCTGATCGACCACGCACGCTTCGAGATCGCACTGGACGACTACATGCCGCAGCGCGACGGCCGCATCGGCGACTACCTGGTCAAGCAGGGCATCACCACCGAAGAGGCCGTGGCCCAGGCCATGCAGGAGCAGCGCCGGCGTGCGGCCACGCTGCAGTCACCGCCTCCCGGAGCCTTGCCGGCATGAAGACCACGCTGCTGTCCACCGTCATCACCGTGGCATTGGCCACGGCCGCCGCGCCGGTGCTGGCACAGACCGATGCAGCACTGCCGTTGTCCGGTGCGGCCTACCGCGTCGCCGAGCAGGCGTTTGCCGCCTATGAGCGCGGTGACTACCCTGCGGCTTACCGGCAGTCCACCGAAGCGATCCGGCTGCGCCCGGACGTGGTGCGGCTGCGCCTGTTGCAGATCTACGCGCTGCAGAAACTGGGCCGGCCGGCGGAGGCCCAGCAGCAGGCACGTCGTGCACTGGATGCGGGGTTGAAGGATCCGGCGTTGCCGGCGCTGGCCGCTGCCACCGCTGCGCGCAGCACGCCTCCGGATGCCAGGAGCGGGCGCGCACCCTCCCCACCGCGCGTGGCTGGCAGCGGCGCAGACCGCGCCAGGCAGCAGGCCTACGCGCTGGCCACCGACGCCTACGCCGCTTATGACGCCGGGCGGATGGGAGAGGCAGCCAGCAAGGCCGAGCAGGCCTTCCGGCAGCAGCCAACGCAGGGCGCCTGGGCGATGCTGTGGGTGGCCGCGCTGGAGGCACAGCAGCAGCCCGAACAGGCCGACGCCGCCATTGCCACCGCGCTGCAGCTGGGCGCGCCGAATGTCGAGGCATTGCGCGCACAGCGCGTGGCGCTGGATCGACAGCGTGCGCTGCTGCAGGCCCAGAAGGCGTACCGGTCGCTGTCCACGCAGGATGATGCCGCGGCCGTTGCGCAGGCACGTGCCGCTGTCGAGCTGGCACCGGAGGTGGCGACGTACCGGTTGCTGCTGATTACCGCGCAGCTGCAGCAGGGGCAGCTGGCCGACGCCGAGCGCAGTGCCGACCAGGCGTTGCAGGCCGACGGCCAGGATCTCAATGCGCGGGTGATGCGCGGCTACCTGCGCCAGCGCCAGGGCAACAGCCTGCTCGCCAACGAGGACTTCGACGCCGCGCTCGCCATGCCGGGCTCAACGACGCAGCAGCGCAACGTGCGCCTGCTGGCGGTGGATGCGGCCCTGGCCGCTGGGGATCGCGCACGTGCGGCTGCACTGCTGGCGCCGCTGCGCGCGGCATTGCCAGCAGATGCCAGCGATGCACGCGCGCAGCAGCTGCTGCAGCAGGGCATCGAGCAGCGCGCCAAGGCGGTCCGTTCCAGTCGCGAGCGTCCGCGCATGAGCGCGCAGACCTATCCGGCGCCGTTCCAGCACTGCCAGTCTGGCGACAGCGGCAACCGTTGCGAGTTGATGCCGGCCGACCTGCAGGGCGACGGTGGTGCCGCACAGCGTGCCTACGCGGCCTACGCGCGCCGGGACTATGCCGAGGCCATCGGCGAGGCGCGGCAGGCCGTGCAGCTCGCACCGGACGACGCGAGCCTGCAGGGGCTGCTGACCACCACGCTGGCGGCAGGCAACCGCAGCCAGCAGGACGAAGCACGGCAGCGCCTGGATGCGGCGCTGGCACAGCGCCCTGACGATGCGGAGGCGCTGATGCAGCGCGGCTACCTCAACCAGAAGGCGCACGAGCCGGCGCGCGCACTGGCCGACTTCCGTGCCGCCGAGGCCACCGGCAGGGCACCAAAGGGCGTGGTGCTTGACCAGGCCTACGCCAGCGCGGCCAACGGCGATCACCCGCAGGCGGTGACCCTGCTGCGGACGGCCATTGATCGTGCCGATGCCGGTGAGCTGCGACTGGATGCGCACCAGCGCCACAACGTGCGCAATGCCATCGCCAACTATTCGCGCGAGTGGGGCGTGATCGCCTCGGCCGGCTTCCGTAGCGCGCGCCAGGCGGCGACCAATGTCGGCGGCGCGGCGATCAGTACGCCGGGTGATTCGGTGTTCAGCACGCTTGAAGCGTTCTGGCGCCCGCCGGCTTTCAATGACCAGCACGGCACGCTGGAGCTTTACGCGCGGCTGCTCAACACCCTGTACGACCAGGGTGGCACCTACGAGTCGATCCGCGCCGTGGACCCGTGCACCGGCGAATCGACGCCCGATGCACGCGCACGCGCCGAACGGCTCAGCCGCTCGCGGTCCACCACCGGCTGGCCGTCCACCATCGCCTCGTTCGGCCTGCGCTACGCCTTCGGCCAGACCGGCCTGAGCGCCGGCATCGAGCGTCGCCAGTTCCTCGGCAGCGCCACCCGCACGGGCGATGTCTACCCCGCTTCGGCGGTCGTGCAATGCAGCCTGCAGCTGGCCCGCAACCCGCCACTGGAAGCCAGCACACTGGCCCGCTACCGCCTGGCCAGCGGTTCCGGTGGCTGGATGTCCTACCTGACCTACGGCTATTACCACGGCACCGACCTGCGCACCGACGTCAACCAGTGGTGGATGGTCAGTGGCTACGCGCAGGGCGGTTACACGTGGGATGACAACAGCGCGCATTTCACCCTCGACGCACTCGATGCCAATGGCACGCCGGTGCGCCGGGTGGGCGATGCCAACGGGCGCCTGCATCGCGAACAGTGGTTCGCTGCCGGTGAACTGCGTGCCGGCCGCAGCTTCCGCTTTGGTGCCGGGCAGACCCACTGGGTGGTCACGCCGTATGTGGTGGTGGGGGCGGACTGGCTGGACCAGCGCTCGCGCGTGCGCGACATCCGCTACCCGCTGTTCCCGGCGCAGTCGTTCGCACTCAACGATACGCAGCGCAGCTGGTCACTCGGCGCAGGGCCGGGCGTGGGCGTGCGCTACTGGTTCCGCGAAGACCACTACAACACGCCGCGTTCCTACCTGGACCTGACCGTGCAGTACCGCTTCGCGATCGGCGGCGGTGATACGCAGCGCGCCAAGGGCCTGTTCGCGACCGCCATCCTCTCCTACTGAGGCAGGCCCCAACGTCGTCGCAGCGCCGCGGCCTGCGGCGTGTCCTGGGTCAGCCACGGCTCCAGTGCATAGACCAGCACGTGCTGCGCACCGCTGTCGTGCGCCCACGCCAGCTGCCGCTGGATGCGCGCGGCATCTGCGGTTTCGCCCTTGAACGCGCCGCCGTCGGCGGGGCTGCCGGGCAGTTCGCGGAACAGTTCGACGATCGCATCGAACCCGATGCCCTGTGCCCGGAAATGGCCGAGCAGCGGTTGCAGCTGCTGCACGTTGCCGGCGCCGGCCACCCCCACGCCGTCCTGCACCATCGGCCGCAGCGCGGCCCGTGCCAGCACCGCCTGCCACAGCGCGACCAGGTCGCCGTCGGTCTGCAGGCGGCTGAAGTAGCAGGAGATCGCACAGTCACCGCCGCGCGCGCTGGCGGCCTGCGCCAGCCCGTGCAGCCACTGCGCCAGCCATTGCTGGCGGGCCGGATCGGCCCAGTGGAACTGCTCCAGTTCGTAGGGCAGGTACCAGCCGCCGAAGGCGGGCTGCTGCGCCCACGGCGCCTGTGCCAACCAGCTGCGCGCGTGCGCCAGGCTGTCGGCCAGGAACGCCTGCAGCGTGGCGTCGTCGGCGCCGATGGCCTGCCACCAGCGTTGCTGGAAGGGCAGGCCAACGCGGATGCGGATGTCGTTCTCGCTGGCGGCGGTGAACAGCTGCTGCAGGTTGCTGTCCGGCAGCGACCAGTCGCCATCGCTGCCACCGACGATGCCGGTCCACTGCAGCACCAGCTGCCGGCAGCCCAGCGCGTGGGCAAGCTTCAACGAACGTTGCCAGTCGGCCGGGCCCCACTGCAGATGGCTGCGCCAGGGCTGCAGGAAGGTGCCATCCACCTGCACCGGCAGTGAACAGCCGGGCAGGGTGGCGAGCGTAGCGGCCAACGGCGCCAGCACTGCCGCGCGCAGCAACCGGCGGCGCAACGGCGAAGACGGATCCGTGGGAAGGTCGGGCCGAACCATGCCCGCATCATCCCAGAGCACCGTGGGTGGGAGGTGAACCCCGCGCCGGGTGGTGCCGGCCGCTGGCCGGCATCGTGCCCCGGGTGGCAGGTGAATCACCATCCGGTAGTGCCGGCCGCTGGCCGGCATCGCGCCCCGATTATTCCAACGCGTAGCGCAGCGCGAACAGCACCGCCACCAGCCACACCGCCGGATGCACCTCGCGCCAGCGCCCGGTGCCGGCCTTCAGCGCGGCATACGCAATGAAGCCGAACGCCAGGCCGTTGGCAATCGAATAGGTGAAAGGCATCGCCAGCGCACACAGGGCGGCCGGCACCGATTCGGTCAGGTCGCTCCAGTCCACGTCCACCAGTTCGCGCAGCATCAGGCCGGCCACGAACAGCAGCGCCGGTGCGGTGGCATAGCCGGGCACCATCGCCGCCAGCGGCGAGAACAGCAGTGCGGCCAGGAACAGTGCCGACACCACCAGTGCAGTCAGGCCGGTGCGGCCGCCCACCTGCACGCCCGAGGCGCTTTCAGCGAACGCGGTGGTGCTGCTGGTGCCCAGCAGCGAACCGGCCACGATCGCCGTGCTATCGGCCAGCAGGGCGCGGCCGAAACGCTTCTGCGCGCCCGGCAGCTTCAGCAGTCCGGCGCGACCGACCACGCCATACAGGGTGCCGGTGGCATCGAACACTTCCACCAGCACGAACACCAGCACCACCTGCAGCAACACGGCGATCGGCGCGCCACCGTTGTGGTGCAGCAGGCCCGGCAGGTCCAGCTGCAGGAAGGTCGGCGCCAGGCTCGGCGGCAGCGAGACCAGGCCCTGGTACTGCACGTCGCCCAATGCCCAGCCCGCGCCGGTCACCGCCAGGATCCCGATCAGGATCGCGCCACGGATACGGCGCGCTTCCAGCACCGCGATCAGCAGGAAGCCGGCCAGTGCCAGCAGCGGCGGCGCCGTATTCAACGGGCCCAGCGCCACCAGCGTGTCTTCATTGCCGACGATCACGCCGGACTTCTGCAGCGCGATGATCGCCAGGAACAGGCCGATGCCGGCCACGATCGCCGAGCGCAGCGACGAAGGAATGCCCGACACCAGCCACGCCCGCACACCGGTCAGCGACAGCACCAGGAACACCAGGCCGGAGATGAATACCGCGCCCAGTGCCTGCTGCCACGGCAGGCCGGCGGCACCGACCACGGTGAAGGCGAAGAACGCGTTCAGGCCCATGCCCGGTGCCATGCCGACCGGGAAGTTGGCCGCCAGCGCCATCACCGCCGAACCCAGCGCAGCGGCCAGGCAGGTGGCCACGAACACCGCACCCGCATCCATGCCGGTGGTGCCGAGGATTTCCGGGTTGACGAAGACGATGTAGGACATCGTCAGGAAGGTGGTGACACCGGCCAGCAGCTCGGTGCGCACGGTGGTGCCGTGCTGCTGCAGCTGGAACAGGCGTTCGAACAGGGACATGGGGCGTCTCGCAACAATAAGGTGTCACGACCAACGGTCGTGACCTACCCGAATGCAGAACGGCCGCGCAGAGCGCGGCCGTTCTTCCTTTCTTACTTCAGCGCCTTGAAGCGCAGGCGCTTCGGCGCGGCATCGTCGCCCATGCGACGCTTCTTGTCTTCCTCGTACTCGCGGTAGTTGCCCTGGAAGAACTCCACGTGCGAGTCGCCTTCGAAAGCGATGATGTGCGTGGCGATGCGGTCCAGGAACCAGCGGTCGTGCGAGATCACGAAGGTGTTGCCCGGGAACTCCAGCAGCGCGTCTTCCAGCGCACGCAGCGTTTCGATGTCCAGGTCGTTGGACGGTTCGTCGAGCAGCAGCACGTTGCCGCCCTGCAGCAGGGTCTTGGCCATGTGCAGGCGGCCACGCTCACCACCGGACAGCGAGCCGACCATCTTCTGCTGGTCCTGGCCCTTGAAGTTGAAGCGGCCGATGTAGGCGCGCGACTGGATCTCGATGCCGTTGATGTTGAGGATGTCCAGGCCACCGGCGATTTCCTGGAAGACGTTGTGGTTGCCTTCCAGCTTGTCGCGGCTCTGGTCCACGTAGGACAGCTGCACGGTCGGGCCGATCACGATCTCGCCCGAATCCGGCTTCTCCTGCCCGGTGATCATCTTGAACAGCGTCGACTTGCCGGCGCCGTTCGGGCCGATGATGCCGACGATCGCGCCCGGCGGAATCAGCATCGACAGGTTGTCGATCAGCAGGCGGTCGCCGAACTTCTTGGAGACGTTCTTGAACTCCATCACCATGTTGCCCAGGCGCTCGCCCGGCGGGATGAAGATTTCGTTGGTCTCGTTGCGCTTCTGGTAATCCTGCGACTGCAGCTCTTCCAGGCGGGCCAGACGGGCCTTGCCCTTGGAGCGGCCGCCCTTGGCGTTCTGGCGCGACCACTCCAGTTCCTTCTGGATCGCCTTCTGGCGGGCCTTTTCCTGGTTCTCTTCCTGCTTCAGGCGCTCATCCTTCTGCACCAGCCATTCGGTGTAGTTGCCCTTCCACGGAATGCCGCGGCCGCGGTCCAGTTCCAGGATCCACTCGGCGGCGTTGTCCAGGAAGTAGCGATCGTGGGTGACGGCCACCACGGTGCCGGTATAGCGCGCCAGGAACTGTTCCAGCCATTCCACCGACTCGGCGTCGAGGTGGTTGGTCGGTTCGTCGAGCAGCAGCATGTCCGGCTTCTGCAGCAGCAGGCGGCACAGTGCGACGCGGCGCTTTTCACCGCCGGACAGGTTGGCGATCTTGGCATCCCACGGCGGCAGGCGCAGCGCATCGGCAGCCACGTCCAGCTGGTTTTCCAGGGTGTGCGCGTCGCCGGCGGCCAGGATCGCCTCGAGGCGCTCCTGTTCCTTGGCCAGCGCGTCGAAGTCGGCGCCTTCCTCGGCGTAGGCGGCGTACACCGCCTCCAGCGCGGCCTGGGCCTGCAGCACTTCGCCCACGCCTTCCTCGACCGACTCGCGCACGGTCTTGTTCGGGTCCAGTTCCGGTTCCTGCGCCAGGTAACCGACCTTGATGCCGGGCTGCGGGCGGGCTTCACCCTCGAAATCGGTGTCCACGCCGGCCATGATCTTCAGCACGGTGGACTTGCCGGCGCCGTTCAGGCCCAGCAGGCCGATCTTCGCGCCCGGGAAGAAGGACAGGGAAATGTCCTTGATGATCTGCCGCTTGGGCGGGACCACCTTGGACACGCGGTTCATGGTGTAGATGTATTGCGAGGACATGCGGTCTCCGTAGGCGCGGCCCTGCGCCCGACCCGTCACGGGAACATCCCGTTGCGGCAGCGGGCACAGACTGGAATGGAATACCGCCAATTATAGCCGGAACCGGTTCCGGCCCGCGCCCGGCCGGAGCCGCGCAGGCTGGCCGTGGCCTGAATACTCCGTCACAGTCCTGCAGCGGGAAGCGTTTCCAGCCGGAAACGGTTCAGATCGGTTGCGCAATATGGGCTCACCACCCACCCAAGCAGAGGTCTGACATGCGCATCAATCGAGTAATGGCCGGCGCCGTGGCCTCTGTGCTGGCGCTGGGCGCCGTGACCCCGGCCTTCGCCGACAACGACCATCGCCGCGACCACGACCGCCGCGAGTGGCGCGAGGATCGCCGTGAGTGGCGCCAGGACCGCCGCGACTGGGAGCGCGACCGCCGCGAGGCCCGGCGCGACTGGGAACGCGACCGCCGCGACTGGCACCGTGACCATGATCGCTACTACCGCCCGGCACCGCCGCGCGTGGTCTATCGCCCGGCCTATGGCCCGGGCTATGGCTGGAAGGTCGGCCACCGCTACCGCGACTACTACCGCGGCCCGGTCTACGTGGTGAACGACTACCCGCGCTACAACCTGCGCCGCCCGCCGTACGGCCATCAGTGGATTCGGGATGATCGCGGCAACATGCTGCTGGTGGCCATCGCCACCGGTGTGATCGCCCAGTACGTGCTCAGTCGCTGAGGATCGCGGCCGGGGTCGGATCCCTTCCCAACGGAAAGGGCTCTGACCCTTGCGCTGATGGGGTCGGATCCCTTTCCAACGGAAAGGGCTCTGACCCCACAACTATCGATCGAAACCATACGGGGCCGGATTCCTTCGGGGATGCCGGCCCCGTCCGTTTCGGCCCCAGCGGGCCAGTGCGGAGCTACAATCGAGGGCTGAGCCGTACCCCTTTTCCCTGCCTGCTGGAGTACCCGATGTTCCCGCGTGACGTCCGCATCGAATCCTACGATCCCGAACTGGCCAAGGCCATCGCCGCTGAGACCCAGCGCCAGGAAGACCACGTCGAGCTGATCGCCAGCGAGAACTACACCAGCCCGGCGGTGATGGAAGCCCAGGGCAGCCAGCTGACCAACAAGTACGCCGAAGGCTACCCGGGCAAGCGCTACTACGGTGGCTGCGAATACGTGGACATCGCCGAGCAGCTGGCGATCGACCGCCTGAAGCAGCTGTTCGATGCGGACTATGCCAACGTGCAGCCGCACAGCGGTTCGCAGGCCAACCAGGCCGTGTACTTCGCCCTGCTGCAGCCGGGTGACACCATCCTCGGCATGAGCCTGGCCCACGGCGGCCACCTCACCCACGGCGCCAAGGTCAATGCCTCGGGCAAGCTGTTCAACGCCGTGCAGTACGGCGTCAACGACCAGGGCCTGATCGATTACGACGAAGTCGAGCGGCTGGCCCTGGAGCACAAGCCGAAGATGGTCGTGGCCGGCTTCTCGGCCTACTCGCAGGTGATCGACTGGGCGCGCTTCCGCGCCATCGCCGACAAGGTCGGCGCCTACCTGTTCGTCGACATGGCCCACGTCGCCGGCCTGGTCGCCGCAGGCGTCTACCCGAGCCCGCTGGAGCACGCCCACGTGGTCACCTCGACCACCCACAAGACCCTGCGCGGCCCGCGCGGCGGCATCATCATCGCCAAGGGCGCCGACGAAGACCTGGTCAAGAAGCTGCAGTCGATCGTGTTCCCGGGCATCCAGGGCGGTCCGCTGATGCACGTCATCGCCGGCAAGGCCGTGGCCTTCAAGGAAGCGCTGGAGCCGGGCTTCAAGGCCTACCAGCAGCAGGTGGTGAAGAACGCCCAGGCGATGGCCAACACGCTGATCGCGCGTGGCTACAAGATCGTCTCCGGCGGCACCCAGAACCACCTGATGCTGGTGGACATGATCGGCAAGGACGTGTCCGGCAAGGACGCGGAAGCCGCGCTGGGCAAGGCCCACATCACCGTCAACAAGAACTCGGTGCCGAACGACCCGCGTTCGCCGTTCGTGACCTCGGGCCTGCGCCTGGGTACGCCGGCGGTGACCACCCGTGGCTACGTCGAACAGGACTGCGTGGATCTGGCCAACTGGATCGCCGACGTGCTCGACGCACCGAACGATGACGCGGTCATCGCCCGCGTGCGCGACGCCGTCAGCGCGCAGTGCCGCAAGTACCCGGTCTACGGCTGATCGGAGAGTGGGGGCAGAGCCCTTTCCTGGCGGAAAGGGATCCGACCCCGCCTTCCGGATCGACGCAGGGGTCGGATCCCTTCCCGCAGGGAAGGGCTCTGACCCCGTCATCAGGAATCCCGCGCATGGATGAGCGCCGCCTCAAGTACCTGTACATCGCACTGGCGGTGCTGTTCGGCCTGCCCAGCCTGTTCTTCGGCGGTGCCGGCGCCTGCATCGCCGTGGTCATGGGGGTGATCGGGCTGGTCTCGCTGGACGCGGACAACCTGTGGTTTGCCGCCGGCATGCTCGCGTGGGGATCGTGCGGGATCGCCGGCCTCGTGGCCTGGGTCGCACTCAGCATCGTCTGGCTGCGCGATGGTTCACGCGGGCTGCACATGGCATCACGCCGCTGGTGGCTGCTGTTGGGCCTGGGCGTGCTGGCAGGCCTGCCCTTGCTGGCGATGGCGCTGTATTACTTCGCCGAGCTGGGTTCGTCCGTGCTCAGCGGGCTGTTCGCCGGGCCGTCCCTGTTGGTGCCCACCGGTACGTTGATCCTCCTGCGGCTGCGTGCTGACGCCCTGGGCGAGCCATCCGGCCCGGCGCGATCAGAGGAGTAGGCCCGCGTGGATGAGCGCCACCTCAAGTACCTGTACACCGCGCTGGCGGTGCTGTTTGGCCTGCCCAGCCTGGTGATGGGCGGCGCGGCGGCGACGATGCTGCTGCTGATGGGGCTGGGCCAGTTCGGTCATGGCACGCTGGCCTCGGTGACGGTGATGCCGCTGTGGGGCCTGGCCGGCATTGCCGGTTGCCTGGCCTGGTTGTGGCTCAGCGCGGGTTTTCTGCTGCAGGGGCGTGCCGGGCTGCACGTGCACCGCCTCTGGTGGTGGATGCTGCTGGCGGGCGGTCTCGCCGCCTTGCTCCCGCTGGGGCTGGCGCTGTGGTGGGGCATCGCCGTGCATGCCGAAGGCATCGGCTTGTTGCTGCTGGGCCCGTCGATGCTGGTGCCGGCTGCGATGCTGGTGTGGATCAAACGCCGCGCATGACGTGGCCCATGGAAGGAAATCGAACGCATGGATGAGCGTCTGCACAAACGCTGGATGGCGATCGCCGGCCTGCTGGTGGGCCTGCCCACCGTGGCGGCAGGCGGCACGGGTGCCGTGCTGGGGCTGATGGTCGTATGGGACGGCAAGTACCTGACGGGCGACGAGCACACGTGGTTGCTGCTGTGGTCGTCGGCTGGAATCATCGGCCTGCTGTCGTGGTTGTGGCTGAGCGGCCTGTTCCTGTGGCGCGGTGTTGCCGGCCTGCGCCAATCACCGGTTGTCGCCTGGGTCGGCCTTGCGCTGGGGGTGCTGGCCGCGTTGGCCGTGGTCGCCGCCGCGTTGTACTTCACCTTCAAGCATGGGGAAATCTCGACCCTGGCCTTCCTTGGGTTCGGCCCGCCGCTGCTGGTGATGGCCGGGCACCTGGCGTGGCTGCGCTGGGCACGCGCGGCCCCGGTGCCGTCGGCACCTGGTTGAACGTCTGGTCCTGCTGACCTCACTGGACGCTCTGGTTGGCCGAAATGCAGGTACTTCCGCGCAGACAGCATTTGCCGCTGCGCCCTTTCTCAGGTACCTTTGCGACGCTGCCATGACCGTGGCAATAGGTACTTTCCTGAGCCAGGCGTTCCATGCACTGCCCCTTCTGCCAACATGCCGATACCCGGGTCATCGACTCGCGCGTCTCTGAAGACGGCGCGACGATCCGTCGTCGGCGTGAATGTGAAGCCTGCGGCGAGCGCTTCAGCACCCTGGAAACGGTCGAACTGAAGCTGCCGGCCATCGTCAAGAGCGATGGCACCCGCGAGGCGTTCGACCAGCGCAAGGTCCGCGCTGGCTTCGACCGCGCGCTGCAGAAGCGTGCGGTGGCCGAAGACAAGATCGAAGCAGCGGTGCGTGCGGTGGTTCACCAGCTGCGCATCAGCGGCGAGCGCGAAGTGCCCTCGATCAAGGTCGGCGAGTTCGTGATGAACGAACTGCGCAAGCTCGATCATGTCGGCTACGTGCGCTTCGCTTCGGTCTACCGCAGCTTCGAGGACGTGGCCGATTTCCGCGAGGAGATCGAGAAGCTCGAGCGCGACCTGCCGTCCAGTACCGAACAGCTGCAGCTGCTGGGCGATGTGATCGCCCTGACCAAGAAGAAGAAGGGCTGACTGCCTCTGCCTTGGGGGTGCCAACCTTGGTGGGCACCGGTGGCCGCATTCACTGGTGGGTGCCAACCGTTGGTTGGCACTGACGGCATGGATCAACACCGGCGGCGTTACCATGGCTGCATGACCACTTCGTTCTCCGTCCTCGACCACCTGCACATGGCCAACGCGCTGCGCCTGGCCGAGCGCGCTGCCTATACCACCCGCCCCAACCCGATGGTCGGCTGCGTGATCGCCCATGGCGAACGCGTGGTCGGGCAGGGCTGGCACCAGCGCGCCGGTGGCCCGCATGCGGAAGTGTTCGCCCTGCGCGAGGCCGGCACCGAAGCACGCGGTGCCACCGCCTACGTCACCCTGGAACCCTGCGCCCACTACGGGCGCACGCCACCGTGTGCGCTGGCCTTGATCGAAGCTGGCGTGTCGCGCGTGGTCGCGGCGATGCGTGATCCATTCCCGAAGGTCGATGGCGGTGGGTTCGATCTGCTGCGCAATGCCGGCATCGACGTCGCCGAAGGGCTGATGGCGGCGCAGGCGCGCGAGCTCAACAAGGGCTTCCTGTCGCGCGTGGAGCGCAATCGGCCGTGGTTGCGGGTGAAGCTGGCCGCCAGCCTGGATGGCCGTACCGCGATGGCCGATGGCAGTTCCAAGTGGATCACCGGGCCGGCCGCGCGCGAGGACGTGCAGCACTGGCGCGCGCGCGCCGGTGCGATCCTGACCGGCGGCGACACGGTGCTGGCCGACGACCCGATGCTGACCGTGCGCCTGGCCGATACCGAAGTGATGGCACCACTGCGTGTGGTGCTGGATTCGCGCCTGCGCTCGCTCGAATGCAGCCGCGTGCGCGAGGGCGGGGCACCGACGCTGTACCTGCACGCTGCGGCGGTGAGCGCGCCGGATGCGGCCGATGCCGAATTCGCCAGCGTGCCCAGCGCAGAGGGGCGGTTGGACCTGGGCGCGGTGCTGGCGCTGCTGGCCGAGCGCGGCATCAACGAAGTGCACACCGAAGCCGGCGCGACACTGGCCGGTGCGCTGCTGCGCGGTGGCTGGGTCGATGAGCTTCTGCTCTATCAGGCGCCCACGCTGCTGGGCGACAACGGCCGCCCGCTGCTGGCTGGCCTCGGCATTGATGCCATGGACCAGCAGCGTCGCCTGCGCGTGGTTGACCAGCGCCAGGTCGGCGAGGACAACAGGCTGCTGCTGCGCCCATGAAGGAATGACGCAGGGCAGGGGGCTACGCCCATGGCGTCAGGCCGCTTCGTCGTCTTCTTCGCCAACGGGGCATTGGCCTTTCCATTGCTGCTTCCACAGCACATGCAGGTCGCGGCAGTACGCGCCGAGCGCCTCGCCCGGCAGTTGCCTCGCCTTGAACCGCAACTGGCGACGCGTAAAACCGTCGTCGTACTCATCCGGCAGTACCAGCACGGCACACTGGTCGTGGTACATCAGGAAGTCGCGGCAGTGATCATCCTCACTCATCCACGCATCCAGGTGCCTGTCGCTCAGCTGCGTTGACTCGAAGGCGACCGAGGGTTGGACGACGATGATCTTCGTGGCTTTGAACCTGGACGCCTCGGCCTGCCAGCACACCATCAGCGCCAGCAACATGAGCGCGGTCGACGTCATACGGTGTTTCATGCGGTTGCCCTGGTGGAAGAGGGCAACAGCATTGACCATGCAGGCCGCGCAGGGCCATGCAAGGGTTCTGAAAATGCAGTTGCCCTTGCCGTCGGCAACGCTGGGCAGCGCGTAGGCTCGGCGTTACATCGCACTTACGCGCATTCGTCGGTCCACATCATCTCGGCGATCGGGCGCAGTGCCTTGCATTCCTGCGTCATGTCTTCGGCTGACTTCACCTTCGCCTTGGCCTTCAGTTCCTCGGTCATGGCATCCACGCCACTGATCTGGTCCGGCGCGATCTTCGCCACGCAGGCGCGGTGCTGCTGCAGCAGCAGGTCACAGCCGGGTACGCCGGTCACCTTCGGTGCGCTGGCCGCCTGCGCGTCCTGCATCCAGTCCTCGAACGGTGCCAGCGCGCCGGTCACGGTACCCACCAGATCGTCGAAGTTGCCGCTGTACCAGTAGCCGTTGTCCTTGGCCGGGTACAGGGTGAAGGTGCCGCTGACCGGCACGCGCGCACCGCTCTGCAGCGCCTGGGTGTAGGCGTCGGTGAACTGCCTGCGCGCGGCCGGGCTGGCGTCGGCCGCAAGGCTGGCGGCGAACAGCGGGCGCACCTTGCCGAGGTCGGGCACCTGGCAGCTGAAAGTGATGCGCGCCAGCTTCTGGTCTTCCACGTACTCGTTGTCTTCAATCACGCTCTTGCTGGCGCGGCACTTCGAATCACGCAGGGCCTTGGCATACAGCGCTTCGCTGGCGGCCGCGTCGGCCTTTGCGCCGGTGCTGGCAAGCACGACCTGCCACGGATCGGCCAGCGCCTTGGCCAGCGCACCCGGGTTCGGGGTCACCGCGTCCTGGCCTTCGAACGCCGGCTTCAGTGCATCGTTGAGCGCGCGGGTCGCCACGGCGTCATCTTCCAGCAGCACGCGTGCGTACAGGTCGAAAGCCTGTTCGGGCGTCAGTGTGGCCGGGGCGGCGCCGGCCAGCAGCGGGGCCGCCAGCAGGGCGCTGGCCAGCAGGGTACGCAAGGGAGTCTTCATGACGGTGTTTCCTGTTCCAGAGGCGCGCAAGCGTAGCGCATCTTTGCGCAGGCCCGTTGGTGCCTGTGGCCGCCTGCCGGCGCGCGCGGGCCCAAAAAAAACGGGCCCCTTGCGGGGCCCGTTCGATCGCACGACGAGGAGCGATCGGTAAATCAGAAGCTGGCGCGGACGCCGACCGAGTACTGGGTGACGTCGCGGTAGCCGGCGATCTCGCCCACTACACCCCAGGTCTTGGTGAAGTTGACCTGGCCGCCGACGGTGCCGACCCAGGTGCCCTTGTAGTTGTTGCCGCCATCCATGTAACCGGCCTTGGCCCAGGCTTCGGTCATGCGCGACGGCTTGCCGCGGATACCCATGGTGACGCGGCCCAGGTTGGTGTGGTCCTTGCCGTGGTAACGCACGCCGTCGTAGCGCAGGGTCGATTCGGCGTTCTGGCGCACCCAGGCGGCATCGGCGGTGAAGTCCAGGCGGTCGGTCCACGGCATGTGGTAGCCGATACCCAGCTCCGGCTGGTTCAGTTCCAGCTTCAGCGAGTCTTCGCCGTAGTGGCGGGTCTTGCTGGTGCGCGACCAGCCACCGAACACGTAGACCTGCTCGGCCAGCGCGACCGAGCCGCGCAGGTAGCCACCGTCGACCTTCGGGTCGTCCAGCACGTTGTCGTCAACCTGGACCTGGGTCCAGCCGCCTTCCACGTAGGTGTAGCTCAGGGCGTCGGCCGAAGCCGAGAACGGAGCAGCGGCCAGCAGGGCGGCCACGATCAGGATCTTGCGCATGGGAATTCCTGTGAATTTCAGTCCATTGGCGGGCCTGCCCTCGCGGCTGCCCGTGGCGACCTCATGTCGTCCGCTGCGGATTTTAATGAAAGTTTTACAAAATGCGAGAGACGGCCGTCACAAGCTGGTCTGGCTTGGCCGGGGTCAGAGCCCTTTTCTGCGGAAAGGGATCCGACCCCGGCCATCAGAGTGCGAGCCGGCCTGCATCGGGGTCGGATCCGTTTTCCGTCGGAAAACGGCTCTGACCCCTCGCGATTTCGAGGGACCCGGGGTCAGAGCCCTTTCCTGCGGAAAGGGATCCGACCCCGGTCATCAGAATGCGAGCGGGCCTGCATCGGGGTCGGATCCGTTTTCCGTCGGAAAACGGCTCTGACCCCTCCGCGATTTCGAGGGACCCGGGGTCAGAGCCCTTTCCTGCGGAAAGGGATCCGACCTCGGTCATCAGAGTGCGAGCGGGCCTGGATCGGGGTCAGATCCGTTTTCCGTCGGAAAACGGCTCTGACCCGTAGCGATTTCGAGAGGGCCGGGGCCAGAGCCCTTGCCTGCGGAAAGGGATCCGACCCCGGGCATCCCACCCCGTTCAGCACGGGCTGGTACACTAGCCGCGCCGGTTCGCCGGTACACAAACGTCTTCAGGGCGGGGTGCAATTCCCCACCGGCGGTAGGTGCGCAAGCACGAGCCCGCGAGCGCCCCGGCCCACGGCCCGGGGGTCAGCAGATCCGGTCCAATGCCGGAGCCGACGGTCATAGTCCGGATGAAAGAAGACGGTGCCACAGGGCCTTCGCGGCCCTGCGCCCGCCTGTTTGCCTTGCGGCGTTTTTCGCTCACTTTTCGCGGAGAACGTTACTTGTTTACTGGAATCATCGAAGGCGTCGGCCGTCTGGCCGCACGCGAATCCATCGGCGGCGATGTCCGCTTCACCTTCCACGTCGGGAATCTGCCGTTCGACCACGTGCAGATGGGCGAGAGCATCGCCATCAACGGCGTCTGCCTCACCGTCATCGCGTTCGACGCCAGCAGCTTCCAGGCCGATGCCTCCACCGAGACCCTGGGCCTGACCACGCTGGGCCAGTTGGGCGAAGGGGCGGTCATCAACCTGGAGCGCGCCATGCGCCCGACCGACCGCCTCGGCGGCCATCTGGTCAGCGGCCACGTCGACGGCCTCGGCCAGGTGCTGTCCATCCATGACGACGCGCGGGCCCAGCGCTGGCGTTTCGCCGCGCCGGCCTCGCTGCGCCGCTATATCGCCAAGAAGGGCTCGATCTGCGTTGACGGCGTCAGCCTCACCGTCAACGAAGTGGACGACGACGGTTTTGAAGTCGCCCTGATCCCGCACACCGTGGCGAACACCGCCTTCTCCGCCACCGGCGTGGGCAGCGCGGTCAATCTGGAAATCGATCTGGTGGCCCGTTACGTCGAGCGATTGATGGGTGTGCCGAGCAACGGTCAGCACCCACAGGGAGACGCAGCATGAACTTCGCCCCGATTCCGGAAATCCTGGAAGACATCCGCCTGGGCCGCATGGTGGTCATCGTCGATGACGAAGACCGCGAGAACGAAGGCGACCTGATCATGGCCGCCGAGCTGGTCAAGCCGTCGGACATCAACTTCATGGTCACCCACGGCCGCGGCCTGGTGTGCCTGCCGCTGACCCGCAGCCGCGCCGCCGACCTCGGCCTGGCGCCGATGGTGCAGGCCAATACCGCCCAGTTCCAGACCAACTTCACGGTCAGCATCGAGGCCGCCGAGGGCGTCACCACCGGCATTTCGGCGCATGACCGCGCGCATACCATCCGCACCGCGGTAAAGCCCAATGCCAAGCCGTCGGACCTGCACCAGCCGGGCCACATCTTCCCGCTGATCGCCCAGCCGGGCGGCGTGCTGACCCGCGCCGGCCACACCGAAGCCGGCGTCGACCTGGCCATGCTCGCCGGGCTGGAACCGGCCGGCGTGCTGGTGGAAATCCTGAACCCGGATGGCAGCATGGCGCGCCGCCCGGAGCTGGAAGTGTTCGCCCGCGAGCACGGCCTGAAGATGGGCTCCATCGCCGATCTGATCGCCTACCGCCTGGCCACCGAAAAGACCGTCGAGCGCGTGGACGAGCGCGAGATCGACACCGAATTCGGTCCGTTCAAGCTGGTGACCTACCGCGACCGCATCGCCCACGACCTGCACTTCGCGCTGGTTCGTGGCACGCCGGATGCGGACACCCCGACCCTGGTGCGCGTGCAGGTGGAAAACCCGCTGGCCGACCTGCTGCACTGGCGCCGCGACGACTTCGGCGTGGCGGCCACCGATGCCCTGCGCGCGATCGATGCCGAGGGCGCTGGCGTGATGGTGGTGCTGTCGGCCCCGCGCGATGGCGAAGCCCTGCTGGCCCGCCTGCGCCAGCAGCCGGCGCCGGTGGTGCCGGGCAAGGACAAGGATGTGGGCCAGTGGCGCCGCAACGGTGCCGGCGCACAGATCCTGTCTGACCTGGGCCTGGGCAAGCTGCGGGTGCTGGGCACCCCGCGCCGCCAGGTTGGCCTGGCCGGTTACGGCCTGGAAGTGGTGGAGACGGTCACCCTGTAATGGGGGATTGCCGGCCAGCCGCCGGCACTACCGGTGGGTGCCGGCCCCATGCCACCGGTGGGTGCCGACCGTTGGTCGGCACACCCTGCGGGCCCCCGCCAGCCACGGCCGGGGCCCATCCACGCTAGAATTACCCCCTTATCGAGTCCCCAAGCCGCATATGAGCCACTACGAAGGCGATCTTCGCACTCCCGAGTCGGCGCGCTTCGCCATCCTGGCCAGCCGCTGGAACGCCCGCATCACCGACGCGCTGGTCGCAGGCGCGCGCCTGAGCCTGGCCGGCAACGGCATCACCGAAGCCAACATCGACGTGATCCGCGTGCCGGGTGCCTGGGAACTGCCGCTGGTGGCCGCGCGCCTGGCCGCCGCCCATGAACACGCCGCCATCCTCACCCTGGGCTGCGTGATCCGTGGCGACACCCGCCACTACGAACACGTGGCCGACCGCTGCGCCGAAGGCCTGATGCGCGTGCAGCTGGATTTCGGCGTGCCGGTGCTGAACGGCGTGCTGGCGGTGGAACGCGTTGAAGACGCCGAGGCCCGCGCAGGCGGCAGCCACGGCAACAAGGGCGAGGAAGTCGCACTCGCCGCACTGGAAATGGTCAATCTGCTGGAGCAACTGCCATGAACAAGAACACCCAGGGCAAGCCCTCCGGTAAACCCGTCCGCCGCGATGGCGTCGATCCGGTGCTGCGCTCGCGCGCCCGCCGTCGTGCCGTGCAGGCCATCTACGCCTGGCAGATCTCGGGCGGTAACGCACAGTCGCTGATCGCCCAGTTCGCCCACGAGCAGGCCCGTGAAATCGCTGACCTGGCGTACTTCGAGGCGCTGCTGCACGGCGTGCTCGACAACCGTCGTGACATCGACGAAGCGCTCGGCCCGTACCTGGACCGTGGCATCGAGGAAGTGGACGCGATCGAACGCGCGGTGCTGCGCCTGGCCGCCTACGAGCTGCGCTACCGCCTGGACGTGCCATACCGCGTGGTGATCAACGAAGCGATCGAATCGGCCAAGCGCTTCGGTTCCGAACACGGCCACACCTACGTCAACGGCGTGCTGGATCGTGCCGCCGTGGAATGGCGCAAGGTCGAATCGGGTCACTGACCCGATTTCTGTAGAGCCGAGCCATGCTCGGCTCACCGTGCAGCGCACGGTTGCGTTCGGCAATGCGGCGCGTGATCGAACTGCAGCCGAGCATGGCTCGGCTCTACAAAAAAGCAGAACGCCCCATGTCCCTGGCCGAATTCGCCCTCATCGACCGCATCCGCGCCCGCACCCTCGAGCGCGACGACATCCTGCTCGGCATCGGTGACGACGCCGCGCTGCTGCAGCCGCGTGCCAACGAGCAACTGGTGGTCACCGCCGATACGCTCAACAGCGGCGTGCACTTCCCGGTTGAGACGCCTGCCTTCGACATCGGCTGGAAGACCCTGGCGGTCAACCTGTCGGACCTGGCCGCGATGGGCGCGCGCCCGGCGTGGTGCACGCTGGCACTGTCACTGCCGGAAGCGTCTGAAGACTGGATCGAGGCCTTTGCCGATGGCTTCTTCGCCCTGGCCGACCAGCACGACATCGCGCTGATCGGTGGCGACACCACGCGCGGTCCGCTGTCGCTGTCGGTGACCGCGATGGGCCAGGTCGGGCGTGGCCAGGCCCTGCGGCGCGACCGCGCACAGGCAGGCGATGACATCTGGATCAGTGGCACGCTGGGCGATGCCGCCGGCGCGCTGCGCCTGTGGCAACAAGGTGCGTTGAGCATCGCCACCGCCACGCTGCTGGCCGACTACGAAAGCCTGCGCCTGCGCCTGCTGCGGCCGACGCCGCGCGTGACCCTCGGTCTGCGCCTGCGGGCCTTCGCGCACGCGGCGGTGGATGTGTCCGACGGCCTGCTGGCCGACCTCGGTCATATCGCCACGCGTAGCAACGTGGCCGCGCATGTGGACGCCGATTCGCTGCCGATCTCGCACGCGCTGCGTGAGCTGCTCGGCCGCGACACTGCGCGCGACTGCGCACTGCGCGGGGGCGACGACTACGAACTGTGCTTCACCGCCGCCGCCGACCAGCGCGACGCACTGCACTACCTCGCCGAATCGCTGGACGTGCCGCTCACCCGCATCGGTCGGATTGCCGAAGGGCAGGGCGTGCATGTGGATGGCGAAGCCGCCGACGGCGGTTACCAGCACTTCGCGTAGCCGCAGCGGTACCGCCCTGCTGGGTGCCAAGCTTCGGGGTGGGGTCAGATCGATGTTGCTCTGGTAGGTGCCAACCTTGGTTGGCACGGATGTGTCAGCCGCGCGTGCCAACAGCGTGTCGGCCAAGGTCGACACCTACCTAGGCGGGAACACCTTGGTATTGCTCTGGCAGGTGCCAACCCTGGTTGGCACGAATGTGTCAGCCGCCCGTGCCACACCGTGTCGACCAAGGTCGACACCTACCAAAGCGGAGGCGCATCGGTGCGCTCTGGCAGGTGCCAACCTTGGTTGGTACGAATGTGTCAGCCGCCCGTGCCAACAGCGTGTCGACCAAGGTCGACACCTACCCAGGCGGGAATACCTCGGTGTTGCTCTGGTAGGTGCCAACCTTGGTTGGCACGAATGCGTCAGACGCCCGTGCCAACCAGCGTGTCGACCAAGGTCGACACCTACCCAGGCGGGAATACCTCGGTGTTGCTCTGGTAGGTGCCAACCTTGGTTGGCACGAATGTGTCAGCCGCCCGTGCCAACAGCGTGTCGACCAAGGTCGACACCTACCCAGGCGGGAATACCTCGGTGTTGCTCTGGTAGGTGCCAACCTTGGTTGGCACGGATGTGTCAGTCGCGCGTGCCAACAGCGTGTCGACCAAGGTCGACACCTACCCAGGCGGGAATACCTCGGTGTTGCTCTGGTAGGTGCCAACCTTGGTTGGCACGAATGTTTCAGCGGCCGGTGGCAACACCATGTAGACCAAGGTCGACACCTACCCAGGCGGGAATACCTCGGTGTTGCTCTGGTAGGTGCCAACCTTGGTTGGCACGGATGTGTCAGCCGCCCGTGCCAACAGCGTGTCGACCAAGGTCGACACCCACCAACGCGGGCGGGTTACACGTGCGGAACCGCTGTATCGAAGCGGTTGTTGCCCGGCGTGCCGGGTAGCAGCAGGAACACCAGCACCACCAGACCCACGATCGGCACCAGCATCAGCAGGCACCACCAGCCGGAACGGTCGGTGTCATGCAGGCGGCGCACGGTCACTGCAATCATCGGCACGATGATCGCCAGCCACACCAACGCGCCCACGCCCGTCGATATCGGTGCCAGCGTGCTTGAACCGGTGTAGCCAGCAATGAAGCCCAGCACATTCGACGGTATCAACACGATCACGACGAACAACTGGAACCACCAGAACTCACCGCGGCTGGCGCGCCCATTGAACTGTGCATAGCGGACAAGCGGAATCATCATCTTGTGCATCCGGGCACTCCCTGAAAAGAAGTGCGCACTATTGGTGCTCCTGTGATGATGAGCCATCGGAATCGTTGCAATTGCGCGCAGCGTGCAACTGAACTGAGCGCTTCCCCGCACTTCTCGTCGTTGGATGCTTACACCGCCCGCAACTGCACATCCACATACTCGGCCAGCCCACGGCAGGCCAGCAACAGCCCTTCGCGCGCGCCGTCACCCATCTGCTGGTCGATATCCCCGTCCACGCGCACACGTTCGGTGGCGTGCAGCAGTTCCAGCAGGAAACTCAGCCCTGCATTGGCGCGGTCGATGCGCGCCAAGGCCAAACGCTGTCCGGGTGTGCGGTTGCTGCCGGGCCACGGCTGGCCATCGGCGGCATCGCCCTGGCGGATGTACTGCAGGCACGCCTGCAGGGTGATGGCCCCGGCGCTGTTGCCGCTCTGCAGCGCAACGAAGGTGTCTTCCAGCGTGCGGGCCAGGTCATCGGGCAGGCGCGTGGCGGCCTCGCCCAGGGTGGCGAACAGGTGCGGGTAAGGGGAAGCGGTCATGGCGGCGTCCTTGTGCAAGCGGCAAGGGGCCACCCTGCTTAACAGCGAGGGTGGCGGACGGTGCGTGGTTCCAATACCGGTGGCTAACGTCGTCAAACGCCGGCGGGCACGAGGCCCCCACGCACCGCCCGCCATAGGTGCGCGGACAGAATGCCTGCCGACGCCACCCAACAAGGAAAGGGCGACGCCGGCAGGCAAGCGTAAACGACATTAACCGAACGGGATTGGAAGCCCGTGCCACCCATTGTCGGTGGCGCTACATGATTTGCATGAAGCGCCAGTGCCGCCAATGAGAATTGTTGGAAAGTTCGAAAGCGTTGCAATCGTGCGGCGCACGCCACAGCGTGGCGATCGCGACATTCGTGATGAGCCGAGCCGACGCTCGGCTCATCACAATCTCATCGAGAAGCAGCCGAGCATGGCTCGGCTCTACAGAAAGTAGAACGCGCTTCTACCTCACCACTTGTACGACATGCTCAGATTGGCCGTCGCTTCGCGGTACCCATGGTCACCCCGCATCACGCCGAAGCCACCCCACGCACTCAGCCCGGAACGGAAGTCCACGCGCGCACCGGCATTCAACTCGTAGCGGTTGCGCGGCACGCTGGCCTTCAGCGCTTCATCATCGAACGCCATGCCGTTGCTGGCGCCATCGCGGTACCAGTTGGCCACCACATACGGGCTGACCGACGCGCCGGCGGCACTGCGGCCTTCGCCCTGCAGGCGCAGGCCCACGCGGCCGGACAGACCGCTGTCGCCCAGGCCGCGCACCACCGTGCCGTTGGCTTCCTCGTGGCGATCGGTGTTGGCGTCGGTGTAGACCAGCTGCAGTTCCGGCTGCAGGCTCAGCGCGGTGCTGCCGATCTGGCCGATGCCGAAGCGGTAGCCGGCTTCCAGCGAGCTCTGCCAGATGTCCGAGTCGTAGCGTTCCTCGGCCAGGCCTTCGCCCTGCACGCGGTTGCGGAAGTGGCCGCGCTGCACGCTGGCATCCACATACAGTGCATCGTTGCTCCAATTGCCGTACACGCCCAGCGCGCCGCCGTTGAGCTTGCCGCGTGCGCTGTAGCCGGTCAGCTGTGAACGTGAAGTGGCGTCGGACTTGGCCAGCGTACCCATCACGCCCACGCGGCCCTGGCCGTTGTCGAACACGCCGATGTCCGCACCCAGCTGCAGGCGCGAGCGGTCCACGCGCAGGTCCAGCTGGTCTTCCACCGCCGACAGCTTGCTCTGTGTAGCGTCCACGCGGGCCCAGCCACGCACGCCATCAATGGCGGAGGTGTTGCCGCCCTGGCGGTCGCGCCAGCCATGGCGCAGCAGCTGGTCCATCGCGAATTGGTTGGCCAGGTACGCGCCGGCTTCCGGGCGCAGCACCGGCGTGGGGTCGATCGGATCGACCGGATCGACCGGATCGACCGGCTTACACTCCGGCAGCGTCGGGTCGATCACACACGGATCCGGCGCCCCGGCAAGTTCCGAGCGCAGGTACCAGCCGCCGTTGGTCGCGTCCTTGAACAGGAAGTACTCGTACTGCCCACCCACCGCGCGGCCCTGCAGGTCGAACTGCGCATTGGACGCACCGCCCACACGGATCAGCTCGATGCCCTTGTCGGTCTTGGCGCCTGCGCCGCCGGCATTGAGCACACGCACGTTGGCCTGGCCGTTGGCGTCGCCCTTGATGATCAGCTTGTCGGTGGCCGAACTGTCGTCGCCCAGCTGGGTGTTGAACAGCAGGGTGCCACCGGCCCCGTCGAAGGTATCCACGGTGAGCGTGTTGAACGTACTGCCATTGCCCAGCGCCACCGTACCGGTGCTACCCAGCGCGAGATGACCGACAGTGCTGTCGCCGGACATCAGCCAGGTGCTGTCGCCGTCGATGCTGGCCGAGGTGACGTTGAAGAAGCGGCCGTCGATCTGTGCCTTGTTGCGCAGTTCCACGTTGATCATGCCGTTGGGGACCGTTGTCGTGTCCAGCACCACATCGCCAGCGATGCGCGAGTCATCGACAGTGAAATCGACTGTGGTGCGGCCAGCTGCGACAGCGGTCCGCCCTTTCAGTTGGATGAGAATTCCATCCCCTCCATGCAGTTGGCTGCCGTTGGCAACGGCGACATCGATGTGAGCATCACTGGCACGGCCATGGACCCAGATGGCTGCCGCGCTCTTGGCCGACAGGGTTGAACGGTCCAAATGCACCTCGAAGTTCTGTCCGTTTGCGAGTGGCGAGATGACAACACCATGATTCTCGGCATCGATACGGGAGCGGTTGTGCAGCACGAGACTGCCATGGGTCATGAGTGCCCCCACGCCGTCCGAGAGAGGATTGCCACTGCTAGTGGGCAGGGCATCAACCCTGACGGTACTTGCGTCGAGCAGGATGCGCCCACTGCCAACGCTCATCCCGGAAAAGTCCAGGCCTACGGACTGCCTGTCACCAGGTTGCTGGCCTGCGCCGGGCGAGACCACAACGTGAGAGCCGGAAAGCGTAACCTGCGCTTGATCTTGTACTCGCAGGTTCCCCACGAAAGTACTGTCACGCGCGTCCAGCAGCGAATTTCCATCCAGCTTTACGGCATGCCCGGCGTAGTCGCCCGATGGCTTGCGCGAGACCGTCGAAGCAACCAGCGTTACGCGTGAGTCATCGGCCAGAATGGTCTGGGCCGCTCCTCCGTTCACGGTCAGCAGCGAGCCGTTCTTCAACGTCCACGCTTCGACCGGATCCCCAGCACCGACCTCCGCAGTCTGGCCATCGAGATCGCCGGCCAAAACGACCCCGGCGGGAAGGGACGCCAGCGCCAGCAAGAGGCTGCGGAACAGCGGGCGCGGCGTCAGAGGATGGGATGCGGTGGCGGTGCGCTTCATGGGGGAATCCTTGTGTCGGAGAAGGGGGAGAGACGCGACACGACGCAACCGCATTCAGACGAAGTGCCGTATATCCTTCATCTCTGTGAGGATGGTGTGAAGAGTGGGCAATTGCGAAGTCAAGTGTCTCTACTGGCGCCAGTCTCTGTGCGCAGCCCGGCCGAACCCATGCAAAAAGTTGTAAAGCCCACTGAACACCGGTAGCGCCTTCAGCTTTCAGCCAGCACTGCGACACCCTGTCGCAGGTGGGTTGCAAGTGATTCGATGGAGGCAGTGAAAGGAGATGACGAGCATGGCGCCTCCTTTCAGGAGCAACCCCATGCATACACCCACCCCACGCCACCATGCGCTGCCAGCTGCCCTAGCCATTGCACTGCTTGCCAGCATTCCCGCCTCGGCCCAGCAGATCGTGGCGGACGGCGACGACCAGATGCCCGCCGAAGGCGATTACCACACCACTGAGCCGGTGCTGCCGGGCGACCCGTCGGGACATGCCTTCTACGCAATCAACGGCGGCCGCATTCTTCCGACAGGGCCGGTCAATCTCTCTACCGAAGGACGCGGAGCGCACGCTGCGCACGCCGAAGGTACCGGCAGCCTGATCTCGTTGCAGGGCGCATCGGTGAGCACCACTGGCATCTCTGCAGCAGGCGCGTCAGTTGCCGCAGGCGCCCGACTGGAGGCCGCCGATGCAGTGATCGAGACACGCGGCAACGGCGCCCACGGGGTACAGGTGCAGGGCGCGGATGCCGTGCTGAGAAACGTGCAGGTCCGCAGCACCGGCGGCGATGCGCTGCGGTTGATGGGAGGCACGCTGCAGGTTCAGGGCGCTCAGTTGCAGGTGAACCGCTACGGTACTTACGGTCTGTATGCGAATGCGGGCACAGCAACGCTGGATGGGGTCCACATCGACATGGCGGGTGACGCGGGCAATGGTGTCCTGGCGACCGGCACGGCCGAGGTCGTCCTGCAGGACGCGAGCATTGGACGCGTGGGTCATTCGGGTGTGGCCGCAACGGCGCATCGCGGCGCGCGCCTGGTGATGAAGGGTGTGGACATCGACATGCGCGGTGACGCCGCCGTCGGTCTGGCGATGGGAGGCAGCGTAAACGTTTCCGACAGCCGCATCAGCGTGCAGGGCGCCCATGGTCGTGCCGTCGATCAGTCAGGTGGTGCGCTGGACGTGCAGAGCAGCGAGCTGTCCGGCAATACGGGACTGAGGCTGATGGACAATGGCAGCGTGAACCTGCGTGACAGCAGTGTCCGCAGCGAGCTGGTCGCATTGGATATCAATGGCCGAGGCAACGTCGTGACAGTGGAACGCAGCTCGCTTGCAACGTCTGCAGGTACTGCCATCTGGATGCCGAACGATTCCACGCTGGTGCTGAGTGAGTCTTCAGTGGTGGCCCAGGGAGACGGTGGGCTCGGCCTTGATGCACGAGGCGGCAGCGCGCAGCTTTTCAGTACCAACCTGCGCACAGGGGGGCGTTCTGCCCATGGTCTGTATGCGCAGGGCGGCGCCGGGCGGCCGCCCGGGATCGAGGCGGTCGATTCCCAGGTGCTGACCGAGGGTGATGGGTCTGCTGCGGCGATTGCACGCACCGGCGGGACCGTCACGCTGGTCGACAGCCGCTTGCAGACCCTTGGCCGATCCTCGCACGGTGTCATTGCCGGTGGTGCTGGGCATATCGCTTTGAACAACACCCATGTGCGCACCGAAGGCGAGGGCGCGTGGGCGGCGGTGATCAATGACAACGGGCGGATGCGCATCGACGGCGGCTCGCTGGTGAGCGTCCAGCATGGTGGTGTGTGGGTGCGCAGCAGCCGCGACCCCGGCCTGACCCTGTCCAACGGTGCGGTGGTATCGGGCGGCAATGGCATCGCCTTGGCACTGGATGCCGCAGTGGCCGGGCGCTTCGATGTGGTGCTGGAGGGCCGCTCGCGGATGGACGGTGACATCGCCATCACCCCGGAGGACGAGGACGCTGGGCTGCCGCCACAGTCGGACGTGCATGTACGGCTGGCCGATGGTTCGCTCTGGCAGGGTTCGTCGGATCTGGTGCAGACGATGGCGATCGAGAACGGCAGCCAGTGGACGCTGACCGGTGATGCCACGGTGGGCGAGTTGCAGGTACTCAACAGTGGCGTGGCCTTGTCCGACGGCAGCGGCCGTTTCAATACGCTCACCGTGGACGGCGACCTGCACAGCGCAGGGGCGACGTTCCTGTTCCAGGGCACGCTGGCCGGCGATGACAGCGCGATGGACCGCCTGCACGTGCGCGGCGACAGCTCCGGCGACGCGCTGATCGCGGTGAAGAACACCGGTGGCGTAGGCGCACCTACAGTGGATGGCATCGCGCTGATCGAGATCGACGGTGCATCGCTGGCGAGTTACACGCTGAGCGGCCGCGCGGTGGGCGGATCGTACGAGTACTTCCTGTTCCAGGGCGGCCTGGCCGATCCTTCCGATGGCAACTGGTATCTGCGTTCGCAGTGGTTCGATATCTGCCAGGACAACCCGGCCGCACCGGGGTGCGTGGTCGATCCGGGCCCGGATCCGGATCCAACCGATCCGACTGATCCGACTGATCCGACTGATCCGACTGATCCGATCCTGCCGCCACCGGTGCTGCGCCCGGAAGCGGGGGCTTACCTGGCCAACCAGTCGGCGGCGATCAACCTGTTCGCGCACCGCATGCACGAGCGCAATGGCGCACGTTCGATGGACGGCGAGCGCCAGGCCTGGGCACGCGTGGGTCGGCAGCAGGCGGATTTCAGCGCGGTCGGCGGCCAGCTGTCGATTGATGGCAACACCTCGATGTTGCAGATCGGCACTGACCTGCTGCAGCGTGGCAACGCGGTTGCCGGTGTGATGCTGGGCAGCGGCCGCGCCGACAGCAGCGTAGTGTCCGATCTGACCGGTTACAGCGCCAAGGGCCGGGTGCGTGGCAGCGCCGTGGGTGTGTACGGCACCTGGATGCAGGAAGCGGACGGCACGCGGGGCGCGTATGTGGATGCAGCCCTGCAGTACGGCCGCTTCGATAACCGCGTGCAGGGCATCGGCCTGGCGCCGGAGCACTACGACTCGCGCATGGCCACTGCGTCACTGGAGTCCGGCTACACATTCAATGTGTGGCAGGACACCGCCAGCGCACTGTATGTGCAGCCACAACTGCAGCTGAGCCATGTCGATTTCCGCGCCGATCGCCACGTGGAGAGCAACGGTACGGTGGTCGACCATGCCGACGCCGGTGGCCTTAGCGGGCGCCTGGGCGTGCGTGTGTTCGGCCATGGCACGGCCGCCGGCAACACCGTGCAGCCGTACCTGGGCGTGAACTGGCTGCGTGGCAGCGGCACCAGTACGTTGCAGTTCAACGGCGACACGCTGGGTGCGGACGTGCCGCGCAACCGCTATGAAGTGCAGGCCGGTGCCGAGCTGAGGCTGGGCCAGCGTTGGGGTGCGTGGGGTGGCATGAGCGTGCAGCGCGGCGATCATGGCTACCGCAACGTAGGCGGCCAGCTGGGCCTGCGCATGGCCTGGTAAGCGCGCCTGCGGCGGGGTCGGATCCCATTGCCAAGGCAATGGGCTCTGACCCCCAGTTGCTGCTGTGGAGCCGAGCCTATGCTCGGCTCACTGCGATCTGGACGAAGGGCAGCCGAGCATGGCTCGGCTCTACAACCGCGCCGATCCGGGACTGGACCTGAACGTTGTCCACGTCTGTCGCGATTGTCCATTGAATGACTGCGCAAACGGTGGCGATGCTGCCGCCCTGTCTTCTGCCGGTTGCCCGCGTGTCCTCTCCCGAACGTTCCCACAACGCCGCCATCGATGGCCTGCGTGCACTGGCGGTGCTGGCCGTCGTCCTTTTCCACACCAACGCGACGTGGCTGCCCGGCGGCTTCACCGGTGTGGACCTGTTCTTCGTGGTATCCGGCTTCGTGATCAGCCAGTCGCTGGCCTCGCGCGCCCAAGCATCGCTGGGTGCGATGCTGCTCGATTTCTATCGGCGTCGCGTGCTGCGCCTGTTGCCGGCGCTGCTGGTGATGCTGATGGCCACCTTCGTGCTGTCGGCGTTGTTCATTCCCCGCGCGTGGCGCAATGAGCAGTTCGACCAGACCGGCTGGGCCGCGCTGGTCGGCTTGAGCAACATCGTGCTGGCCGGCCAGCAGGACGATTACTTCTCGCCCGGCGCTGAACTCAATCCGTTCCTGCATACCTGGACGCTGGGTGTGGAAGAGCAGTTCTACCTGGTCTTCCCGCTGTTGTTCTTCGTGTGGCTGCGCGGGCGTGAGCGCTGGCCGGGGGCGCGTTGGCTGTTGCCGGCGCTCACCATGCTGTCGCTGGCGTGGGCGGGCTGGCAGGCGCGATCGGCGCCGGCGTCGGCGTTCTATCTGCTGCCGGCGCGGTTCTGGGAGCTGGCCGCAGGTGCGCTGCTCTACCAGTGGATGCATGAACGTACGCCACGCCAGGGCAGCGGCGCGGCTGCCGTGACGGGCCTGGCGCTGCTGGCCGCGGGTGTGCTGATCGCCCCGCAGTTGGCGATGCCGGTGCCGGGCGTGCTGGCGACCGTGGCCGGTACCCTGCTGCTGTTGGCGGGCGTGTCGACAGCGGGGACATCGCGCATCGCCCGTGCGCTGGGCTGCGCACCGCTGGCCTACCTGGGTCGGCTGTCCTATTCGCTGTACCTGTGGCATTGGCCGCTGCTGGTACTGCTGCGCTGGACGTATGGCCTGCATGGCGTCGCGCTGTGGCTGTATCCGGTGCTGCTGCTGGCGGTGTCGGCCGCGTCCTACCACTTCATCGAGCGCCCGCTGCGCAGTGCGGCGCCGCTGCTGCGGCTGGCACCGGCCAAGGTGCTGGCGATGGCGTTTCCGCTGGTGGCGCTGTGCGGTGCCGGCGCCTGGGCCACGGTGGAGTACCACGAGCAGGTCTCGCTCAGCGTCACCCGCAACGGCTACGCATGGCAGGCGCGTCGCTACCCGGCGTGGCGCCCGCTGGAACCGGTGAGTGCGCCGGCGCTTGAAGGGCGGCGCCTGTTCGTGGCCGGCGACTCGCATGCGGCGGCGTATCGCACCGTGACCAGCATGGTCGCGCGGCAGACCGGCATGGAGGTGCGCCAGCAGGATCGCGGCGGCTGCAGCTTCGTCAACCTGCTGCGGGCCAGCCCGGCCGACTGCCAGGACTTCATTGAAGACACGCTGTCGACCATCGAACGCGAGGCGCGCCCGGGTGACATCGTGCTGCTGGCGGCCTTGCGCATGCCGGAACTGCGTGGGTTCGACTGGCAGCGGCAGGATGCACAGCAGATCTATCAACAGCTGCTGGCCGAGCGCACGCCCGCGCATGCACAGGCTGCACGCGACGAAGCCGATCGCGTGCTGGGGCGTTTGCAGAAGTTGGGCGTACACGTGGTGATCGACGCACCGCTGCCGCTGTTCAAGGCCGGTGCGTACCGCTGTTCGGACTGGTTCAACCGCCACAACCCGGCATGCGTGGGAGGCCTGAGTATGTCGCGCGCGGATCTGGAGAGGCTGCGGGCGCCGCAGATGGCGTTGCTGGCCGAGCTGGCAGCGCACCATCCATCGCTCACCGTGTGGGATCCGCTGCCGCTGCTGTGTGGGCCGCAGGCCTGTTCGGCGGTGGAAGACGGCGAACCATTGTTCTTCGACAATGATCACCTGAGCGGGCATGGCAACCGCGTGCTGCTGCCCAGTTTCCGGCAGACCCTGATCGATATCGCAGCCGACAAGACGGTGTAGAGCCGAACCCACGCTCGGCTTGCGCGATCTGGTCGAAGAGCAGCCGAGCATGGCTCGGCTCTACAGGAGCGCGAAGGTGAACGACACGTCGTTGTAGAGCCGAGCCCACGCTCGGCTTGCGCGCACAGCGCGGGCGTCACGCGATCTGGTCGAAGAGCAGCCGAGCATGGCTCGGCTCTACAGGAGCGCGAAGGTGAACGACACGTCGTTGTAGAGCCGAGCCCACGCTCGGCTTGCGCGCACAGCGCGGGCGTCATCGCGATCTGGTCGAAGAGCAGCCGAGCATGGCTCGGCTCTACAGGAGCGCGAAGGTGAACGACACGTCGTTGTAGAGCCGAGCCCACGCTCGGCTTGCGCACACAGCGCGGGCGTCATCGCGATCTGGTCGAAGAGCAGCCGAGCATGGCTCGGCTCTACAGGAGCGCGCAGGAGTGTGCGCTCTATGCCGGCGGCAGCACCTTGCCCGGGTTGAGGATGCCGTCCGGGTCCAGCGCGGCCTTGATCGCGCGCATCGTTGCCAGCGTTTCCGGGGTGAAGGCCTGCGCCATGAAATCGCGCTTGGCCAGGCCGATGCCGTGTTCGCCCGACAACGTGCCGCCCAATGCCAGCGTCAGCTCGAAGATCCTTGGCAGCGCGGCATGCGCGCGCGTGTTCTCGTCGGCATCGTCCGGGTGGTAGAGGATGTTGACGTGCAGGTTGCCGTTGCCGGCATGGCCGAAGGTGACGATGGTCAGCGTGTAGTCACGTGCCAGCGCCTGCACGCCGGCCACCAGCTCCGGAATGCGCGACACCGGCACCACCACGTCTTCATTGATCTTGCCCGGCGCCACACTGCGCAGCGCAGGCGACAGCGCCTTGCGCGCCGCCCACAGCTGGTCACGTGCACGGCCTTCCATCGCCACGTCCAGCTCGATCATGCCGTCGCCTTCGGCGGCGCTGGCCAGGGCCTGCAGCAGATAGGGCAGGGTGTCGTGGTCACCATCGGCCTCGACCAGCAGCATCGCACCGGCCTCTGGCACGTCAGCACCATTGAGCCGCAGCAGCTCCAGGCTGCGCGCGTCCATGAATTCCAGGCGGGTGGGTACCACCGGCTGCGACATCAACCGCGACACGGCGGCCGCAGCAGCATCGGCATCGCGGTACAGCACGCGCAGCCCGGCCTGGCTGACCGGCAACGGGGTCAGCTTCAGCGTGGCTTCCACGATCAGTGCCAGCGTGCCTTCGCTGCCCACCAGCAGATGGGTGAGGTCGTAGCCGGTGGCGTCCTTGGTGTAGGCACCACCGCAGCGGATCACCTCGCCGGTGCCGGTCACCGCTACCAGGCCCAGCACGTTGTCGCGGCTGGTGCCGTACTTCACCGCGCGCGGGCCGCCGGCATTGCAAGCGAGGTTGCCGCCGATGCTGCAGATCTCGGCGCTGGAAGGATCCGGCGCCCAGAACAGGCCATGCGGGGCCAGTGCCTGCTGCAGGGTGCCATTGAGCACGCCGGGCTGCACGACCGCGCAGCGATCACCGGCGCGGATCTCGATGATGCGGTCCATGCGGGTGAACGACAGCACGATGCTGCCCGGCTGCGGGACGGCCGCACCGGTAGTTCCGGTGCCGGCGCCGCGCGCGACCAGCGCCACGCCATGCGCGCGACAGGCATGTACCAGTGCCTGAACCTGTTCGACGTCGGCGGGCAGCGCCACGGCTGCCGGACGCTGGCGGCGCCATGAATTGTCCTGCGCGTTGGCCTCCAGCGCGCTGTCATCCATGCGCCAGCCCTCCGCGCCCAGCAGGGTGGACAGTTCGGCGACCAGGGCAGCAGGCAGGGCAGGACTCATGACGGATCTCGAGAGGCAGCAGGAGCGGGTTGGATCAGTTTCCAGGCGACAACGGCGCCGGCCAGCGGCAGCCACACCCAGCGCAGTTCGGAGAGCAGGGTAGCCACGCCGCGTGCGCTGAAGAACTGTGGGGCGAAGGGTGAAACGCGGATCGGTCGCCACGGCGCGAAGAAGCGGTGTTCGCTCCACGGCCAGGCCAGTGCGACGCCGAGGCCGCCGGTGGTCATCGCATCCAGCAGCGGATGGCTGGCGGCACAGACGAAGACGAATACAGCGGCTTGTCCGGTCGATGCCACCGTTGGCCCTGCCTTGGTAGGTGCCAACCTTGGTTGGCACGAAACCGCCGACCAAGGTCGGCGACTACCGGAGCTGTGCTGCGCCGACCAAGGTCGGCGACTACCGGGGCTGTGCTGTGCCGACCAAGGTCGGCCGCTACCAAAGAATGCGAACGCCGCCGCCAATGCCGCCAGCACGCCGGCAAACAGCAGCGAATGGCTGGCACCGCGATGGCCGAAGGCATCCGCATAGGGAATGTGCAGCGCAAAGGCCAGTACATCGGCATCGGGCAGCATCGCGGCGATCACGCCTGCAACCAGCAGGCGCGGCGGGATGCGGCCACGATCAGCGGCGCACCACAGCGCCAGCGGCACGGCGGCATGGGTGATGATCGAAGGCATCAGTCACGCACCATGGTAGTGCCGGCCAGGCTGCGCTCTGGCGGGGGCCAACCTTGGTTGGCACAGACGCGCCGACCAAGGTCGGCTTCTACCAAGGCGGACAGTACACATCAGCAATCATCCAGCCGGAATGCGTCACGCAGCCAATGCAGCTGCGGCGGTTCGCCACTGGCTTCCACCACGTCGAAGCGGCAGGGCGCATTGGCCAGCGCGGGGTGGTCCTGCAGGTACAGCTGCGCGGCATGCGCCAGGCGCCGGCATTTGCGCGCATCGACTGAAGCGGCACCGCCACCGTACTCTGATCGCGCGCGATAGCGCACCTCCACGAACACCACGATGCCGGCATCGTCCATCACCAGGTCCAGTTCACCGCCGCGATAACGCACGTTGCGCGCGCGCGGCTGCAGTCCGGCCTGTTGCAGATGCTGCTCGGCGGCGGCTTCCACCGCCGAGCCACGTTGGCTGCGCTCAGCGACCACCGACGATCGGCATCGGCCGGCCGCCATTGAAGGTCGACCATGCCGGCTGGCGCAGGATGTTGCCGTTGCTGTCCAGGAACAGGGTGCCGGTGGCACCGTCCAGGCCGCCTTCGTTGGACAGCTTGTCCAGATAGGCGGTGATCTTCCAGGCGTCGGCGCCGAAGGCGAACAGGCGGCCGGCCGCACCGCGTGCGCTCGGCAGGGTGCTGGCCACCTGGCTGGCCGAGGGCAGGCCGGACACGCTGCGCACGTTCCAGGCTTCATTCGGGTAGACGATGCCGTCCAGGGCCACGTCTTCTTCCACCTTGCCGCTGCCGACGGTCAGCTGCGAGGTGCCGACGCGGGTGGCGCCACCGGCACCGGCCAGCGCCAGCTGCGGCGCCAGCAGGCGGGCCTGCGGTGCACGCACGGCGAGGAACACCGCATCGACCTGGCCGGCATTGCGCACCTGCGCGCCGACATCGCCAACGGCATCGCTGACGTTGAAGGTGGCCACCACCTGCCCACCGCGCTGTGCGAAGCGCTGCGCGAAGGCGGCGGCGGAACGGCGGCCGGTGTCGTCATTGCTGCTGATCACCAGTGCGCGGTTGCGTTCGCGGCCACGCAGGTATTCGGCGGCGACGATGCCGTCGTCTTCCGGTGCCAGCGAGAAACCGGCGCTGCCGGCCGGCGGTGCGTCCTTGCCACGGTTCAGGGCCAGCACCGGCACCTGCAGCTGCTGGCGGCCGTACACGGCGTCCACTTCGTCGCGGCCCAGCGGTCCGACCACGAAGTCGGCACCGGAGGCGACCGCCTTGTCATAGGCGGCGAGGGCACCGGCCGGGGTGCCGGCGGTGTCGAAGAAGTTGATGTCCGGGCGGCGGCGGCTTTCACCGTAGTAGGCGCTCAACAGGCCATCGCGCACCGGCTGCGCGGCGGTGGCCAGGCGGCCGCTGAGCGGCAGCAGCACGGCCAGCTTGGCCGGCGGGCGGTAACCGTCGCTCATCGCCGGCGGGCGCTTGCTGGTGTCGAACTGGGCCGCGCCATCGCGGTCGAACGGGCGCGGCAGCGGCAGGCCGCGCGCGATCAGCGCACGGCCGGCGAAGTTGTACAGCGGGTCGTTGGCCGGCAGCGCGGCGGCACGGCTGCGCAGGGTGGCGTCGTCGAGGGTGCCGAGCAGGCCGGCGATGGCGGCCTGGTTCTCGCTGCGCGCGCTGCCGGTCAGGCCGGCATGGGCACGGGCGCGCTCGTTGGCGGCACCGAAGGCATCGCCGGTGCCCTGCAGGGCCTGGGCGCGGGCCAGCAGCCAGCGGGTGCGCAGGCCGACCGCAACGCTGTCGGCATGATCCTTCAGCAGGGCCAGCGCCTGCGCCGGCTGCTTGTCGGCCAGCGCCAGCTCGGCACCGGTCAGCTGGTAGCGCTGCAGGCTGGCGCCGGACAGCTGGCGGGCGGTGAGCTGGCCCAGCAGGCTGCGCGCGCGGGCACTGTCACCGGCCAGATGCCAGGCCCAGGCCGCATCGGCCAGTGCGTTGCTGCGGGCACCGCCACGCAGCGTGGCGGCCAGGCCTTCCAGCTGCAGTGCGGCGTCGCGCGGCTTGCCCTGTTCGATCAGCGCCAGCGCCTGGCCCTGGGCCGGCGAATCGGGGGTGCTGGTCAGGCTGGTGGTGGCACAACCGGCCAGCAGCATCAGCGACAACGACAGGGCGGAGATCCGTGCGGCGGGCTTGTTCATGATCGGGTCCATGCGATGAGGGCAGCGGCCTTGGCCGGGTACACGCTACGATTCTACCCTTGCCCCGTGAGTACCGCTGAAATGAGTGTCCCAACCCTGTACGTCGTCGCCACCCCGATCGGCAACCTGGCCGATCTGAGCCCGCGCGCGCAGGAGGTGCTGCGTTCGGTGGCGGCCATCTGTGCCGAGGACACCCGCCGCAGCGGCCAGCTGCTGTCCCATTTCGGCATCCAGCAACCACTGGTGGCCCTGCACGAACACAATGAAGAGGCCCTGGCGCAGCGCCTGGTCTCGCGCCTGCAGGCCGGCGAGTCGCTGGCGCTGGTCAGCGATGCCGGTACCCCGCTGGTCAGTGACCCCGGGTTCCGCCTGGTGCGTGCCGCGCGCGCGGCGGGCATCAAGGTCAGCCCGGTACCCGGTGCCTGTGCCGCCATCGCCGCGCTGAGCGTGGCCGGCCTGCCCAGCGACCGTTTCAGTTTCGAGGGCTTCCTGCCGGCCAAGGCCAGCGGCCGCCGCGACCGCCTGCAGGCGCTGGCCGGCGAAGTGCGCACGATGGTGTTCTACGAATCGTCGCACCGCATCGCCGAATCGCTGGCCGACATGGCGGCGATCTTCGGTGGCGAACGCCCGGCGGTGCTGGCCCGCGAGCTGACCAAGCTGTTCGAGACCGTGCTCGATGGTGACCTGGCGGGCCTGCTGGCCAAGGTCGAGGCCGACGACAACCAGCGCAAGGGCGAGTTCGTGGTGATGGTGCAGGGCGCGGGTGATGACGAACAAGCGCAGCTGGCGCATGGCCGCCGCGTCTACGCGAAGCTGAGCGAGCACCTGCCGCCGTCGACCGCCGCCAAACTGGCCGCGGAACTGACCGGCGCGCCGCGCAAGGCGTTGTACGGTAGTTGATGGATTGCTGCAGCCACGCATGGCGTGGCGCTACTGCAGTAGATCCACGCCATGCGTGGATGGATGAACCGGACGCCGCGATCAGCACGGCAGGAAGGACCTGCGTACGCTAGAATATGCGCTGGCGGAGCCGGCCAGACAGTCGCGTCATCCCTTCGGGGGTGCCGAGGAAAGTCCGGGCTCCATAGGGCAAGGTGCCAGGTAACGCCTGGGCGGCGCAAGCCGACGGAAAGTGCAACAGAAAGATACCGCCTACGTCTTCTTCGGAAGGCCGGTAAGGGTGAAATGGTGCGGTAAGAGCGCACCGCGAGTCTGGCAACAGACCGGCACGGCAAACCCCACCTGGAGCAAGACCAAATAGGGATCCTTTGGCGCGGCCCGCGTTGGATCCGGGTAGGTTGCTTGAGCGTTGCGGTGACGTAACGCCTAGAGGAATGACTGTCCACGACAGAACCCGGCTTATCGGCCGGCTCCGCCTCCTTCTTCTTCCACGCATGGCGTGGAGCTACCGTGATTGCGGGGTCGGATCCCTTTCCGGAGGAAAGGGATCCGACCCCATGCTGTCCTCAGCCCGGCGTGCGGTACTGCCCGGCGGAAATGAACTGCGAGAAGCGCTCGCACCACACCACCACCGTGGTGTAGTCGTCCACGTCCACGTTCGCGGGCACATCCACCAGGAAGCGGTTGAAGGTCTTCACCTCGCCGATGCGCTGGGCCTGCGCCTTGATCTTCAGGAAGTCGGCCTTGTTGTCGACGAAATCGCGGACCAGGTAGACCTTGTAGTCCGGGCCCGGTCCCATCTTGCCGTCGAAGGCAACCTGGGTGGCGCTGACGCTGACCTTGCCTTCGGCCCAGTGCACCGCGTCGCTGCCTTTGAGGTCGCGACGGAAGGTGGTGCGATAGGTGGCGTCGTTCATCGCGGCCTGCACCTGCGTGACCGGCGGGTCATCGGGGGCGATCAGGATCGGCAGCAGATAGATGCCCAGGCCGAAGCCCAGGCCGAGAGCAAGCAGGTGGGTGGCGAACAGGATGAGAATGCGACGCATGGGGCCTCCTTGGGGTTGCGGTCGATGGCGCGGCGAGGTGCCGGGCGCGATCACCCTGGGAGGTCAGGGGCGACATTTATAGACACAGTGCCGATTGCGAAAAGGGCACAGTCGGCTGGCTGTGATGCTGAAACCGCTGTGGCGCGGACGGATCGCGGTCGCGGCTGGAAGCTGAATGACGTTTCAGGCCCGCTGCGATGACGACTGCCGTCGCGTGGATCGCGACAGCACGCTGCGGGTAGTGCCGGCCGCTGGCCGGCAACTTCATGCTGCATCCGAAGATCCAGAGGTTGCCGGCCAGCGCCCGGCACTACCCCCCCCCCGCCAAGAGCATCCGGCCAAGGGCCGTCATGACCGGGTCAGAAAATGACGTGGCTCTGGCCGCTGGGAGCGCCCTGCGGGCCGAAGCGGCGTTCGTGGATCTCGCCATGGCCGTCGGCGTCGATCAGCAGCACGGTGCTGGCGCGGGTGCCGTAGTCATCGCCACGGATGAAGGCCGGGCTCAGCCAGCGCTCGCGTTCCAGGCCGATGCCGGTGTCGGGCAGGTCGCTGTCGGCAGGGCGGTGTTCGTCGGCCAGAGCATTCCAGAGTGGGGTCAGGTCCGGGGTCAGATCCCTTTCGCTGTGCGAAAGGGATCTGACCCCGTCATTCTGAAGCCAGGCTTCAAGGGCCGCCATCAGCCGCCGGGTCTTCGGCCAGGGCGCGTCCAGCGCGCCGTTGGACATGCCGTGCACGCCCGGGCCGAGGGTCTGCCGTTCGGCGGGATGGTTGCCGAGGTACTCCAGGCTGTCGCTATCGGCCAGCAACAGATTGAACGGGGCATAGGCGCCAGCCACGGTCGCCAATCGGTCGATATGCACAGCGGCCGGGTCGCGGCCGCGCAGGAAGTCGGCCACCAGCGCGCCCCGCGACGGGCCGGTCTGGGCCGCCAGCGGGTCGCGGACGTTGGTGACCACCGCCATCCGGCCCGAGGCGCCAACCCCGGCCCAGCCACCGCCGGAGCGCAGGTCGCGCCCGCCGATGACGGACGTCTCATCCTGCCAGGGGGCCAGCGCCGCCGTCGGGCGGGCGTGGAACTCATCACGGTTGCCGGTCATCACCAGCCGCCAGCGCGGGTGGTGCATCCAGCCAAGAGCGAGCAGGCACATGGCCTCATTGTGCACGGTTTGCGCAGTCCGGCGCCGTTTCCGGCCCGTTCCGGATGAATGCGCGGCCGATGTTTCACGCCCTCTCCACGCCCCTGAACTTCCGTTCAATCTCAAAAATTGAGACGGATCAGCAACTTGTGGATAAGCCTTGAACAATTCTCTAAAGGTTGTTGCAAGCCATTGATGCGGCTGGCGATTTCCCCGCTGAAAAGTTGTTGACAACCCTCGGCCCGCTGCTAAGGTGGGCATCAGAGGGAAATCCGGGTGTTTTGTGGGTTTTCGTGGTTCAATGTTTCACCGGGCGAAGGACAAGGTGCAGGCGTCGTGTTCCAGGGCGAGACGGCCATCACAGTTGACGACAAAGGGCGCATGGCGGTTCCCACCGCTTACCGCGACCTCGTCGCGCGCGCCAGCAACAACCGTCTCGTGCTGACCTACAACCCGTTCGAAGCCGGCTGCCTGTGGCTGTATGCAGAGTCGGAATGGGAGCGGGTCCGCGACGATGTGATGTCCAAGCCCAACACCCAGCGCGTCGTGCGCCTGTTGCAGCAGAAGCTGGTCGGCTCGGCCGCCCATCTGGAACTGGACGGCAACGGTCGCATCAGCATCCCCGCCAGCCACCGCGGTGCGGTGGGCATTGAGAAGAAGGCGGTATTGCTCGGTATGGGCGACAAGTTCGAATTGTGGAGCGAGCAGGCGCATCGGGCCCTGATCCAGCAGACGTTGTCTGACGAGGATCTGGGTGATGGGTTGCTCGACCTGAAGTTGTGAGCCGGGGTGCCCGGATGCGCCCAGAAGCGCAGGCCGGTCACCTTCCGGTGTCGCAGTCGCCGGCGGTGCACCTGCCGGTCCTGTACACCCAGGTCCTTGAAGGCCTGAGGGTGATCGAAAACGGACGTTATCTGGATGGCACGTTCGGTCGTGGCGGTCATGCACGTGGCGTGCTCACCCAGCTCGGTCCCGAGGGGCGCCTGCTGGTCATGGACAAGGATCCGGAAGCCATCGCCGTTGCCGAGCGCGATTTCGCGCCGGACCCGCGCGTGTCCATTTTCCGGGGCAGCTTCGCCCAGCTGCTGCAGTGGGACGCGACGGCCGAAGGCCTGGACGGCGTGCTGTTCGACCTCGGCGTGTCGTCGCCGCAGCTGGACGTGGCCGAACGTGGCTTCAGCTTCGGCAAGGACGGCCCGCTGGACATGCGCATGGATCCGGACAGCGGTGAAAGCGCCGCGCAGTGGATCAACCGCGTCGAAGAGCGCGAGATCGCTGATGTGCTGTGGACCTACGGCGAAGAGCGCCAGAGCCGGCGCATCGCCCGCGCCATCGTGGCCCGCCGCGAGAAGCAGCCGTTCTCCCGCACCGCCGAACTGGCCGAGCTGATCGCCTCGGTGATGCCGCGTGGGAAGGACAAGATTCACCCGGCCACGCGCAGCTTCCAGGCCATCCGCATCCACATCAACCGCGAGCTGGCCGATCTGGAAGCCGGGCTCGATGCGGCGGTGGAACGGCTCAAGCCCGGTGGCCGCCTGGCGGTGATCAGCTTCCACTCGCTGGAAGACCGCATCGTCAAGCAGTACATGAACCGCCTGGCCAAGGCGCCGCCGGCCAACCGCCGGCTGCCCGAGGCGGTTGCGTTCGTGCCGACGCTGGACCTGATCGGCGGCGCCATCAAGGCCACGGACGAAGAGCTGGCCGCCAACCCGCGTGCCCGCAGCGCCGTGCTGCGCGTGGCACAGAAGCGGGGGGGCGATGCATGAGCCGGCTGCTGCTGATCATCCTGCTGGCCTGCACCGTCGCCTCGGCGATCGGCGTGGTGTTCGTGCGCCACCGCCACCGGCAGACCTTCATCGAGCTGTCGCGTGCCGAGCGCAAGCGCGATGACATCAACCTTGAGTTCGGCCGCCTGCAGCTGGAACAGGCCACCCTGGCCGAAGCCAACCGCGTGGACCGCATTGCCCGCGAGAAGCTGGGCATGAAGTTCCCCGAGGCCGCTGACATCGTGGTGGTGCGCCCATGAGCAAGACCGGCCGCAACCGCCCGCGCAACGCCTTCAACCTGCGCCAGCGCCTGCGCTGGGTCGCGCTGGCGCTTGGCCTGTGCTCGGTGTCGCTGGTGGGTCGCGCGGCCTACGTGCAGATCATCAACAGCGATTTCTACCAGCGCCAGGGCGAGGCCCGCTACCTGCGCGAGCTACCGATCAAGACCTCGCGCGGCATGATCACCGACCGCAACGGCGAGCCGCTGGCGGTGTCCACCCCGGTCGCCTCGATCTGGGTCAACCCGCAGGACCTGCTGCGTTCGCCCGAGCGCATCCCGGAGCTGGCCCAGGCGGTCGGCATGTCGGTGGATGAGTTGAGCAGCCGCCTGTCGCAGAAGTCGGACAAGGAATTCATGTACCTGCGCCGCCGGATCAATCCGGACGAGGCAGAGAAGGTGGTCGCGCTGAAGATTCCGGGCGTGGCCGCGCAGCGCGAGTTCCGCCGCTTCTACCCACAGGGCGAAGCGATGGCGCACGTGCTGGGCTTCACCAACATCGACGACCGCGGCCAGGAAGGCCTGGAACTGGCGTTCGACGAATGGCTGCGCGGCAAGGCCGGTGCCAAGCGGGTGATCCGCAACCGCAAGGGCGAGACCGTCGAAAGCGATCTGCTGCGCGCCGCCGAGCCGGGCAAGGACCTGACCCTCAGCATCGACCGCCGCATCCAGTACCTGGCCTTCAAGGAACTGCGCAACGCGCTGGTGGCCAACAAGGCGGCCGGTGGTTCGATGGTGATCATGGACGTGACCACCGGCGAGATCCTGGCCATGGTCAACCTGCCGACCTACAACCCGAACTCGCTGACCGGTGCGATCCCCGATACGCGCCGCAACCGCGCGGTGACCGACCTGGTCGAGCCGGGTTCGACGATGAAGCCGCTGACCATCGCCACCGCGCTGCAGGCCGGTGCGGTGACCAAGGACACCATCATCGACACCAACCCGGGCTACATGACCCTGGGCCGCTTCACCATCCGCGACGTGCCGCGCAACAACGGTGTGCTCAACGTGACCGGCGTGATCACCCGCAGTTCGAACGTGGGTGCGGCCAAGGTTGCGGCGAAGATGCCGGACCAGACCTTCTACGACGGCGTGCGCCGCTTCGGCTATGGCTCGGCGCCGCACAGCGGTTTCCCGGGCGAATCGGCCGGCGTGGTGATGCGTCCGGCACGCTGGTCGGGTACCACCAAGACCACCATGTCCTATGGCTATGGCCTGTCGGTCACGCCGCTGCAGATTGCCACCGCGTACTCGGCGCTGGCCAACGGCGGGCGCCTGATCGCGCCGACCTTCGTCAAGGGCCAGCGCAATGAAGGCCAGCAGATCATCGACGAGAACGTCGCCCGGCAGGTGGTGGCGATGATGGAAACGGTGGTCACCCAGGGCGGCGCCAAGCAGGCGGCGGTGCTGGGTTACCGCGTGGCCGGCAAGACCGGCACCGCGCGCAAGGCCGGCCCGGGCGGTTATGAGCGCGGCCATTACAACGCGCTGTTCGCCGGCGTGGTGCCGGCCACCAACCCGCGTTTCGCCACCGTCATCGTCATCAACGACCCGCAGGCCGGCAAGTTCTACGGCGGCCTGGTGTCGGCGCCGGTCTACCACAACGTGATGGAAGGCACCCTGCGCCTGATGGACGTGCCGCTGGACGACCTGCAGTCGTGGCTGGCCGCACAGCAGTCGGGCAAGGTCGGCCATTCGGCCTCGATCCTGCCTGCGCCGCCGGCCGAGACCGCGCTGCCGGTCGATGCCGCCGCTGAATTCGACGCTGCGCTGCCGAGCGCGCAAGCCCAGATGCCGCCCGCTACGGGAGGCACGCAATGAGTCCTTCGATGTTGCTTTCGCAGTTGCTTCCGGACGTGGCCCTGGCGGGTCATGATCCCGTTCTGACCGGCCTGGTGCTGGACAGCCGTGCCGTGCGCCCCGGCAATGCCTTCGTCGCCATCGCCGGTTTCGGCGCGCATGGCCTGGGCTTTGTCGAGCAGGCGCGCGCTGCCGGTGCCAGTGCCATCCTGTTCGAACCGCCGGCACCGGCCGATCTGCCGGCCCCGGCCGATGCGATCGCCGTGCCGGGCCTGCGCGCGCGCATGGGCGCGATGGCCGACCAGTTCCATGGCGCGCCATCGCGGGCGATGGCGATGGTCGGCGTGACCGGCACCAACGGCAAGACCTCCACCGTGCAGCTGCTGGCCCAGGCCTGGCATCTGCTCGGAACGCCCAGTGGCAGTATCGGCACGCTGGGTGCCGGACTTTATGGTGCGGTCGAGCCGACCGGCTTCACCACGCCGCTGGTGCTGCAGATGCATGCGCTTCTGGCGCAGCTGCGCGACGCCGGTGCGCGCGCGGTGGCGATGGAAGTCAGCTCGCATGCGCTGGACCAGGGCCGCGTGGACGCCGTGCACTACGACGTGGCGGTGTTCACCAACCTCACCCGCGACCATCTGGACTACCACGGTGACATGGCCAGCTACGGCGCGGCCAAGGCGCGGCTGTTCCATCGCCCGGGCCTGAAGGCCGCGGTGATCAATCTGGACGATGCCTTCGGCCGGCAGCTGTTCGCGGGCCTGCCGGCCGGCGTGCAGGCGATCGGGCTGAGCTCGCGTGGTGCCACCGACGCCAGCGTGCGCGCCGAGGCACTGCAGCTGGACGGTCGTGGCATCGCCTTCGAGCTGGTCATCGACGGCCAGCGCGCGGCGGTGCAGACGCCGCTGCTGGGCCGCTTCAACGTGGACAACCTGCTGGCCGTGGCCGGTACCCTGCACGCGCAGGGCCAGCCGCTGCCGCGTATCGCCGAAGTGCTGTCGGCGCTGCAGCCGATCCGCGGCCGCATGAACCGCCTGGGCGGTGAAGACGGCCTGCCGACGGTGGTGGTCGACTACGCGCACACCCCGGATGCGCTGGAACAGGCGCTGGACAGCCTCCACGGGCACCTGCAGGGCACGCTGTTCTGCGTGTTCGGCTGCGGCGGCGAGCGCGACACCGGCAAGCGCCCGCAGATGGCGGCGATTGCCGAGCGCCTGGCCAACCAGGTCATCGTCACCGACGACAACCCGCGTGGCGAGGATGGCGACGTGATCGTGGCCGACATCCTGGCCGGCTTCCAGAACGCCGATGCCGTGACCGTGCAGCGCAGCCGCGCGCGTGCGATCGGCCTCGCGGTGAAGCGTGCCGGTGCCGGCGACATCATCCTGATCGCAGGCAAGGGCCACGAGCCGTACCAGGAAGTGAATGGCGTGCGCCATAACTTCGACGACACCGAAGTGGCCGCCGCCGCACTGGCGGCCAAGGCCGGTGTGCTCAGCGCGCAGGCCGGGGAGGGTGCCGCATGAAGCGCACCCTGCTTTCGCTGATCGCACACTGGGCCGGTGGCGAGATCCACGGCGACGACGTGGCCATCGATGCGGTCAGCAATGACACCCGCAATCTCGGTCCGGGCAGTCTGTATGTGGCGCTGCGCGGCGAGCGGTTCGACGGCCATGACTTCGCGGCCGACGCGCAGGCGCGCGGTGCCAGTGCGCTGCTGGTCGAGCGCCTGCTGCCGGTCGAACTGCCGCAGGTGCTGGTGGCCGACAGCGAACTGGCGCTGGCGAAGATCGCCACCGGCATGCAGCGTGACCGTGGCACCGAGGTGTTCGCGATCACCGGCAGCAATGGCAAGACCAGCGTGAAGAGCCTGCTGCTGTCGATCCTGCAGCAGGTGGCCCAGCACGCGCACAAGGTGGTCTACGCCAACCCGGGCAACCGCAACAACGAGATCGGCCTGCCGCTGGCGGTGATCGATGCGCCGGAAGATACCGACTACGCCGTCTACGAGATGGGCGCCGGCAAGCCGGGCGACATCGCCTACCTGACCGAGATCGCCCGCCCGCGTTATGCGCTGGTCAACAACATCGCCCCGGCGCACCTGGAACGTATGGGCAGCCTGCTCGGCGTGGCGGTGACCAAGGGCGCGATCTACGCCGCGCTGCCGGCCGATGGCGTGGCGGTGATCAACGCCGACGATGCCTATGGCCGCTGGTTCGAACAGCATTTCATCAGCACCCCGGCGCGTTGCCGCGTGCTGCGCTATGGCCTGGAACACTCGGCGGACGTGACCGCGCGCGATATCCGCGCCGGTGCGCAGGGCAGCCAGTTCACTCTGGTCGCACCGGCCGGCGAAGCCCGCGTGGTGCTGGGCCTGCCGGGTCGCCACAACGTCAGCAATGCGCTGGCCGCCGCCAGCCTGGCGCTGGCCGCCGGTGTCGATCTGGCGCTGATTGCCGCCGGCCTGGCCGAAGCGCAGCCGGTGCCGGGTCGCCAGATCGCCCATCAGCTGCGCAATGGCGCGGTGCTGGTGGATGACAGCTACAACGCCAACCCCGGGTCGCTGGCCGCGGCCATCGATGCCCTGGCCGCGGCGCCGGAAGAGGGCTGGCTGGTGCTGGGCGACATGCGCGAGCTGGGCCCGGACGCGGAAGCGCTGCATGCGCAGGCCGGCATCCGCGCACGTGCTGCCGGCCTGAAGCGCCTGTATGCACTGGGCCCGCTCAGCGCCGCTGCCGCCTCCGCCTTCGGCGAAGGCGGCCGCCATTTCGCCACCCACGACGCGCTGTCGCAGGCGCTGAAGGACGAGCTGCACGCCGGCGTGCGCTGCCTGGTCAAGGGTTCCCGTGGCAGCGCCATGGACACGATTGTCAAAGCGCTGCTGGCGCAAGGAGAGGAATCCCCGCATGTTGTATGAACTGGCTCGATGGTTGCAGCAGTTGGAGAGCCTGTTCGGGCTGTTCAACTACCAGACGTTCCGCGCCATCCTTGCCGCGCTGACGGCCCTGTTCCTGTCGCTGTGGCTGGGCCCGGCGATGATCCGCAAGCTTGCCCAGTTCAAGGGCGGCCAGCCGATCCGCAAGGACGGTCCGCAGACCCATTTCTCCAAGGCCGGCACGCCGACCATGGGCGGTTCGCTGATCCTGCTCACCATCACCCTGTCGGTGCTGATGTGGGCCGACCTGCGCAACCGCTACGTGTGGCTGGTGCTGGCGGTGATGCTGTGCTTCGGCGCCATCGGCTGGTATGACGACTGGATCAAGATCGTCCGCCGTGACCCGAACGGCCTGAAGTCGCGCTGGAAGTACCTGCTGCAGTCGATCTTCGGCCTGGCCGCGGGCCTGTTCCTGTTCTACACGGCCGACGTGCCGGCGGCGCTGACGTTCTACATCCCGATGTTCAAGTCGGTCGCGCTGCCGCTGGCCGGCATCGGCTTCGTGGCCATCGCCTACTTCTGGATCGTCGGTTTCTCCAACGCGGTGAACCTGACCGACGGCCTGGACGGCCTGGCGATCATGCCCACCGTGCTGGTGGCCTGCGCGCTGGGCGTGTTCGCCTATGCCTCGGGCAACGTGGTGTTCGCCAACTACCTGCAGATCCCGCAGATCCCGGGCGCCGGCGAGCTGGTCATCATCTGTGCGGCCATCGCCGGCGCGGGCCTGGGCTTCCTCTGGTTCAACACCTACCCGGCCATGGTCTTCATGGGCGACATCGGCGCACTGGCACTGGGTGCGGTGCTGGGCACGATCGCGGTGATCACCCGCCAGGAGCTGGTGCTGGTGATCATGGGCGGCGTGTTCGTCATCGAAACGCTGTCAGTGATGATCCAGGTCGCCTCGTTCAAGCTGACCGGCAAGCGCGTGTTCCGCATGGCGCCGATCCACCACCATTTCGAACTGAAGGGCTGGCCGGAGCCGCGCGTGATCGTGCGTTTCTGGATCATCTCCGTCGTGCTCGTGCTGATCGGCCTGGCCACGTTGAAGGTGCGCTGAGATGAACGACCTGTCCCGCCAGGCAACACGCCTTGAAGCCATCGAAGGCAGCTACGACAAGTGGCTGCTGGGCGCGATCATCGCGCTCACCGGTGTCGGCGTGGTGATGGTGGCCTCCAGCTCGATCGCGCTGATGAGCAGCCCGTTCTATTACCTCAACCGCCACCTGATCTTCCTGGCGGTGGGTATCGTGCTGGCGGTCATTGCCGCCCGCACCGAGCTGAAGTCGATCGAGCAGTACAACCAGATGCTGCTGCTGGGCTGCTTCGTACTGCTGCTGGCGGTGTTCGCACCGGGACTGGGCAGCACGGTCAACGGTGCGCGCCGCTGGATCAACCTGGGCATTTCCAAGTTCCAGACGGTCGAAGCGGTGAAAGTGCTCTACATCGTCTGGCTGTCGAGCTACCTGGTGCGTTTCCGCGACGAGGTCAATGCGACCTGGCCGGCAATGCTCAAGCCGCTGGGCGTGGCCGGTGCGCTGGTGGTGCTGCTGCTGCTGCAGCCGGACTTCGGTTCCTCGACCCTGCTGCTGGCGATCACCGCCGGCATGCTGGTGCTGGGCGGGGTGAACATGCCGCGCATGTCGATGCCGGTGATCATCGGCCTGGTCGGCATGAGCGCGCTGGCGATCATCGAGCCGTACCGCATGCGCCGCATCACCTCCTTCCTGGACCCGTGGGCCGACCAGCAGGGCGACGGCTACCAGCTGTCCAACGCGCTGATGGCGGTGGGCCGTGGTGAATGGACCGGCGTCGGCTTGGGCAACTCCGTGCAGAAGCTGTACTACCTGCCCGAAGCGCACACCGACTTCATCTTCTCGGTCACCGCCGAGGAATTCGGTTTCCTGGGTACCTGCGTGATCGTGGCGCTGTATGCGCTGCTGGTCGGCCGCACCTTCTGGCTGGGCATGCGCTGCGTGGAAATGAAGCGCCACTTCTCCGGCTACATCGCCTTCGGCATCGGCCTGTGGATCAGCATGCAGACCTTCGTCTCGATCGGCGTGAACCTGGGCATCCTGCCGACCAAGGGCCTGACCCTGCCGCTGATCTCCTCCGGCGGTTCGTCGGTGCTGATGACCTGCGTGGCGATGGGCCTGCTGCTGCGCGTGTCGTATGAACTCAAGCGCGCCGAGCGCCGCCAGGCCGTGCGCATCGGTGGCGCCGAAGACGCCGCGGCCGAACCGATGGACAAGCCCGCCGCAGCGGTGGACGCCAGCGTGCCGATGCGTGCCGAGCCGGTCGCACCCGCGTCCGCTGCAGCGAGCGCCGCACGTGGCACCAGCCGCCTGCAGTCGCGCATCGAACCGACCTTCGGGAGGCTGTCATGAGTGCAGCCACCGAGAGTGGGCGCCCGGTGATGATCCTGGCCGGAGGCACCGGCGGTCACATCTTCCCCGGCCTGGCCGTGGCCCGCGTGCTGCGCCAGCGCGGCGTGCCGGTGACCTGGATGGGCGCCGACGGTGCGATGGAAACCCGCCTGGTGCCGCAGCACGACATCGCCATCGATACGCTGGCCATCACTGGCCTGCGCGGCAAGGGCAAGCTGGCCCTGCTGGCGGCGCCGTGGCGGCTGATGCGCGCGCTGCGCGCGGCCGGGCTCATCATCCGCCAGCGCCAGCCGCGCGCGGTGGTCGCTTTCGGTGGCTTTGCCTCCGGCCCCGGTGGCATGGCCACGCGCCTGCATGGCCTGCCGCTGATCGTGCATGAGCAGAACCGTGCGCCGGGCCTGACCAACCGCATCCTGTCGCGTTATGCGCGTCGCCTGCTGACCGGTTTCCCGGGCACCTTCGCCAAGGGCGAGGAGTTCGTCGGTAACCCGGTGCGCGCGGAAATCGCTGCCATCGCGCCGCCGGAACAGCGCTTCGCCGACCGGCAGGGCCCGCTGCGGGTGCTGGTGGTGGGCGGCAGCCAGGGCGCGCGTGCCCTCAATACCGGCGTGCCGCAGGCGATTGCCGCGCTGGGCGCCGGCCTGCCGGTGCAGGTGCGCCACCAGAGCGGCGAGAAGATGCATGCCGAAGCGGTGGAGGCTTACGCCAAGGCCGGTGTGCAGGCGGAAATCACGCCGTTCATCGCCGACATGGCCGAAGCCTTTGCCTGGGCTGACCTGGTTGTCTGCCGCGCCGGCGCGTCCACGCTGGCCGAGCTGTGCGCGGTCGGTGTCGGCAGCGTGCTGGTGCCATTCCCCGCTGCCGTCGACGATCACCAGACCCGCAACGCGGAGTACCTGGTCGAGCGCGGCGCGGCGGTGTTGCTGAAGCAGGACGGAACGCTGGCCGACGGCATTGCCGCACTGCTGCGCGATCTGTCCGAAAATCCCGCCCGCCGCATGCAGATGGCGCAAGCCGCGCGTGCCCTGGCCAAGGTCGATGCCGCCGAGCGCATCGCCGATATCATTCTCGAGGAAGCTGTATGAAGAAGGCATGCCACCGCGCCTGCCCTGCGCGAGGCCGCGCATGATCCGCCGCCTGCACGACACCAACGACCTGGTGCGCGCGTTCCCGCGCGTGCATTTCGTCGGCATCGGCGGCACCGGCATGAGCGGTATCGCCGAAGTGATGCTGACGCTGGGCTATGAAGTGTCCGGCTCGGACAACGCCGATAACGTTGCGACCCGCCGCCTGGCCAGCCTGGGTGCGCGCATCATGCGCGGCCACTCCGCGGCCAACGTGCTGGGCACCGACTGCGTGGTGGTCTCCAGTGCCATCCGCGAAGACAACCCGGAACTGATGGAAGCACGCAGCCAGCGCATTCCGATCATGCCGCGTGCGGCGATGCTGGCCGAGCTGATGCGCTTCCGCCGCGGCATCGCCGTGGCCGGTACCCATGGCAAGACCACCACCACCAGCCTGACCGCTGCGGTGCTGAGCGAAGGTGGCCTGGACCCGACGTTCGTGATCGGTGGCCAGCTGCTGGCCGCCGGTGCCAACGCCAAGCTGGGTGGCGGGCAGTGGCTGGTGGCCGAGGCCGATGAAAGCGATGGCAGCTTCCTGCGCCTGAACCCGCTGATGTCGATCATCACGAACATCGATGCCGACCACCTGGAAAACTACGGCAACGATTTCGCCCGCGTGCAGGCGGCGTTTGCCGAGTTCCTGCAGCGCCTGCCGTTCTACGGCCTGGCGGTACTGTGCATCGATGATCCGGAAGTCGCCGCGCTGGCCGCCAGGACCCCGCGCCACGTGATGAGCTACGGCATGAGCCCGCAGGCCGACGTGCGCGCCGAGAACGTGGTGCAGGAAGGGTCGCGCATGCGCTTCACCCTGCGCCTGCCGCAGGGCACCAGCCAGGAAGTGGTGCTGGCGCTGCCGGGCAGGCACAACGTGCTCAACGCGCTGGCCGCCGCTGCGGTGGGCTGGCAGCTGGGCGTGGCACCGGACGCGATCGCACGCGCGCTGGAGGGCTTCGCCGGTGTCGGCCGTCGCTTCAACGATCTGGGCGAGGTGACCACCGCCAGTGGCGCCAAGGTCCGCATCATCGACGACTATGGCCATCACCCCAGCGAGCTGGAGGCAGTGTTCGCCGCCGCTCGTGGTGGCTGGGCCGACAAGCGCCTGGTGGTGGCCTTCCAGCCGCACCGCTACAGCCGTACCCGCGACCAGTTCGACAAGTTCGCCGCCGTGCTGTCGAGCGTTGACGCGCTGGTGCTGAGCGAGGTCTACCCGGCCGGTGAAGAACCGATTGCCGGCGCCGACTCGCATGCGCTGGCCCGTGCCATCCGTGCGCGTGGCCGCAGTGAGCCGGTGGTGGTGGGCAAGGCCGCCGAGCTGGCCAGCGTGCTGCCGGACGTGCTGCAGGACGGTGACCTGCTGCTGATGATGGGCGCCGGCGACATCGGTGCCGTGGCCACCCATATCGCGGTGGAAGGTTTCAAGGGGGAGGGCCAGGCGTGAGCACGCTGACCTTCCCGCCGCTGCGCGTGACCGACCCGGCCGAGTTCGGCCGCGTCGCCGTGCTGCTGGGCGGCAGTTCCAGCGAACGCGAGGTGTCGCTGGATTCGGGCCGCAACGTGCTCGAAGCCCTGCAGTCGCGTGGCGTCGATGCGTTCGCGGTGGACGGCATTCCGGCGCTCGCCAGCGCGCTCGCCGCCGGTGGCATCGATCGCGTCTTCAACATCCTGCACGGCCACAACGGTGGCGGTGAGGACGGCATCGTGCAGGGCCTGATGGACGCCTTCGGCGTGCCGTACACCGGCTCGAACGTCCTGGGTTCGGCGCTGAGCATGGACAAGATCCGCACCAAGCAGGTGTGGCTGTCGCTGGGCCTGCCGACCCCGCAGTACCGCAAGGTCACTGCCGAGGACGTGCACGCCAATGCCGCCGAACTCGGCCTGCCGGTGGTGGTGAAGCCGGCCAACGAAGGCTCCAGCGTGGGCATCAGCCGGGTCACCGATGACGCCGGGCTGGATGAAGCGGTGGCCCTGGCCGCGCGCTACGACGGCCAGCTGCTGATGGAGCAGATGGTGGTCGGCGACGAATTGACCGTGGCCATCCTTGGCGACGTCGCACTGCCGTCGATCCGCATCGTGCCCAAGGGCCAGTGGTACGACTACAACGCCAAGTACATCGCCGAGGACACCCAGTACCTGTGCCCGGGCCTGGACGGTGGCGACGAAGAGGACATCCGGCGCATCGCGCTGGCCGCGTTCCGTGCCGCCGGGTGCCGTGGCTGGGGCCGCGTGGACGTGATGCGCGATCGCGACAGCGGCCGTTTCTTCCTGCTGGAAGTGAACACCGCGCCGGGCATGACCAGCCATTCGCTGGTGCCCAAGGCGGCCCGCCAGGCCGGCATCGGTTTCGAGGAACTGGTGTGGCGCGTGCTGGAACAGACCCTGGAGGCCTCGCACGCATGAACGCGGTGCTGCGCATCTTCGTCTGGCTGTTGGCGCTGTCGGTGGTTGCACTGCCGGTGGTGGCCGTGGTCAATGGCTGGGTCGGCGCCGAGCGCTGGCCACTGGCGAAGCTGCGCGTGCATGGTGAGTTCAAGCGGGTGCCGGCCGAACAGCTGCAGCAGGTGCTGCTGCCGTATGCGCGCGCCGGTTTCTTCGCGGTCAAGCTGCAGGACGCGCAGGACGCCCTGGAGAAGCTGCCGTGGGTGGAAAGCGCGCAGGTCCGCAAGCAGTGGCCGGACGTGCTGGAAGTGACCCTGGTCGAGCACAAGCCGTTCGCCCGCTGGGGTACCGACCGCCTGGTGTCCGAGCAGGGCAAGCTGTTCCCCACGCCGAAGAAGCTGTCCGACCTGGCGCTGCCGGAGCTGGATGGCCCGGACAGCCAGACCGCGGAAGTGATGAAGCTGTACAGCGACTCGCGTGCATTGTTCGCACCGGCCGGCGTCGATGTGCGCCGGGTGACGATGGACGCACGCGGCAGCTGGTCGCTGGTGCTGAGCAACGGCACCGAAGTGGTGGTCGGCCGCGACGACGCGCGCTCGCGCATGCAGCGCTTCGTCAAGGTACTGCCGCAGCTCAACCGTCAGGACGCGCCGATCGAGCGCGCCGACCTCCGTTACACCAATGGTTTCACGCTGAGCTGGGGTACCCCGGCCACGCCGGCGAAAACGCCGGCGACCCCGGCCAGAAGCACGCAGGAAAGGACATGAATCGCAAGGGTGACAAATCGCTGATCGTTGGCCTGGACATCGGCACCTCCAAGGTGGTGGCGCTGGTGGGCGAGTATTCGCCGGGCAACCCGATCGAAGTGATCGGCATCGGCTCGCACGAATCGCGCGGGCTGAAGCGCGGCGTGGTGGTGGACATCGAATCGACCGTGCAGTCGATCCAGCGCGCGGTGGAAGAAGCCGAGCTGATGGCCGGCTGCGAGATCCGTTCGGTGTACGCCTCGATTTCCGGCAACCACGTGCAGTGCAAGAACTCGCCGGGCATCGTGCCGATCCGCGACGGTGAAGTGACCTGGGGCGACCTGGATCGCGTGCTCGACGCGGCCAAGGCGGTGGCGATCCCGGCCGACCAGAAGATCCTCCACGCGATCCCGCGCGAGTACGTGCTGGACGATTCGCAGGAAGGCATCCGCAACCCGGTCGGCATGACCGGCGTGCGCCTGGAAGTGCATGCGCACCTGGTGGTGTGCGCGCAGTCGGCGGCGGCCAACATCAGCAAGTGCGTGCAGCGCTGCGGCCTGCAGGTGGACGACCTGGTGCTGTCCTCGCTGGCCTCCAGCGTGGCGGTGCTGACCGCCGACGAGCGCGAGCTGGGCGTGGTGCTGGTCGACATGGGCGCCGGCACCACCGACATCGCGGTGTTCGTGCAGGGTGCGATCTGCCACACCGCCTCGCTGCCGATCGCCGGCGACCACGTGACCAACGACATCGCGCACATGCTGCGCACGCCGACCCCGGAAGCCGAGCAGATCAAGGTGCGCTATGCCTGCGCCCTGGCCCAGCTGGCCACGGCCGAGGAGAGCATCCAGGTGCCGTCGGTGGGCGACCGCCCGCCGCGCCGCATGCCGCGCCATTCGCTGGCGCAGGCCGTGCAGGGCCGCTACGAGGAAATCTTCGAGATGGTGCAGGCCGAACTGCGCCGCTCCGGCTTCGAGGAGCTGGTGCGCGCCGGCATGGTGCTGACCGGTGGCGCGTCGAAGATGGAAGGCGTGGTCGAACTGGCCGAGGAAATGCTGCAGATGCCGGTGCGCGTGGGTATCCCGCAGCACGTCACCGGCCTGGGCGAAGTGGTCGGCAACCCGGTACACGCCACCGGCGTGGGCCTGCTGCTGATGGGCAGCCAGATCGAGCACCCGCGGCGGCCGTCGCTGCCCACCGGGCGCGCCGGAAGCATGTTCAAGAAACTCAAGACCTGGTTCCGCGGCGAGTTCTGACGCGGAACCCGTAAACCCGGGCCTCGCCCGGGCGCAACACCCGCAGTACCCGCATCACAACGCAGTACCGGCTACACACAACCCACACAGCCGCAACGTCGGCATGCAGCAGGACGGCAGGACGCCCGAATGCCCATGCCAGCCAAAGCGGATACAACGAGGACACGGACATGGCGCATTTTGAACTGATCGAAAAGATGGCACCCAATGCGGTGATCAAGGTGGTTGGCGTGGGCGGCGGCGGCGGCAATGCCGTGGCGCACATGGTCAACTCGGCGGTGGATGGCGTGGAATTCATCACTGCCAACACCGACTCGCAGGCCATCAAGAATTGTGGTGCCAAGCTGCAGCTGCAGCTGGGTACCAACGTGACCAAGGGCCTGGGCGCAGGCGCGAACCCGGAAGTCGGCCGCCAGGCCGCGCTGGAAGACCGTGAGCGCATCATGGACGCGCTGCAGGGCGCCGACATGGTGTTCATCACCGCCGGCATGGGCGGCGGCACCGGTACCGGCGCTGCGCCGGTGGTGGCACAGCTGGCCAAGGAAATGGGCATCCTGACCGTGGCCGTGGTCACCAAGCCGTTCCCGTTCGAAGGCCGTCGCCGCATGCAGGTGGCGCTGAAGGGCATCGAGGAACTGAGCCAGCACTGCGACTCGCTGATCACCATCCCGAACGAGAAGCTGATCACCGTGCTGGGTCGCAACGCGACCATGATCCAGGCCTTCCGCGCTGCCAACGACGTGCTGCAGGGCGCCGTGCAGGGCATCGCCGACCTGATCGTGCGTCCGGGCCTGATCAACGTCGACTTCGCCGACGTGCGCACCGTCATGTCCGAAATGGGCCTGGCGATGATGGGTACCGGCACCGCCCGTGGCGATGACCGCGCCCAGGCCGCTGCCGAATCGGCGATCCAGAACCCGCTGCTGGACGATGTGAACCTGGCTGGTGCCAACGGCATCCTGGTCAACATCACCGCCGGCGCCGATTTCACCATGGCCGAGTTCGACGAGATCGGCCGCACCATCGATGGCTTCGCTTCCGAAGATGCCACCGTGGTGGTCGGCACCGTGCTCGATCCGGACATGCAGGACGAAGTGCGCGTGACCGTGGTGGCCACCGGCCTGAACCGCGTCTCGGCCAGCAAGACCCAGCGTCCGGGCGAGCGTGCGCCGATCAAGCTGGTCCGCAACGCCACCACCGGCCAGCCGGAGTTCGGCGAGTTCGACAACGGCGGCGATGCCGTCTCCAAGGCGGTGGGTGGCATGGGCCTGGGCCTGCGTCGCGCCAGCAGCGATACCGCAGCGGCCTCCGCCCCTTCGGCCCCGGCCGCTTCGGCCCCGGCGGCGGCGGAACTGCCGAACGATTACCTGGACATCCCGGCGTTCCTGCGCCGCCAGGCGGACTAAGCGGGGCGGCCCGGGGTTGTCCTCCCCGGGTTGCGCCACCATGTCCTGAAAACGCGGGCGCCGGGCCAGGATGGGCCCGGCCGCCCTGCTTCACGCGCTTTCCAGCGGCGTGCCGGTGGATCCTGCCGGTGGCTGCAACTGGCGTTTCAGCCGGGGTAGGGGAGTGCGCGTGTTAATCTAATGTGTCACTTCCGGTCCATCCCCCATGATCCAGCAACGCACCCTCAAGAACACGATCCGCGCCACCGGCGTTGGCCTGCACAGTGGTGACAAGGTCTACATGACCCTGCGCCCGGCACCGGTCAACCATGGCATCGTGTTCCGCCGCGTGGACCTGGACCCGGTGGTGGAGGTGCCGGCCAAGGCCGAACTGGTCACCGAAGTGACCCTGTGCACCGGCCTGACCTGCAACGACGCAAAGATCCAGACCGTCGAACACCTGATGTCGGCGCTGGCCGGCCTGGGTGTGGACAACATCATCGTCGAACTGTCCTCGGCCGAGCTGCCGATCATGGACGGTTCGGCCGGCCCGTTCGTGTTCCTGCTGCAGTCGGCGGGCATCATCGAACAGGATGCGCCCAAGCGCTTCATCCGCGTGCTCAAGACCGTGGAGGTGACCGAGGGCGACAAGGTGGCCCGTTTCACCCCGTACGAGGGCTACAAGCTGGGCTTCACCATCCAGTTCGACCACCCGATGATCCCGGCCAAGCAGTCGCGGCAGGAAATCGAGTTCTCGACGCTGGCCTACACCAAGGAAATCTCCCGCGCGCGCACCTTCGGTTTCATGCGCGACCTGGAATACATGCGCGAGCGCAACCTGGGCCTGGGCGGTTCGATGGACAACGCCATCGTGCTGGACGAGTTCCGCGTGCTCAACGAAGACGGCCTGCGCTACGCCGACGAGTTCGTGCGCCACAAGATCCTTGACGCCATTGGCGACCTCTACCTGGCCGGTGGCCAGGTGCTGGGCGCCTACGAGGGCTTCAAGTCCGGCCACGCGCTCAACAACAAGCTGGTGCGGGCCCTGATGGCCGACGCCAGCGCCTGGGAATGGGTCAGCTTCGACTCGCCGACCACCCCGGATCCGGTGGAATATGCCACCCCGGCCTACGCCTGATTCCGTAGATCGTTGAATTTCAAGATAAAAACGCCGCCTTCCAGGGCGGCGTCGTTGTTTCCGGCGCTTGCGGCGCATTCAGCGTGCTTGAAAGGCGTCAAGGCCGGTTCAAGGTCACGGTTTTGTGAACCTGTTGGATCGGAAGCCTGAATTTAACGAAGTTTTAACTTCAATCTAACGACAGGCCTCCGGATGGCCGCTAGGATGCGACCCGGCCCCCGAAATGTTTCACGCCGTGGTGACACGCGCGACGGGGAGCGGAGCCGGATGCTCCGTTGCCATCAGGATCGCTTCTTCGGCTTCGAGGGAACGTCCTGCAGGCAAGCCAAGGCGTCGCGTAGCCCTTTGTGCGTGGCGGCTGAAACTGCGTGGGGGCCATTCCGGTTGTCGATCGCTGGGGAGCGTGAGGGAGTGGTGGACGCAGTCTTGATGGTCACCCTGGTGGCCTTCAGCCCGATGGAACGGGCCGCGTCGAGCAACTGGGCTTCGGCAAGCCGCAACTTGGCATGCCAGACCGGGGACTCGACGAGAAAAACGAGGTGTTCCCCGTCCACATTGGCCAGCCGGCAGCGGCTGCGCAGAGGTGGCGGCAACTGGGGGCGCAACTGCCGGTCCAGCGCGTCGAGCCACAAGGCCCGACGCAGCGGGTTCCCGCTTTTGTCCGCCATTACCGCATCCAGCGCCGGTTTCGGCACTGACGCGGGGCGAACGCTGGATTTCGGCTCAGACATGAAAACTCACTGATGGCATTCAAAAAGATCGTAATCAAAACGCGTGAAGGACAGGCCAAGGCGTCGCCGATCACGCGTTTGCGGTTCTATTTCGAGGACCGCCCCCGCGCCCTGCTGGGCAGCGTGCTCGGGGTAGGCTGCATTATCGGCCTTGCCGGCGGCATTGGCGCCAGTGCGCTGAATGATTCGCGCCTGCAGGCCAAGGTCGAGCGCCAGGATGCGGAGCTGGCCAAGGTCAAGCGCGATGCGCAGACCCAGGTCAACGCGCTGGCCGCCCGCCTCGGCGAGCTGCAGGCGCAGGCCACCCGCCTGAACGCCCTCGGCGAACGGCTGACCCAGATGGGCAAGCTGGAAGATGGCGAATTCGACTTCAACGAGACCCCCGGCCTCGGTGATGGCGACGCCGGCGGCCCGACCAGCGACATCCCGGTCAAGGACGTCAACGCCGACTTACAGGTGCTGGAGCAGCGCTTCGCTGCTTCAGGCCGCCAGTTGTCGGTGATGGAATCGCTGATGTTCGACCACCAGCTGCAGCAGAACGCCGTGCCGTCGCGCATGCCGATCCGCAACAGCTACGTGACCTCCGGCTTCGGCACCCGTGCCGACCCGTTCGGCCGCGGCGCCGCCACCCACAAGGGCATGGACTTCCACGCCAAGGTCGGTGACCCGGTGATGGCCGTGGCCGAAGGCGTGGTCAGCTTCGCCGGTGTGAAGGGCGGCTATGGCAACGTCGTCGATGTCGACCACGGTAACGGCTATGTCACCCGCTACGCGCACAATTCGCGCCTGGTGGTGAAGGCCGGTGACCTGGTCCGCGCCGGCCAGGAAGTGGCCAAGGCCGGTTCCACCGGCCGTTCGACCGGTGCCCACGTGCACTTCGAGGTGTGGGAGAACGGCAACGTGGTCAACCCGCGCAAGTTCCTCGGCGACGGCGGCAACACGCCGGTCGGCCGCGTCAGCCGCGGCTGATGCCCGGGTCGGATTCCTTCCGCGCCGCGGAAGGGCTCTGACCCGATTCGGTTGAGGGCTGGGGTCAGAGCCCTTTCGCCATGGCGAAAGGGGTCCGACCCCGCATCCGTGTTTCTTTGCCGAATCCGGGGCGATTGCGACCGGATTGGCGCTTGAAACCTCAGCCGCCCGTCCCAAGCTACAATGGGTGTTGCCATCGACAGGGCGCCAGGCGCCCTGTTTCGTTTGCGGCGGACGGATCCCAAGGGGGAGGCCGGGCGTCGTGTCCATCCAACCCGGTTCCTTCAATGATCAACAGCCTGCTTACCCGCGTATTTGGCAGTCGTAACGAACGACAGCTGCGCCAGCTCAACCGCATCGTCGCCAAGATCAATGCGCTGGAGCCGGAGATCGAGAAGCTTTCCGACGAGCAGCTTCAGGCCAAGACGCCGGAGTTCAAGCAGCGCATCGCCGGCGGTGAAGCCCTGGACAAGGTGCTGCCGGAAGCGTTCGCGGTCTGCCGCGAAGCCGGCCGCCGCGTGCTGGGCATGCGCCACTACGACGTGCAGCTGATCGGCGGCATGGTGCTTCACCTGGGCAAGATCGCAGAAATGCGCACCGGTGAAGGCAAGACCCTGGTGGCGACCCTGCCGGTGTACCTCAACGCGCTGGAAGGCAAGGGCGTGCACGTGGTCACCGTGAACGACTACCTGGCCCGCCGCGACGCCGCGCAGATGGGCAAGCTGTACAACTGGCTGGGCCTGAGCGTGGGCGTGGTGTACCCGGGCATGCCGCACAGCGACAAGCGCGAAGCCTACGCGGCCGACATCACCTACGGCACCAACAACGAATTCGGCTTCGACTACCTGCGCGACAACATGGCGCTGTCCAAGGCCGACCGTTACCAGCGCGGCCTGCACTACGCCATCGTCGACGAAGTCGACTCCATCCTGATCGACGAAGCGCGTACCCCGCTGATCATCTCCGGTCCGGCCGATGATTCCCCGGAGCTGTACATCCGCGTCAACCGCGTCGTGCCGCACCTGGTCAAGCAGGAAGCGGAAGACGGCGAGGGCGATTTCTGGGTCGACGAGAAGGGCAAGCAGGTGCACCTGTCCGAAGCGGGCATGGAGCACGCCGAGCAGCTGCTGGTTGAAGCCGGCATCCTCGACGGCGAGACCGAAGGCCTGTACGCGGCGCAGAACCTGACCGTGGTCCACCACCTCAACGCCGCCCTGCGCGCGCACGCGATCTACCAGCGTGACGTGGACTACATCGTGCGCGACGGCGAAGTGGTCATCGTCGATGAATTCACCGGCCGCACCCTGGCCGGCCGCCGCTGGTCCGATGGCCTGCACCAGGCGGTGGAAGCGAAGGAAGGCGTGCCGGTCCAGCGCGAGAACCAGACGCTGGCCAGCATCACCTTCCAGAACCTGTTCCGCATGTACAAGAAGCTGTCCGGCATGACCGGTACGGCCGATACCGAAGCATTCGAGTTCCAGAGCATCTACGGCCTGGAAGTGGTGGTGATCCCGACCAACCGCCCGACCATCCGCAAGGACAGTCCGGACCAGGTGTTCCTCAACCGCAAGGGCAAGTTCAATGCGGTGCTGGCCGACATCGAAGAGTGCGCCAAGCGCGGCCAGCCGGTGCTGGTGGGTACCACCTCGATCGAAACCTCGGAAATGCTGTCCGAGCACCTGAGCAAGGCCGGCGTGAAGCACGAAGTGCTCAACGCCAAGCAGCATGACCGCGAAGCGACCATCGTCGCCAACGCTGGCCGCCCGGGCGCAGTGACCATCGCCACCAACATGGCCGGCCGCGGTACCGACATCGTGCTGGGCGGTTCGCTGGAAGCCGAGATCCACGCCCTGGGCGAGGACGCGACCGACGAGCAGAAGGCGGCGGTCAAGGCCGAATGGCAGAAGCGCCACGAGGCAGTGAAGGCGGCGGGCGGCCTGCACATCGTCGGCACCGAGCGCCACGAATCGCGTCGTATCGACAACCAGCTGCGCGGCCGTTCGGGCCGCCAGGGTGACCCGGGTTCGTCCCGCTTCTACCTGTCGCTGGAAGACAACCTGATGCGCATCTTCGCCTCCGACTGGGTGCAGAAGGCCATGCGCATGATGGGCATGAAGGAAGACGACGTCATCGAGGACCGCCTGGTCAGCCGCCAGATCGAAAAGGCGCAGCGCAAGGTCGAGGCCCACAACTTCGACATCCGCAAGAACCTGCTGGACTTCGACGACGTCAACAACGACCAGCGCAAGGTGATCTATGCCCAGCGCGACGAGCTGCTGGATGCCGAGTCGGTGAAGGCGAATGTCGATGGCATCCGCGACGACGTGATCTTCGACATCGTGGCGCGCTTCGTGCCGCCGAACTCGATCGACGAGCAGTGGGACCTGCGCGGCCTGGAAGCGACCCTGGAGTCGGACTTCGGCCTGCAGATGTCGCTGACCGACCTGGTCAAGGAACACGAAGAACTGGACGCCGAGGCCATCGCCACCAAGGTCCAGGAGCGCGTCAACCAGCACTTCGCCGAGAAGGAAGCCGGCCTGGGCGAAGAAACCATGCGCGCGCTGGAGAAGCACGTGATGCTGACCGTGCTGGACCAGAGCTGGAAGGAGCACCTGGCGCGCATGGATTACCTGCGCCAGGGCATCTACCTGCGTGGTTACGCGCAGAAGCAGCCGAAGCAGGAATACAAGAAGGAAGCCTTCGAGCTGTTCTCGGACATGCTGGAGAACGTCAAGCGCGAAGTGGTGACCCTGCTGGCCCGCGTGCGCATCCGCAGCGACGAGGAAGTGCAGGCGCTGGAAGCGGCCGAGCGCCAGCAGGCGCAGGCGCGCCTGAGCCAGTCGCAGTTCCAGCACCAGGATGCCGGCGGTTACAGCGCCGACGAGGAAGCCGCGCAGGTCGAAGCCGCCCAGCAGGGCGTGGCCACGCTGCAGCGCGACGAGCCGAAGATCGGCCGCAATGATCCGTGCCCGTGCGGCAGTGGCAAGAAGTACAAGCACTGCCACGGCCAGCTGAGCTGACCCCGGAAGGCCCCGCGCAAGCGGGGCCTTCTGCTTTGGCGCGGGCGATCCGGCGCGGATTCGTGATTGCGCTGGCCGCCCTGTTCTGGGCATGCTGGCCCCATGGTTTCTCCCACCCGATCGATCCATGTCGTGGCCGCCGTCATCACCGACGCCCGTGGCCGCGTGCTGCTCAACCGCCGTACCGAGAACCGCGACATGGCTGGCCTGTGGGAGTTCCCCGGCGGCAAGCGCGAATCCGGCGAGACCTCCGAACAGGCGCTGGTGCGTGAACTGCGCGAAGAGCTGGGCATCGAGGCCGATGTCGGGCCCTGGCTGATGGATGTGCCGCAGCGCTATCCGGACAAGCACCTGACCCTGGAAGTGCGCCACGTGCGCAGCTGGAAGGGCACACCGCGCGGGCGCGAGGGCCAGGCGATCACCTGGGTGGCGCAGGACAAGCTGGGCCGCTATTCCATGCCGCCGGCCGACCTGCCGGTGGTGGCCGCACTGCGCCAACCGGATCGCTACCTCATCACGCCGGCGCCGGCCGAAGATGCCGGCGGCGTGCAGCACTGGCATGAACGGCTGCAGCAGGCAGTGGCGGCGGGCCAGCAGCGCATCCAGCTGCGCCTGCCGCCGGAGCATCCGCAACGGCAGGCGATGATCGAACAGGCCGTGCGCGCGCATCGTCGCGGCGTGCAGTGGCTGCTCAACCGCGATGTCGCGTTGGCCCGCACACTGGGCGTGGGCGTGCACCTGGGCAGCGAGCAGTTGCTGGCCCTGCAGGAGCGGCCCTTGCCGGAAGGACAGCTGGTCGCCGCGTCCTGCCACGACCTGGAGCAGCTGCAGGCGGCGCAGCAGCTGGGCTGCGACTTCGCGGTGCTCGGCCCGGTGCAGGCCACGGCCAGCCATCCCGGGGCGGTGCCGCTGGGCTGGGAGGCCTTCGCTGCGCTGCGCGCGCAGGTATCGCTGCCGATCTACGCGTTGGGCGGCATGGCCGCCGGCCATATCGCCGAAGCGCGTCGGCATGGCGGGCAGGGCATCGCTGCGATTCGTGGGCTGTGGCCGGCGTGAGCCGGCATGCAGGGTCAGATCCCTGCGCAGCAGGGCTCTGACCCCATCGCGGCAATCTGGGGTCGGAGCCCTTTCCGCTGGAAGGGATCCGACCCCTCCCGATCACAACGTGATCCAGAAGCATCCGTATTGCCGCCGCAATCCCAGCACCGTGGACGCTCGCGACGCGCTGCCGGGCAGCGTCTGCTCCAGGCGCAGGCCGACCGGATGCCGTGGCGCTGGCGGCTCAGGGTCGGATTCCTGCGCCGCAGGGCTCTGACCCTCTTCCTGCGAGGGCGCCAGCCCCTGTGGCGGATACACCGGCACCACGTCCACCAGTGGCCGCCGTGCCAAGGATTCCAACTGGCCGAGGATGCGCTGCGCGCCGGCATCGGAGACCGCACCCCACAGGTACAGCGAGGACAGCCGGTTCACATCGTTGCTGACGATGCCGGTGCGCAGTGCGTCCACCAGCTCGCTCAGGCGTCGTGGGCAGCGCGCACCCAGGGTGTCGCGTGGCAGGGTGCTGCCGGTGGGCGCGGGCGGTGGCAATCGCGACCGGGCGCCAACGCTGTCGCAGGGGCGGTCGGTATACACGCTCTGCCCCTGCGCATCGGTGCAGCGGTTCAAGCGCGGGGACTGCGCATGGACAATGCTCGATACCGAACACAACGACAGCAGCAACAGCAGGAAGGAAAACCGGTTCATCGGCGCAGGGTAGCGCCGATCGCGGTGGCATGGCGTGCTTTCAGCCGTGCAGCAGCTTCAACACCGACGTGGTCGGCTTGGCCAGGTTCAAGGTGTAGAAGTGCAGGCCCGGCGCGCCGCCCTCGATCAGGCGCTGGCACAGTTTGGCCACCACTTCGGTACCGAACGCCCGCACCGATTCGGCGTCATCGCCATAGGCCTGCATCTTGCGGCTGATCCAGCGCGGGATCTCCGCACCGCATTGCTCGGAGAAGCGGCGCAGCTGGCTGAAGTTGGCGATCGGCATGATGCCGGGCGTGATCGGCACCTGCACGCCGAGCCGGCGCACGGCATCGACGAAGTGGAAGTACGCATCCGGGTTGTAGAAATACTGGGTGATCGCCGCGTCGGCGCCGGCATCGATCTTGGCCTTGAAGTGCTTCAGGTCGGCCAGTGCATCGGAGGCCTGTGGATGGGTCTCCGGATAGGCACCGACTTCGATGCGGAAGGCGGTGCCGTGTTCGGCGCGGATGAAGTCGATCAGCTCGGCGGCGTAGCGCATGTCACCGGGGAAGCCCATGCCGGAGGGCAGGTCGCCGCGCAGCGCGACCAGGCGATGGCAGCCGATGGCGCGGTACAGCTTGAGCAGTTCGCGGATTTCCTGGCGGGTGCCGCCGACACAGGACAGGTGCGGTGCTGCCTCGAAGCCGTGGTGCTGGTTGAGGTGGCGCACGGTCTCGGAGGTATAGCTCAGGGTCGAGCCACCGGCGCCGAAGGTACAGGACACGTACTCGGGGTCGTAGTCCTTCAGCCTGGCCGCGGCGCGGTCCAGCTGGCTGCGCTGTTCGTCGGTCTTGGGCGGATAGAACTCGAAGCTGATGGCGGTCATGGCACGGGCGGCAGCGGCGGGTGCGGGTCAGTATATCGCTTCATCAAGATGGATGTTAGTTGGCTGCATGGACTGGCACCGTCCGCCGCCGGCGACCGTTTGCCCGGGTCTGCGGCCGTTGCTCCGGAATCGCAACCTGGCTGCCGTAGCCGGGCGCACGCTGCTCCCATCCCGGCACCCCCCACCTGATGAAGGAGCACACGATGAAGATCTTCCTGGCACTCTGGTACGCGATGAAGGCCCTGGCCCGGCTGGCGATGATCGGCATGGCGATGGCCGTGCTCGGCTCCGGTTCCGCGCATGCCGCCACCGGCTCGACCGCTGGCAAGGTACAGGTCGAGGTGGTCGGCATGGGGCGACCGCTGCTGATGATCCCCGGCCTCAACAGCAGCGCCGAGGCCTGGCGCGAGACCTGCCTGGCCCTGAAGGACGTGCAGTGCCACCTGGTGCAGTTGCCGGGCTTTGCTGGCGCGGCAGCGGCCGACCCGCGCCCGGCCGGCTTCCTGCCGGCGATGCGCGGGCAGCTGCTGGCCTACCTGCATGACCAGCACCTGGGGCCGGTGGTGGTGGTCGGCCACAGCCTCGGTGGCGTGCTGGGCCTGCAGATGGCGCAGGCCGAGCCGAAGGCGATCAGCGCACTGGTGGTGGTCGATGCCCTGCCGTTCCTGCCGGCGGCGCGCGACCCGAGTGCCACCGCTGACAGCGTGCGGCCGATGGCCGACCAGCTGCGCAAGGGCATGCTGGCCGCCGACGCCGCGCAATGGCAGGCGCAGTTGAAGGCGGGCCTGCCGGGCATGACCCGCGATCCGCGGCGCCAGGCCGAACTGGGCCGCTGGGGCGAAGCCAGCGACCGCCAGACCACGGCCGATGCGATGCATGCGGTGATGACCACCGACCTGCGCGACAGCATCGCTTCGATCACCGCGCCGACGCTGGTGCTCGGCAGCTGGGCCGGCTACCAGCCGATGGGCGGCACCGAGGACGGCACGCGTGCGGTGTTCCAGGCCCAGTACGCGAACCTGCAGGGCGTGCAGATCGCGATGAGCGCGCAGGGTTTCCACTTCCTGATGTGGGATGATCCGCGCTGGTTGCAGGAACAGGTGCAGCGATTCCTCGCCGCGCATCCCTGACCCTTGTCCGCCCTCCTGCCACCGCCGAGAGCCCGCATGGACGCCACCACGCCTTCCCGCCGTTTCTGGACGCTCAATGCACTGGCATGGGCCGGCTATGCGCTGTACGGGCTGTGGGTCGGCATGCGGATCGGTGGCGGCATCGTGTTCAGTGGCATCGTGCTGATCACCGTCAGCGTGGCGGTCTCACTCTGGCTGTGCAGCGGCGCATTGCGTTCGGTTGCACTGCGCCAGCGCTGGTGGGAGGGCAGCCTGGGCAGCCTGGTGCTGAAACTGGCTGCCGGCGTGGTGCTCGGGGCCAGCGTCGCACAGGCGGTAACGGCGGCGCTGCTGCTGCCGGCGCTGGCGCTGGGTTGGGTGCAGCTGCCTGGCGGCCATGCGGATTACCAGTGGTCTTCGGTGCTGCTGTACTGGATGAACACCGCGTTGTTCCTGCTGGTGTGGACCGGTTTGTGGGCGGGCCTGCACGGCCTGCGGCGGGCACGCTACAGCGAGCTGGCACGCCTGCGCGCCGAAGCCGAACGCAGTGCGCTGGAACGTGACGCACTGCGTGCGCGGCTCAATCCGCATTTCATGTTCAATGCGCTGAACAACCTGCGTGCGCTGATCCTGGAAGACCCGGAACGGGCCCGTGACATGGTCACCCGCCTGTCGCGCACGCTGCGCCAGGCGCTCGCCCACAACCGCAGCGAGCAGGTCACGCTGGCCGAGGAACTGGCGGTGGTCGATGATTACCTGGCCATCGAGGCGGTCCATTTCGAACAGCGCCTGCAGGTGCGGCAGCAGATCGATGCCGATGCCACGCAGGCGCAGCTGCCGGCGATGGCGTTGCAGTTGCTGGTGGAGAACGCGATCAAGCACGGTATCGCCAGCCGTCCCGGCGGCGGCGAGGTGCAGATCCGCGCCACGCTGGACAATGACGTGCTGCGGTTGCAGGTGGACAATCCACTTCCAACCGGCAGCGAACCCACCCATGGCCATGGCGTCGGCCTGGCCTACCTGCGTGCGCAGCTGGGCATGCGTGGCCGATTCGTGCTGCAACCGGCCGGTGACCGCATGCAGGCCCTGCTGGAGATTCCGCAATGACTGGCATGCTGCGCGTGTTGATCGTCGATGACGCACGGCTGGCCCGGCAGGAGCTGCGCACGCTGCTGTCGGCGCTGCCGTGGGTGCAGTGCGTGGGCGAGGCCGACGACGTGCCCGCCGCACGCGAGGCGATCACCACGCTGGCACCGGACCTGGTGCTGCTGGATGTGCAGATGCCCTCCGGCAGTGGTTTCGACGTGCTGGACGGCCTGGACACGGTGCCGGCCGTGGTCTTCGTCACCGCCTACGACACCTATGCGGTGCGTGCGTTCCAGGCCAACGCGCTGGACTACCTGGTGAAGCCGGTGGAGGCGCCGCGGCTGCTGGAAGCGCTCGAGCGGGCGCGGCAGTGCGAGGCGGTTGCGGCCGACGTGCCGGAATCGCGCGGCACGCTGGGCGCGCACGACCAGGTGTTCGTGCGCGAGGGTCAACGCTGCTGGTTCGTGGCAGTCTCCGAGATCCGTCGGCTGGTGGTGGATGGCAACTACACGCGGCTGTGGTTCCGCGACCAGAACGCACTGCTGACCCGCAGCCTGAGCGCGCTGGAAGCACGCCTGCCGCCGGATCTTTTCTTCCGCGCCAACCGCAACACACTGGTCAACCTGCGCCGTATCCGTGGGGTGTCGCCCAGCATCGGCGACGGCTATGACCTGACGCTGGATGATGGCAGCGAGGTGGAGGTATCGCGGCGGCAGGCACGCGAGCTGCGCGAGCGGATGGCGTTGTAGGTGCTGCCAGCGGTTACCCTGTGCAGCGGATTCCCAGATCACGCCGCGCCATGTCCATCGTCCTCACCGATTTCGCCCGTCCCCGCCTGTTCCCGCGCGTGCCACGCGGCAATACCATCCAGGACTGCACTGCCGAGCAGTTCGAGGCACACCTCAATGCGCACGCGCCGCTGAAGGTGCTCGACGGCTACGCCCCGTTCTGCAAGTTGTTCGTCTACGAGAACTGGACCAGCACGCGCTGCCTGACGGTGCCGGTCACCGAGGCCAACCGCCACCAGCTGCGCAGCGGCTACGAAGCGCGCAACCGCGAGGAACTGCCGGTACTGGTGCGCTGGTTCGAGGGCGTGGAGTCGCCGCGCGCGAACTACCTGGTGGTGATCCTGTACAACGCCGAGCAGCTGGCCAGGGAAGGCTCACCGATCGAAGCCGACTGGGGCATCGTCGGCTGCATCTATACCGCCGAACCGGAAGAAGTGCCGATGGCGCCGATCACCATGATGCGCAATGCGCTGGGCGTGGAGGAGGGCGGTTCCGGCGTGCCATTGGACAAGGAGGCCTACCGGCGCTCGGTGGAGTTCTGGGAGAACAACGCCAACTGGCGGCCGGGGTCGGATCCCCGCATCGCAGGGCTCTGACCCGATCATTCGAGCCCCCGGTCGAAGCCTTTCCCTGAGGAGGGGATCCGACCCCAGGCGCGCGCTATGATCGGGCCAGGCAAACCCAAGGAGGGCAGGGCATGGCGGTCTGGGCAAGGATGATCCTGATGTTGCTGGCGGGCACGCTGCCCGCCACCCCGGTACTGGCCGCGAAGCCCTCTGCCGGGATGGCCTGCGAACCCATGGCACGCCTTCCCGGGCTGCGCGATGCGGGCGTGACCGCGCTGTCGATGCAGCCGCAGGACGGCCGCTGCGTGATTGAAGTGGCGGCGGCCAATGGCAACGCGCTGCGTCGGCAGCAACGAATGCTGGAGGCGCTGGTGCAGCATGCCTGTGCCGCGCCGGCGCACGTGACCGTGAATGAGGTGCAGGTATCCCTGCAGCTGCGCCTGCCGACGCCCTGCACGGCACGCAGCAAACGGGATCTGTTCGCGGGTGAAGGTATTCCCTGGCTGCCTCCACACGGCGTGTCGCCGCGCTATCCGGTGGAGGCCATGCGGCAGGGGCTGTCCGGCCGCAGCATGCTGAAGGCGTTGGTCGATGCGCGGGGGCGCGTTGCGGCCGTGATCGTGGAGACCTCCAGCGGTCATGCGTTGCTGGATGACGCTGCAGCGGAGGAGCTGCAGGGCTGGCGTTTCAGCCGCGCCGATGCGAAGGGTACGGTGCCGGCGTTGACCCTCGTGCGCATGCCGATGCGGTATGAATTCGTGGAGTGAGCGTCATCCATGCATGGCACGGATCTGGACGTACCGCAGCGGAGCCACGCCGTGCGTGGCTGCATCACTGTCAGAGGCGCTTCCACTCCCACCACGGGTAGTGGTATTCGCGCTCGGTGGCGCTCCACGGCTGCGTGCAGGACGTGCACGTCACCCGGTAGCACTCACCCCAGCCATCCTCGGCCTCGCCTCGTCCGAGCAGCAGCACGTGGCCCTGTTCCAGCAGCGGTGCAGGGTTAAAGAACACATAAGAAGGGTAGAGTGCGCACAGGCACCCCTCACGCGCCTGCCAGTAGCGCAGCCGTTGCAGGGCCGCCTTCAGGTGCGCCTGGTTGCTGATCAGCATGCCGCCAAGGGCGATGCCCTCGCAGCTGCGTTCGATCGTATCCACATGTGCGACCAACGCGTCCAACGACGCGGTGCTGAACAGCCGTGCCACCGTGCGTGCGGCATCGGTGATGCGCGTGGCATCGCGCGACAGCAGGTCCTGCAGCAGCACGTCGGCCTGTGCATCGTCGAGCCGGGGTACCGGCGCTGCAGACCACGGCCAGCGCATCAGCGTGACTTGCCGATGGCAGCGTAGTGGCCGGCGGTGAGGCGCAGAAGGTCGGCCGGTGCCAGTTCTACCTCGAGGCCGCGGCGCCCGGCGCTGACATGCAGCGCGGGCAGCGCTTCGGCACTGGCGTCCAGGAACGTGCGCAGGCGCTTCTTCTGCCCCAGCGGGCTGATGCCACCGACCAGGTAGCCGGTCGCGCGCTGTGCGGCATCGGCGGCGGCCATCTCGCACTTCTTGCAGCCGGCGGCTTCGGCCAGCGCCTTCAGGTCAAGCTGACCGGCGACCGGCACGATCGCCACCAGCAGTTCGTGTGCTTCCGTGCTGGCCAGCAGGGTCTTGAACACCTGGGCCGGGTCGAGGCCGAGCTTGTCGACGGCTTCGCCGCCATACGATTCGGCGTGGGCGTCGTGCACGTAGCTGCGCACGGTGTGGGCGATCTTCTCGCGCTTGAGCAGGTTGATGGCCGGGGTCATGGGCGCATCCTAGCGCGAGGTAGGGATATTGCCTTGACCGAAACTCGCGCATCAACGCAGGACGGGCCCCCGAAGGCGCCCGTCCCGGCTGTGATCGTCGGCATCCCGCGTCAGCGCGACATCGACTGCTGCGTCTGAATCTGTTCCTGGGTCTGTCGCTGCGACAGTTCGTTGTCCAGCGCCTGGCTATGCCGCGTGCTGTCCTGCAGCGTGTGGTTCGCCGCCTGCGACAGGTCGACGTAAGTGCGGTGCATGGCGGGATCGCCAAGCTGGCCCTGCACGGCGAACACGCCCTGGTTGTCCGGCCGCGCCAGCACGGTATCGACCTGGCTCATGCCGGCCAGCTTGGACTCGTAAGCCACCAGGCCTGCGGCGTTCTCGAGCTGGCTGCGGTCATTGAACAGTGGCGCCAGGCCACCCTGGCGGCGTTGTTCTTCCAGCGTTTCCAGCTTTTCCACGACCTGCTGGTAACGCGGGTTGTCGGCGTGGCCGGGGGTGGCCATGGTCGGTTCGGCGGCCTGCTGTTGCTGTTGCGCGATGGCCTTGTCGAGCGCACCCAGGGTGGTGGCACCGACCTTGCCATCGACGGTGAGCTGGTGCTCACGCTGGAACTGCTTGACCGCTTCCAGGGTGCCGGGCCCGAAATCGCCATCGGCTACCAGTGGCTTGCCGTCCTTGCCCAGATAGCCCAGGTCGGCCAGCTTCTGCTGCATCGCCTTTACCTCATCGCCCCTGGCGCCGCTGACCAGTACGCCGTTGCCGCCGGGCGCGCCGGGCGACCCGTGCGAGGGGGCATGGGTGGGGGTGATGCCCAGCTGGGTCATGGCCCGGTCGAAGCGCTCATCGCGGCTGGTCACCGCGGCCGGCGACTGGATGCCGTACTTGGTGGCATCGACGAAGTTCTGCACGTCGCCGCGGGTCGGTGGATTGCCGGCCTGGACCGTACCGCCCTGCAGCTTTTCCGCGTTGCCGGCCAGATAGCTGATGAACTGCGGGCCCATGCCGCCGAACTGGTTGTCATAGTCGGCCATGGCCAGCTGCAGTTCGGGGTTGGCCGCGATGGCATCGGCGGCGGCCGGGTTGGTGGCACGCACCTTGGCGATGGCTTCATCGACGCGCTCGATGGCGCTGTCCAGCTTGTCGTTGGTGAGCTGGTCCATCTTCGCCTGCGGAATGGCCTGCAACTTGGCGTCAAGCGCCGCCAGCTGCCGGGTGCTCAATCCGCCCTGCTGGGACAGCAGTTCGATGTCAGCGGCGGTGAAGCCGTTGTCGCGCAGGAAACGCCTGGCCTGTGGATTGCCGCCGACATCGAACTGCACCAGTCCGAACGAGTAGGTGCTTGCGCCTTTCTGCGCGTATGAGAAGTGGTCCAGGTGGCGGGTGTTGCCGCCCAGCTCCGTGTTGAGGAACAGCGTGGACAGCTGTTCGCGGGTAAGGGTGGAATCCTTTGCCATGGTCATCGTCCTTCAATGTGGGAAAAAGCGCCGGGCGCACCCAGCGGATGTCAGCCGGCGCAGTGCTGCTGCGTAAAGCCGAGCAGCTGGCGGACGGCCTGGGTGCCGTAGGCGGCCGATGCCGGTACGAGGGCGAACTGGCCGACCATCTGGTTGCTGCACAACTGCACGTTGCGCTTGCCGGCGGTGGTTTCCTGGATGCAGTTGGCCGCCAGCACGGCGTTGGGGCCACCGCCCACGTTGGTGGCGGCCGTACAGCCCAGCAGGCGGCCTTCCTGGCCGTTTTCTCCCAGCAGCGTGTTGAAGTTCGCCAACTGGCTGTTGGGGTCGCGCAGCACCAGCAGGTCCACGCACTGCTGCTGGCCGTCGGGCACTTCGCAGGCGTCCTGGTCGACCAGGCCGTCGCGCGTGGCCGAGAGCACCTTGAGGCGATCGGCAAATACCTGTTGCAGGCAGTGCGCGTCACCGCACAGGTCGCGCGTATGCTGGATCCAGCGCTGCTGCTCGGCCTGCAGCTTGTCCTTGCCGGCGGCATCGAGGGTGTCGCGTGCGGAGGCTTCAGCCTTGGCCAGCTCGGCTTCCTGCTGCAACAGGGCGGGGTCGTTGCAGATCAGGGTCTGTACCTGTGATGCCCCCTCGGCGCAGGCAGCGCTGCTGCCCGTGGCCGCTGCCGGGGTGCTGGTTGCCTTGCCGTCGGTGCTTGCCTGGCCGGTGTTCGCCGCCGGCGCGCTGGCACCGGCATCGCTGCCAGGCGGGCTGCAGGCGGCCAGCAGGGCCACCCAGCACAGGATCATCAGGGGCTTCATCGCCCGGGTCACTCGGTCATTGTTGCGCGGCATGTCCTGTCCTTTGCTGTCAGCGTCCCGGCGCATGGCCTGCAGTCGGCAGTCCATGGGGGCATAGAGACTAGCAAGCGGCTTCTTAGGGCACTGTGACAGGGCGCGCGGATCTGCTGCGGGGCGACGCAACGCAGAACGGGCGCCCGAAGGCGCCCGTTCTGTCTGCATCTGTTGCCGGGGTCAGCGCCCTTTCCTGCGGAAAGGGATCCGACCCCGCCTGCGCCGGTAGTGCCGGCCGCTGGCCGGCACCGCGCACGATCAGTAGCGGTAGTGGTCCGGCTTGAACGGGCCTTCCACCGGCACGCCGATGTAGTCGGCCTGTTCCTGGCTCAGGGTGGTCAGCTTCACGCCGATCTTTTCCAGGTGCAGGCGAGCCACTTCTTCGTCCAGCTTCTTCGGCAGCAGGTACACCTTCTTCTCGTAGCTGTCCTTGTTCGCCCACAGGTCGATCTGTGCCAGGGTCTGGTTGGCGAAGCTGTTGGACATCACGAAGCTCGGGTGGCCGGTGGCGCAGCCCAGGTTCACCAGGCGGCCTTCGGCCAGCAGGAAGATCGCATTACCGTTCGGGAAGATGTACTTGTCGACCTGCGGCTTGATGTTGACATGCTTGATGCCGGCGAAGGACACCAGTGCGTCGACCTGGATCTCATTGTCGAAGTGGCCGATGTTGCAGACAATGGCCTGGTCCTTCATCGCGCTCAGGTGCTCGATGCGGATGATGTCCCTGTTGCCGGTGGTGGTGACGTACAGGTCGGCACGGCCCAGGGTCGATTCGATGGTGTTGACTTCATAGCCTTCCATCGCCGCCTGCAGGGCGCAGATCGGGTCGATCTCGGTGACGATCACGCGCGCGCCGTAGGCACGCAGCGACGCGGCGCAGCCCTTGCCGACATCGCCGTAGCCACAGACCACGGCTACCTTGCCGGCCAGCATCACGTCCATCGCGCGCTTCAGGCCGTCGGCCAGCGACTCGCGGCAGCCATACAGGTTGTCGAACTTGCTCTTGGTGACCGAGTCGTTGACGTTGATCGCCGGGATCAGCAGGGTGCCGGCCTGGGCCAGCTGGTACAGGCGGTGCACGCCGGTGGTGGTCTCTTCGGAGACGCCCTTCCAGTCCTTGACCACGCGGCCCCAGTAACCCGGGCGCTCCTTGGCGACGCGCTTGAGCAGGTTCTTGATGACCTGTTCTTCGTGCGAGGCGGACGCGGTGTTGACCCAGTCGCTGCCGTTCTCCAGTTCGTAGCCCTTGTGGATCAGCAGGGTCACGTCACCGCCGTCGTCCACCACCAGTTCCGGGCCGGTCAGGGTGCCGTCGGCCAGGGTGAAGGTCAGCGCGTCCAGGGTGCAGTCCCAGTACTCTTCCAGGGTCTCGCCCTTCCAGGCGAACACCGGGGTGCCGGTGGCGGCGATGGCGGCAGCCGCGTGGTCCTGGGTCGAGAAGATGTTGCACGAGGCCCAGCGCACGTCGGCGCCGATGTCCTTCAGGGTCTCGATCAGCACCGCGGTCTGGATGGTCATGTGCAGCGAGCCGGTCACGCGCACGCCCTTCAGCGGCAGCTCGGCCTGGTACTTGCGGCGGATCGACATCAGGCCCGGCATTTCGTGCTCGGCGATGTCCAGTTCCTTGCGGCCCCAGTCGGCCAGCGTGATGTCGCGGATCTTGTAATCACCTTCGGTGGAGAAGGTCTTGGCAACAGCGTTCATTCGTGTGCTCCGGTTGTGGGCGAGCGGGTGCTCGCATCTAGCCGGGCGCCGTTGTTACAAAGCCACCTTACCGAGCCTGGCCGGGCCTCATCGGATCCGGTCGCAGCGCCCCTCGGCAGGGGAGAACCCCCATTATATCGCGGCCCCGGCATGACATCCGGATGACCCAACCATCGGCAGATGGGGGCGCGTGCACGGCCTGTTAAGGTCGGTGCTTTCACGCATCACGCAGGTAGAACGATGAGCATGCACGCGCGCCGTACGCGGCGCTGGACCGGCCTGGTCCTGTCGATGGGACTGCTGGCCGTGGCCCCGCTGGCCTGGGCGGTGGCCCCACAGCCCGCTGCAGCACAGGCCCAGGGCGTCAATGGCTACGAACTGCCCTCGGCGGCGCTGCAGGCGGTGGTCGACGCACCGCGCGCGCCGTCGCTGCACCTGTCGCCTCGCCGCGACATGGCCGCATTGATGCAGATGCCGTCGCTGCCGTCGATCCGGGTGGTGGCGCAGCCGGAACTGAAGCTGGCCGGCCTGCGCATCAACCCGCGCACGTTCTCCGACAGCCGTTTCAGCTTCGGCGAGAAGCTGTGGCTGATGAACGTGGCCGATGGCAAGGAACGGCAGATCAGCGGCCTGCCGGCCACGCTGTCGATCGCCAGCCTGATGTGGTCTCCGGATCAGAAGTGGCTCGCTTTCAACCAGGTCGACGCCACCAGCGGCGCCAACGAACTGTGGCTGGTGGACGTGGCCTCCGGCAGCGCCCGCCGCCTGGTTGCCGGCCTGAACACGGTGATCGGCAGCGGTTACCAGTGGCTGCCGGACAGCCGCGGGCTGGTGGTGTTCACCCGCCCGGCCAACCTCGGTGCGGCCCCGGCCACCGACGGCATCCCGACCGGCCCGGCCGTGCAGCAGACCCGCCGGGGCGATGGCGTGGTGTCGATCCGTACCTACCAGGACCTGCTGAAGAACGAGGCTGACGCGCGCCAGTTCGACTACTACGCCACCACACAGCCGGTGGAAGTCAGCCTGGATGGCAGCACCCGCCCGATCGGCGCGGCCGGCATCTTCATGGGCTTCTCCGTGTCGCCGGATGGCCGCTTCGTGCTGCGCCAGCCGGTGCAGCGCCCGTATTCCTACGTGGTGCCGGTGAGCAGTTTCCCGCGCCGCATTGAAGTGATCGACCGTGCCAGCGGCAAGCTGGTGCATACCGTGGCCGTGCGTCCACTGGTGGAAGGCCTGCCGACCGGCAACGACGCCGAAGTGACCGGCGTGCGTGACATCGGCTGGCGTGGTGATGCCGACGCGACCCTGGTCTGGGCCGAAGCGCAGGATGGTGGCGACCCGAACAGGGATGCCAAGGTGCGCGATGCGGTGCTGATGCAGGCCGCGCCGTTCGACACGCCGCCGGTGACGCTGGCCCAGCTGGGCAGCCGCCTGGCCGGTATCAGCTGGGGCCGTGGCGACCTGGCCCTGCTGACCGAATCGTGGTGGAAGACCCGCAGGACCAAGACCTGGCTGATCGCCCCGGACAATGCCAGCGCCGAACCGCGCCTGCTGTGGGATCGCGATGCGCAGGACCGCTACGCCGATCCGGGCCGGCCGCTGCGGGCCAGCGACGAGCGCGGCCGTTCGCTGCTGCAGACCAGCGCCGATGGCGGCAGCCTGTACCTGGCCGGCGCCGGTGCTTCGCCGGAAGGCGACCGTCCGTTCGTGGACCGCTTCGACATCGCCACGGGCAAGGCAACGCGCCTGTTCCACTCGCAGGCACCGAGCTATGCGCTGCCGGTGGCATTGCTGGACAAGCAGGGCAGTTCGCTGCTGCTGAGCCGCGAGAGCCCGGACGAGCCGGCCAACTTCTACGTGCAGTCGCTGGCCGATGCTGGGAGCGCACCGCGCGCGCTGACCCATTTCGCGCATCCGCTGCCGCAGCTGAAGGGTGTGCAGAAGGAGCAGATCCGCTACAAGCGCAAGGACGGCGTCGACCTGACCGCGACCCTGCTGCTGCCGCCGGGATACGACCCGAAGCGCGACGGCCCGCGCCCGCTGCTGATGTGGGCCTACCCGGGCGAGTTCAAGAGCGCGGCCGCGGCCAGCCAGGTGACCGATTCGCCGTATCGCTTCAATGCGGTCAGCTACTGGGGCCCGCAGGCGTTCCTGGCCAAGGGTTACGTGGTGCTGGCCAGCCCGTCGATGCCGATCATCGGCGAGGGCGACAAGGAGCCGAACGACACCTACATCGAACAACTGGTGGCCAATGCGCAGGCGGCCGTGGATGAAGTGGTGCGGCGTGGCGTGACCGACCGCGATCACATCGCCATTGGTGGCCATTCGTACGGTGCGTTCATGACGGCCAACCTGCTGGCACACACCCGCCTGTTCAAGGCGGGCATTGCGCGCAGCGGCGCCTACAACCGCACGCTCACGCCGTTCGGCTTCCAGGCCGAGGAGCGCAACTACTGGCAGGCGCAGGACGTCTACCAGAAGATGGCGCCGTTCAATTACGCCGACAGGATCAAGGATCCGATCCTGTTCATCCACGGCGTGGACGACAACAACTCCGGCACGTTCCCGATCCAGAGCGAGCGCATGTTCGCGGCGGTGAAGGGCCTGGGTGGCACCGCGCGGCTGGTGATGCTGCCCAACGAATCGCATGCCTACCGCGCACGCGAATCGATCATGACCATGCTGGCCGAGAGCGAGCGCTGGCTGGAGCAGACCATCGGCCCGGCCGAGCAGGGCACGGCGAAGAAGAAGCGCTGATACGTGCATGAGGGTGGCCGCTACAACAGCGGCCGCCTGTGCGGCTGCGCCGCCGCCCGAGCATGGGCTCGGGCGCTACACGGTGTCCCGCGCCATGACGCTTGTAGAGCCGAGCCCATGCTCGGCTGCGTCCGCCATGGATACGTGCAGATGAAACCATTCTTGCATCGCAGCACGACGCCCGATCTGGGATAGGCTTGGGGTCTGGATCCGTTGACCGAGGCCTGTGCGTCGCCGATGAACGAGTACCGCAGCAGCATCGAGTTTGCTTCCCCCGATCTTCCGCTTCGCGATGACGTGCGCCGGCTCGGCGCACTGGTGGGTGACCTGCTGGTCGAACAGGTTTCGGCCGCGTTTCTCGACGATGTCGAGGACGTGCGCACCCGCGCCATTGCCCGCCGCGAGAACCAGGCGCCGCTGTCGGAGCTGGCCGAAGGGCTGGCCGGGCGCACGCCGCAGCAGGCCGAGACCATGGTGCGGGCCTTCAGCACCTACTTCCAGGTGGTCAACATCGCCGAGCGCGTGCATCGCATCCGCCGCCGCCGTGATTACCAGCGTGCCGGTACCGCCGGGGCGCAGCCCGACGGCCTGCAGGATGCGCTGCAGCACCTGAAGGCGCAGGGCGTGGGCCTGGATGAGCTGGCGCAGTGGCTGCCGCGCATCGACATCGAACCGGTGTTCACCGCGCACCCGACCGAAGCGGTGCGCCGCGCGCTGCTGGAGAAAGAGCAGCTGATGGTGGCCAGCCTGGTCGACAACCTCGACGGCCAGCGCACGCCGGGGGAAGCGGCCGCCGATGCTGCGCGCTTCCGCATGGCGCTGACCGCTTCGTGGCAAACCACCGATTCCTCGCCGGTGCGGCCTACCGTCGATGACGAGCGCGAGCACGTCGGCTTCTATCTGGTGCAGGTGCTGTACCGGGTGATCCCGGTGCTGTACGAATCGCTGCAGCAGGCGCTGCGCGATACCTACGGCGAAGAACTGCCGCTGCCGCGCCTGCTGCGCTTCGGTACGTGGGTGGGCGGCGACATGGACGGCAACCCGAACGTGGATGCCCACACCATCCGCACTACGCTGGACGCGCAACGGCAGGCCGTGCTGGGTCGCTACCAGAAGGAACTGCTGCAGCTGGCCAGCCTGCTCAGCCAGTCCACCGAGCGGGTGGGCGTGAGCGAGGCGCTGCAGGCGCGCGTGGCGCACTACCAGCAGCTGCTGCCGCAGGTGCAGTCGCGCCCGCGCCATGCCGACATGCCGTACCGCCTGCTCAACGACCGCATGCGCGCACGCCTGCAGGCAACGCTGGACGATGGCGAGGGCGCCTACGCCGGCCCGGACGAACTGATCGACGACCTGCAGCTGATCCTCGACAGCCTGCGCGCCAACCGCGGCGAACATGCCGGTGGCTTCGCCGTGCAGCGCCTGCTGTGGCGGGTGAAGACCTTCGGCTTCCACCTGGCGCGGTTGGACGTGCGCCAGGAATCGAGCGTGCACGCGCGCGCGCTGGCCACGGTGCTGGGCGGCGACGCAGCGTGGGACGGCCTGGATGCAGTGGGTCGCGCGCGCCTGCTGGCGCCGCATGCCAGTGGTGACGCGCCGTTGCCGAAGGGCGACGACGAAGGCAACCGGCGACTGGACGCCGTGTTCGCCGCGCTGGCCGATGCCCGTGCGCGGCATGGTGGCGATGCACTGGGCAGCTACATCATCTCGATGGCACATGACCGCAGCGACGTGCTGGCGGTGCTGGCGCTGGCGCGCCGTGGCGGCCTGGTGGAAGAGAACGGATCAGTACCGCTGGATATCGCGCCGCTGTTCGAGACGGTGGAGGACCTCAAGCGCGGCACCGCGACCCTGCGTGATCTACTGGCCGACCCGATCTATCGCGCGCACCTGCAAGCACGCGATGACGTGCAGATGGTGATGCTGGGCTATTCGGACAGCAGCAAGGACGGTGGCATCGCCGCATCGCGCTGGGGCCTGCAGCGTGCACAGGTGGAACTGCTGGAGGTGGCGGCCGAGGCCGGCATCCGCCTGACCTTCTTCCATGGCCGTGGCGGCTCGATCAGCCGCGGTGGCGGCAAGACCACGCACGCGGTGGACGCATCGCCGCGCGGCAGCATCGATGGCCGCCTGCGGGTGACCGAGCAGGGCGAGGTGATCCATCGCAAGTACGGCATCCGTGCGCTGGCCCTGCGCTCGCTGGAGCAGGCCACCGGTGCGGTGCTGCGTGCCAGCCTGCGCCCGCGTGCCGCCGAGCCGCGCGAGGATGAGTGGCGACCGGTGATGGACGCGGTGGCATCGGCCAGCAGCGAGGTGTATCGCGCGTTCGTTGGCCAGGCCGGTTTCATGGACTACTTCCGCACCGCCACGCCGATCGACGTGATCGAACGCATGACGCTGGGCTCGCGGCCATCGCGCCGGCTCGGCCAGGACGCCGCGCTGGGCAACCTGCGTGCGATTCCCTGGGTGTTCGCCTGGAGCCAGGCGCGCGCGGTGATTCCCGGTTGGTACGGCGTGGGCAGTGGCCTGCAGGCGGCGGTTGCTGCCGGCCACGAACAGACCCTGCGCGAGATGGCGCGGGACTGGCCGTTCTTCCGCACCTTCCTGGACGACATCGCGATGGTGCTGTCCAAGGGCGATATCACCATCGCCGAGCAGTTTTCGCTGTTGTCGGGTGAACTGCACGGGCACTTCTTCCCGCAGGTGCAGCGCGAACTGGAACTCACCCGGCACTGGCTGCTGGCGCTGATGGACCAGCGGACGCTGCTCGACCACGATGCGCGGCTGGCGCTGTCGATCCGCCTGCGCAATCCCTACGTCGATCCGATCAGCGTGCTGCAGGTGGACCTGTTGCAGCGCTGGCGGGCCAGCGGGCGCGAGGATGACGGGTTGCTGCGCGCGCTGGTGGCCTGCGTGAACGGTGTTGCGCAGGGCGTGCAGAACACCGGTTGATCCGCATCCGCCGGGCATGGCCCGGCGAATTCGCAATGGTAGTGCCGGCCGCTGGCCGGCAACCTCATGATGTCCGGCAGCACGCGCGAGGTTGCCGGCCAGCCGCCGGCACTACCTCATTCCTCCGGTGACGGCGGATTCGATGCCAGCAGTTCCAGATGGCGCTGTTCCATTTCCTGGCGCAGCTGGCGGCGGATCTGCGCGGCGGCCTGGCGGCGCTTCTCGTCGGACGTCGCCGGCTGCAGGGGCGGGACGGGCGTCGGCCGGCCTTCCTCATTCACGGCCACCATGGTGAAGAAGCAGCTGTTGGCGTGGCGCACGCTGCGCTTGAGGATGTCCTCGGCCACCACCTTGATGCCGATCTCCATCGACGAGGTGCCGGTATGGTTCACCGACGCCAGGAAGGTGACCAGCTCGCCCACCGCGATCGGCTGGCGGAACATCACCTGGTCCACCGACAGGGTGACCACGTAGCTGCCGGCGTAACGGCTGGCGCAGGCGTAGGCAACCTGGTCGAGCAGGCGCAGGATGGCGCCGCCGTGGACCTTGCCGGAGAAATTGGCCATCTCCGGCGACATCAGCACGGTCATGGACAGCTGGTGGGTTTTCAGTTCGGTCGACATGCGGCGATTGTATCGGCGTGGCGTAGCTCTTGTAGAGCCGAGCCCATGCTCGGCTGCTCTTGTCGCAGGAAAAAGAAAGCCGAGCATGGGCTCGGCTCTACAGAAAGCAGAAGGGCCGCGTGAGCGGCCCTTCGTGTTTCTTACTTCAGCTTCGCATCGGCGCGCAGGGCGGCGGCGCGGTCGGTCTTCTCCCAGGAGAAGGCCGTGGCGTTGACGGTCTCGCCTTCGCCGTTGAGGTAGCTGAACTCCTTCGGCTTGCGGCCGAAGTGGCCGTAGGCCGCGGTCTGCTGGTACATCGGGTGCACCAGGTCCAGCATCTTGATGATGCCGTACGGGCGCAGGTCGAAGTGCTTGCGGATCAGCTTCTCGATCTTGTCGTCGCTGATCTTGCCGGTGCCGAAGGTGGTGACCGAGATCGAGGTCGGCTCAGCCACGCCGATGGCGTAGGAGACCTGCACTTCGCAACGGTCGGCCAGGCCGGCGGCCACCACGTTCTTGGCGACGTAGCGGGCCGCGTAGGCTGCCGAACGGTCGACCTTGGACGGGTCCTTGCCGGAGAAGGCACCACCACCGTGACGGGCCCAGCCGCCGTAGGTGTCGACGATGATCTTGCGGCCGGTCAGGCCGCAGTCGCCCACCGGGCCACCGATCTCGAACTTGCCGGTCGGGTTGATGTGGAACTTGGTGCCCTTGTGCAGCCACTTGGCCGGCAGCACCGGCTTGATGATCTCTTCGCGGACGGCCTCGATGAGGTCCTTCTGCTTGATGCCGGGGGCGTGCTGGGTCGACAGGACCACGGCGTCGATGGCCGAGACCACGCCGTTTTCATAGCGCAGGGTGACCTGGCTCTTGGCGTCCGGACGCAGCCACGACAGCGGCGAGTTCTTCTTCTTGCGGATCTTGGCCTGCTGCTCGACCAGGCGGTGCGACAGGTGGATCGCGGCCGGCATGTAGCTGTCGGTCTCGTTGGTGGCATAGCCGAACATCAGGCCCTGGTCGCCAGCGCCCATTTCTTCCGGCTTCTTGCGATCCACGCCCTGGGCGATGTGCGGCGACTGCTTGCCGATCAGGTTCAGCACGCCGCAGGTGGCGCCGTCGAAACCGACGTCGGAGCTGTCGTAGCCGATGTCCGTGATGACCTTGCGGGTCAGCGCTTCCAGGTCGATCCAGGCGCTGGTGGTGATTTCACCGGCCACGATGGCAACGCCGGTCTTGACCATGGTCTCGCAGGCCACGCGGGCGCGCTGGTCCTGGGTCAGGATCGCGTCCAGCACCGCATCGGAGATCTGGTCGGCAACCTTGTCCGGATGGCCTTCGGAGACCGACTCGGAGGTGAAGAGATAGCTGGACATCAGGCGTAATATCCCTTGATTCGGATGGAAAGATGGGCGCGCATGATACACGGGGTGCGCCGCCTGTGCATTGTGAACCTGTGCCGGTTGCCGGTGGTTAAGCCCGCGTAGGCCTGGAGGGGCCGTCCCTTGGGGATTGGGGCCCAGCGTTGAGGCCCAGTGTTCCACCAGCGTGACAACAGACGGGACGGCTGCCGGCCCCGACCGCGCAGGCGGCGACCTCGCCGCGAAGGCGGGCCGGCCGTCATCGTTCTGCCCCGAAACCGCCATCTGGCTGCCGCCTGCCGGGCGCAGGCTGTCGGCCAATCCGGCCGCCGGGCATCAGTGGATCCGCCATGCAGGAACTCGAACAGCGTCTCCAGCAACGTTTCCCCGATTGGTTCCATGGCCGTCGCGGCCAACTGGCGCGGCCGCTGCTGCGCAGCGTCGGGCGCTGGTCGCGCCTGGACCAGATCGAAGCCTTCCTGCAGCGCAGCTCAGGACTGCGCGGCTTCGGTTTCGTCGCCGCCGGCCTGGAATTCATCGGCGGCCAGTACCAGGTGGATCCGGCCGCGCTGGCCAGGATCCCGGCCACCGGCCGCCTGCTGATCGTCGCCAACCACCCCTCCGGGGCACTGGATGCCCTCGCACTGCTGGACGCGGTTGGCCGTATCCGCCGCGACGTGCGGATCGTGGCCAACGATCTGCTGGGGGCGATCGCGCCGCTGCAGGACCTGCTGCTGCCGGTGCGCATCCTCGGCGGCAAGGCCCGGCGCGGCAGCCTGCATGCCGTGGAGGAAGCGTTGAGCGCCGAGCAGTGCGTGATCGTGTTCCCGGCCGGCGAGGTCTCGCGGCTGTCGCTGCGCGGCATCCGTGATGGCCGCTGGCAGCGCGGGTTCGTCCGCTTTGCCCGCGCAGCCGGCGCGCCGGTGCTGCCGGTGCGGGTGGAAGCGCGCAACTCGGCGCTGTTCTACGGCGCCTCGACCCTGTTCAAGCCGGCCGGCACTGCGCTGCTGGCGCGCGAAATGTTCACCCGCCGTGGCCGCCCGCTGCGGCTGAGCATCGGCGAGCCGATGCAGCTGGGCAAGGGCGGTGACCCGGGCGCACAGCTGCTGGCGGTGCGCCGCGCGCTGTACGCGCTGGGCCGCAACGGCGCGGCCGGCAATGCCGCTGCGTGCGCAGGCCCCGAGCCATTGGCGTCTCCGGTGCCGCCTTCGCAGGTCGCCGCCGGCATTGCCGCGGCCACCCAGCTGGGCCAGACCGCCGATGGCAAGCAGATCCTGTTGGCGACCTGTACCGCCGATTCACTGCTGCTGCTGGAACTGGGCCGCCTGCGCGAGCTGACCTTCCGCCAGGTGGGCGAGGGCACCGGGCGCAGCCGCGACCTGGACGCCTACGATCCGCAGTACGAGCACATCGTGATCTGGGACGCGGCGGCGCAGCGCATTGCCGGTGCCTACCGCATCATGCGCGGCGCCCAGGCCCTGGCCCGGCACGGCCTGTCCGGGCTCTACAGCGCGTCGCTGTTCCGCTATTCCGACGATGCCATCACCCACATTGCCGAGGGCCTGGAGCTGGGCCGCAGCTTCGTGGTGCCCGATTACTGGGGCAGCCGCAGCCTGGACTACCTGTGGCAGGGCATCGGCGCCTACCTGCAGTGCCGGCCGGGCATCCGCTACCTGTTCGGCGCGGTCTCGATCAGCGCAGCGCTGCCGCGCGATGCGCGCGAGCAGCTGGTGGCCTACTACCAGCGCTACTACGGCGGAACCGCCGGGTTGGCCGAATCGAACCGCCCCTTCCAGTACTTCGCCGCACCGCCAAGTTTCGGCGAGCTGGATGCGGGTGCCGCGTTCGATGTGCTCAAGGCCAACCTGGCCGCACTGGGTACCGGCGTGCCGACGCTGTACCGCCAGTACACCGATCTGTGCGAACCCGGCGGCGCGCGCTTCCTCGCCTTCGGCGTGGACCCGGACTTCAGCGATTCGATCGACGGCCTGATCGAAGTGGACCTGTGCGCGATCCGGCCGAACAAGCGCAAACGCTATCTGCGCGACGCGGGTGCGCCGGCATGAGCACGCTGGCGAACCTGTCGCCGCACCGGCGCGCAGTGTTCGTCTCCGACGTGCACCTGGGCTCACGTCATTGCCACGCCACCGAACTGGCGCGGTTCCTCTCGCAGCTGCGCTGCGAGCGGTTGTACCTGGTCGGCGACATCATCGACCTGTGGTGGATGGCGCATCGCCGCGCCAACTGGCGGCAGTCGCACAGCGAAGTCATCCAGGCCCTGCACGCGCTGCGCCGTGCAGGGACCGAGATCATCTACATTCCCGGCAACCACGATGCCTCGCTGCGCCAGGTGTGCGGGCTGATGTTGCCGGCCATGCAGGTGCGCCGCCGTGCCATCCACGTGACCGCCGATGGCCGCCGGCTGCTGGTCGCGCATGGCGACGACTACGACGGCGTGACCCATTTCGGTGGCCTGCAGGAAAAGTTCGGCGACTGGCTGTACTACCGCATCCTGACCGGCAACCAGGCGCTGAACGCGGTACGGCGCCGGCTTGGCATGCGCTACTGGTCGCTGTCGGAGTTCCTGAAGAAGCGCAGCGGGGCCGCCGAACGCTACATCGAGCGCTTCGTGCAGGCCGGGCTGGACGACGTGCGCCGGCGCGGCCTGGATGGCATCGTCTGCGGCCACATCCACCGCGCGGCGCTGGTCGAACGCGATGGCCTGGTCTACGCCAACGACGGCGACTGGGTGGAGAGCCTGACCGCACTGGCCGAGGACCATGATGGTGCGCTGCGCCTGCTCGACCACAACGGCCAGACCCTGGTGGAACTGCCAGGCGCGCGGTTGTCGCAGGCGGCATAACGCGCGTCTGTCCTACTGTAGAGCCGAGCCCATGCTCGGCTGACGTGGCGCCGAACGAAGCGCAGCCGAGCATGGGCTCGGCTCTACATGCACCGCCCGCAAGCCGCTAGCATCGGCCCATGGACTCCCTGACCCAGATCGTGCTCGGTGGCGCCGTCGCCGCTGCCATCGCCCCGCCCGGACATCGCCGCGCGGCCCTGCTCGCTGGTGCCGCGCTTGGCACCCTGCCGGACCTCGACGCGCTGTGGCTCGGTTTCACCGCAGCCGATCCGGTGGCGAACATGATCGAGCACCGCAGTTTCAGTCATTCGCTGCTGGTACTGCCATGGGTGGCGGCATTGATCTGGTGGCTGTTCAAGCGCTTCGGCAATGGCCGCGTCGCGCAGTCACCGCTGCGCTGGTTCTGGGCGATCCAGCTGGCGCTGGTCACCCATCCGGTGCTGGATGCGTTCACCGTGTATGGCACCCAGTTGTGGTGGCCGCTGCGCCCGCATCCGACCATGGGATCCAGTGTCTTCATCATCGACCCGGGGTATACGGTGTGGCTTCTGCTGGGCTGCGTGCTGGCCTGGTTCGGCCGCGCCCGGCCCTGGGCGGGCAAGGTGCTGGGCGTGGCCCTGCTGCTCAGCAGTGGCTACCTGGGCTGGGGCCTGATCGCCAAGTCACAGGTCGACCGTGCCGCACAGCAGAGCCTGGCCGCGATGGGCCTGGGCGATGCGCCGCGCTTCTCGGTACCGATGCCGTTCAACACCCTGCTGTGGCGGGTGGTGGCGATGACGCCCAATGGCTACGTGGTGGGTGACCGCTCGCTGGTGGCCGACCACGGGCCGATGCGGTTCGAAGGCCATGCGTCCAACGTACAGGCCTTGCGCGAAGCGCAGGCCATCCCGGCGGTGCAGCAGCTGACGTGGTTCAACCGCGGTTTCATGCGTGCGCAGGTGGTTGACGGCCGGTTGGTGCTGAGTGACCTGCGCATGGGGCTGGAGCCGGACTACACCTTCAACTTCGTCGTGGCCGGGCAGGCCGACGGGCAGTGGCGGGCGATCGTTCCCGAGCAGGTGCGGGTGGATTACAGCAGTCCCGCCGCGCGTGCCGACGCCGGTCGCCGCCTGGCGGCGATGTGGCAGCGGATCTGGCAGGAGCCGGCGGCGGCGCCGGGCGCGGCCGACCACACCGCCGTGCATTGATCACTGGATCCACGCATGGCGTGGCTCTACGGCCCCGATCGGCAGCAGAACACCGGATCAATACACCGTGGCGCGGCCCTGGACGAACGAGTAGAAGAACACGGCGTTCGGGTCGTTCTGCACCAGGCGGAACTCGCGGCGCATGCCTTCCACGGTTTCCTCGTCCACCGAGCCGGCCTGCAGCAGCTGGTCGGCGGCCGACAGCAGGAGCTGTTCCCAGAACGCGATCATCGTCTTGCGACGCGCCGGTTCGCGGTTGTCCAGGTGGATGGTCTTGATCTCGGTGTGCACGTCGCGGAAGCCGCCGGCCAGCAGCAGGTTGCCCAGCTTTGCACCGACGAACGGGTCACCGCCATGGTCGTACTGGAAGTCGTTGAAGGCCATCCAGTAGCGCCAGATGTGCGGCGAGTACGGGTCGAGCAGGAACGAGGCATTCATCACTTCGGTGATGTAGACCGGCGAACCCGGTGCCAGCACGCGGCGCACTTCGCTCAGCACCCGCGCCGGTGAAGGCACGTGTTCCAGCACCCAGCACAGGAACGCCGAGTCGAAGCTGCGTGCCTCGAACGGCAGCTCGCCGGCATCGGCCTGCTGCAGGGTGTATCGGTCGCTGCACCACGGCGTGCGCGCCAGGTTCTCGCGCGCGGTGGCCAGCTGCGTTTCGCTCAGGTCCACGCCGGTCACGTGCAGCTCGGGGAAGCGGCGCAGCAGGATCTCGGTCTGCGCACCGACGCCACTGCCGACTTCCAGCAGGCGCCGCGCGCCGCTGTAGTCGATCTGGCCGAAGATGCTCGATTCCAGCAGCCGGGCCTGGGTCATCAGGCGCTGCTGTTCGGTGCCGGAAAATCCGTGCAGATAGGTCGGGGAGGAAATCGGCGGGGTCATGGGGCGGGCTCTTGTAGCGTCGAGCGTGCTCGACGGCTCTGGAAATTCAGTCGAGCAAGCTCGACTCGACGGCATGGCAGTACGCTCAGGCAGCAGATGACAACGCGGGTTCCCCGGCGATCAGGCGGTCGAAGTATTCCGTGGTCAGCGCGATCTGGCCCTGCGGGTCTTCGGCACGGTTGACCACCGCGCGGAACGCGGCGTTCTCCGGACGATCCTTGGCGTACCAGCCCAGGTGCTTGCGCGCGATGCGCACGCCCTGCGGCTCGCCATAGAACGCATGCAGCGCGTGCAGGTGGCCAAGCAGGATGTCGCGCACTTCCGCCAGCGACGGCGGTGGCAGTTCCTCGCCGGTGGCCAGGTAGTGCGCCACTTCGCGGAAGATCCACGGCCGGCCCTGCGCCGAGCGACCGATCATCACCGCATCCACGCCGGTTTCCTTCAGGACGTAGGCGGCCTTCTGCGGCGAATCGATATCGCCGTTGGCGATCACCGGGATGCGCAGCGCAGCCTTGATCTCGCCGATGGTGGCGTACTCGGCCTGGCCGGTGTAATGCTGGTCGCGGGTGCGGCCATGCACGGCCAGCGCGGCGATGCCGCTGGCCTCGGCGATGCGGGCGATCACCGGGCCATTGCGATGGTCGCAGTCCCAACCGGTGCGGATCTTCAGCGTGACCGGCACGTCCACTGCGTTGACCACGGCTTCGAGGATGCGCGCCACCAGCTGCTCGTCGCGCATCAGCGCCGAGCCCGCCCAGGCGTTGCACACCTTCTTGGCCGGGCAGCCCATGTTGATGTCGATGATCTGCGCGCCGTGGTCGACGTTGTAGCGCGCGGCCTCGGCCAGCTGCTGCGGCTCGGTGCCGGCGATCTGCACGCTGATCGGGGCCGGCTCGCCGTCATGGTCCATGCGGTGGATCGACTTTCGCGTGTTCCAGAAGCGCGGGTCGCTGATGGTCATTTCCGAGGCGGCCAGTCCCGCACCCAGCCGTTTGCACAGCAGGCGGAAGGGCTTGTCGGTGACGCCGGCCATGGGTGCCAGCACGACGTTCGGGGCAATGGTGTACGGGCCGATCTGCATGCGCCCATTGTAGGGCGCGGGCGGCGGTACGGCCGTGCCGCGCGCGGTCCGGTTCAGGCCGATCGGCACCGACCTCATGCCGTACCGGCATCAGCAGATGCTTGACGGTTGCTTCCGCCGCCCCCACGGGCGGGCGATGGTGGGCGGCTACCCCAGGCCCTGCCAGGCCTGGCGGGTACCCAGCGCGAAGGCCAGCCCCAAGCCCAGGCAGACCAGCGAGCTGACCGCCCAGAAGCGCGTGCCGTTGTACCCCGGCCGGAACAGCGCCAGGCCGAAGCCCATCGCGGCACGCAGCAACAGCAGCGCGGCGATGCCGGGCAGGACCAGGCGGCTGGCCGGCAGCGGCGAATGCCAGCCCGCGGCGGCCAGTGCGTACAGGGTCCAGGCCACCAGCACGGCAGTGATGCCGGCGGTCATCAGCGGTGGCCACCAGTGCCCCGCATGCGCCAGCCGGACCACGCGCTGGCCGGCACCGAAGTACCTGTACCACGCGGCGCCGAAGGCGATGCAGCCGATATGCAGCAGCGCCGCCACGGCACTGCCGGCGGCCGCGACCAGCAGCCAGGGGAATCCGTCCATGTCCTGCCCGTGCGAGGAAGCTGCGCGGATGGTGGGCGAGGGGCAGGATGTGGGCAATGCGACAGGCGGTCGCAGGGGCTGGGCAATGGGCAAAAGAATGGCCCGGGTGTCTGCACACCCGGGCCTTGTCATCCACGCGTGGCGTGGAATTACCTGGCTTCAGCGTCGGCCGGGGTGAAGCGCGGCATCGCCGCAGCGGCGCCTTCCTTCTCGGTCGAACGGCCGGCGAACTGGTTGGCGAAGCGCACGTGGCGGGCGAACGGGGCGTCGGCCACCTGCGCCAGCGACGCGGCCAGCGCACCGTTGAAGGCGTCACCGGCACCGGTGGTGTCGATCGCCTGCACCTGTTCGGCACCCACGCGGTAGTACGGCTGGGTATCGCCGCGCAGGTTCTCGTCGGCATGCGACACGAACACGCCCACCGAACCCAGGGTCACCACCACGGTGCCGTTGCCGACCAGCTTGCGGCACAGCGCGTGCAGGCTGGCGCCATCCAGCGCGGCGACGTCGTTGGCATCCACGCGCTCACCGACATGGCGGCCGAGCAGGGCAGCGAACTCGGTTTCGTTCGGGGTGATCACATCGGCCAGCTTGAGCAGGCCGATGGTCGAGGGCGCATCGGCCGGTGCGGTATTGAGTACGGTGGTGACACCGGCCTCGCGGGCCGTGGCCAGCGCCGCTTCGATGGTCTGCACCGGCGATTCCAGCTGCACCAGCACCACCTTGGCGCGGGTCAGCAGGGCCTGCTGCTGTTGCAGGAAATCGGTGCCCAGCGCGGCGTTGGCACCCGGGCCGATCACGATGGTGTTGCGGCCACGCGCGTCCACGTAGATGCCCGCGGTGCCGGTCGGTTCGCTGCTGGCCTCGGCGATCAGCGCGAAGCCATCCTGCGCAGCCAGTTCACGCGCGGTGGCGCCACCGGCGTCATCGCCCAACGCGCACACGAAGTGCGTGTCGGCACCGGCGCGGCAGGCCGCCACCGCCTGGTTGAAGCCCTTGCCCCCGGGGCCGGTGCTGTAGCGGCCGGCAATGGTCGCACCCGGTGCCGGCAGCGACTCACACCGCCACACGTGATCGACATTGAAGGAACCGACGACAACGACACTGCTGCTCATAGGGAATCTTTTCTCAACCAAGGGTTCAACTGAAGTGCGTCAGCACGCCGGCGATGGTCGCCGTCATGAAGGTGGCAATGGTACCGCCCAACACCGCGCGCAGGCCGAACTTGGCCAGGTCGTGGCGACGTTCCGGGGCCAGGCCGCCGATGCCGCCGATCTGGATCGCGATCGAGCTGAAGTTGGCAAAGCCGCACAGCGCGTAGGTGGCGATCAGGCGACCTTCCTCGGACAGGCTCACGCCGGCCACCTGGCCGTTCACGATCTGCGACAGTTCGGTGTAGGCGACGAATTCGTTGATCACGACCTTCTGGCCGATCAGCGAACCGACGGTGGTGGCATCAGCCCACGGGGTACCGATCACCCAGGCGATCGGGGCCAGCACGTAACCGAAGATGGTCGACAGGTTGGTCGGCTTGCCGATGGCAGCGGCCAGGCCGGTCACCTCGCCGATCCAGGTCAACGGGGCGTTCAGCAGCGCGATCAGGGCGATGAAGGCCAGCAGCATCGCGCCGATGTTCAGCGCCAGCTTCAGGCCGTCACCGGCACCGGCAGCGGCCGCGTCGATGATGTTGCTGGAGGTCTTTTCGACTTCCATCTTCACCGTGCCGCGGGTCAGCGGGGTGCCGGTTTCCGGAATCAGCAGCTTGGCCACGACCAGGGTGGCCGGTGCGGCCATGATGCTCGCTGCCAGCAGGTGCTTGGCGTAGAAGGCCTGCTGCGCCGGGTCGCCACCGCCGAGCATGCCCACATAGGCCGCCAGCACGCCGCCGGCGATGTGGGCCATGCCGCCGATCATCATGGTCAGCAGCTCGGACTGGGTCATCCTGGCGATGTACGGGCGCACGGTCAGCGGCGCCTCGGTCTGGCCGATGAAGACGCTGGCGCAGACGCTGGTGGTTTCCGCGCCGGACACGCGCATCACCTTGGTGATCGACCACGCCATCACGCGCACGATCGCCTGCATGACGTTGAGGTGGTACATCACCCCCATCAGCGCCGAGAAGAAGATGATGGTCGGCAGCACCTGGAAGGCGAAGATGAAGCCGTAGTTCTTGGTGTCCATCAACGAGCCGAAGATGAAGCCCGAGCCTTCGTTGACGAAGCTGAGAACCTTGACGAAGCCCTTGCCCAGCGCATCGAACACGTCGCGGCCGCCCGGCACCAGGATCACCAGCGCCGCGAACGCGATCTGCAGGGTGATACCGGTGGCAACCAGCTTCCAGTCAACCGCACGCTTGTTGTTGGAAAACAACCAGGTGATGCCGATCAGCACCGCCAACCCGAACAGGCCGAAGCCGATCCTGCCCAAACCTTCGACCATGTGAGTGACTCCCCTGGGGCGTCGCGAAAAACGGGAAGCCTAGTGCAGGGCAGGGGCCGGGGCAAGAAAAAGCAGCGTGCGCGCATCTATCGGTACCGATCAGGCCAGCAACGGCAAGGGCTTGCGGCCGGCGGCGGCAGGTAGAATGGGGCTCGATCCCGGCCCGGATGCGGGCCCGCAGCAGGAGATTCGCATGCAATACCGTCGCCTGGGCTCCACCGGCCTGCCGATTTCCGCCCTGTCCTTCGGCGCCTGGGTGACCTTCGGTGACCAGATCCCGCGCGACGAGGCCCGCAACCTGGTGGCCGCCGCCTGGGACCACGGCGTCAACTTCTTCGACAACGCCGAGGGCTATGCCAACGGCCGCGCCGAACAGGTGATGGGCGATGTGATCGCCGACCTGCGGCTGCCGCGCGACGGCATCTGCGTCTCCAGCAAGGTGTTCTTCGGCAGCGCCAAGGACCCACGGCCGACCCAGCGCGGCCTGTCGCGCAAGCATGTGACCGACGCCTGCCATGCGGCGCTCAAGCGCCTGCGGGTGGACTACCTGGACCTTTATTACTGCCATCGCCCGGATCCGGACGCGCCGGTCGCCGAGACCGTGCATGCCATGGATACCCTGGTGCGGCAAGGCAAGATCCTCTACTGGGGGACCTCGGAGTGGTCGGCGGTGCAGATCCAGCAGGCGCTGGACATCGCCGAGGCGCGCAACCTGCAGGGCCCGTCGATGGAGCAGCCGCAGTACAACCTGCTGCACCGCGAACGGGTCGAGGTCGAGTACGCGCCGCTGTATGCCGGTGCCGGCCTGGGCACCACCATCTTCTCGCCGCTGGCCTCGGGCCTGCTGAGTGGCAAGTACGACCAGGGCATTCCGGCCGATGCGCGGCTGGGCCGCGAGGGCATGGAATGGCTGCAGGCGCTGGTGCTGGGTGACGACGCCGAGGCCCGCCTGGCCCAGGTGCGCCGCTTCAGCGAGGTGGCGCGTGCGCTGGGGCAGGCGCCGGCCACGCTGGCCATCGCCTGGTGCCTGCGCAACCCGAACGTCTCCAGCGTGATCCTCGGTGCCAGCCGGGTCAGCCAGCTGCTGCAGAACCTGCAGGCGCTGGAGGTGCTGGAGCAGGTCGACGCCGCCGGCTGGGCCGACGTCGAAGCCGCCTTCGCCTGAACCCGGGGGCCGACCGGGCCTCGGGGGCCTCGGTAGAGTCGACTCTATACGGCTGGGTCGCCATTTGATTGACAGGATCTATCGAATTTGAGAATTCGATCATTAATCTCATCAATCAAATTGAGAATGGTTGTTGATTGTCAACTGAGAATCATTATCATTTGACTCGTCCCTCGCACGAGTCCAGATGCTCATGAATGCTCAACCTGTACTGCTGCGCCCCGAAACGCTGACCCTCCGCGATCGTCCGGTCCGTGTCGTTCCGCCGGAAGAGGTCATCGACAGCGAAGCCCTGCTCAAGGGCCGTCGTGAAATCCTGATCCAGCACGGCGACCGCTTCTATCGCCTGCGGCACACCAGCAACGACAAGCTGATCCTGACCAAGTAATCGCGGCCTGGTCGCCCGCCCCCCTCCCTCCTGCCGGCCGCGCCGGCAGGGTGGGCGACCCGTCCGCTCCCGCTCTCTCCCCCTCGGTCTACCGCGTGCACCCTCCGGGTGTGCCGGTAACCGGGGGTTCCCCTGCCTGACCGAACGAACCCGATGACCCGCCCTACCGCCCTTTGCCTTGCCGTCTGGATGGCCCTGCCGCTGTCCGCCCATGCTGCTGCCGCGGCCACCGCCGCGCCCGATGCGCGCGAATTCGACCGTGTGCAGGTCACCGCCACCCGCACCGAGCGGGCGGTGAGCGATGTGGCGGCCACCGTGGACGTCATCGACCGCGAGCAGATGGACCGGCACCTGGTGCAGGACATCAAGGATCTGCTGCGCTACGAGCCGGGCCTGTCGGTCAACCGCAGCGCCGCGCGCTTCGGCCTTGGCAGCATCCGCATCCGTGGCCTGGACGGCAACCGCGTGCGCGTGCAGACCGACGGCATCGCCATGCCCACCAGCTTCAACATCGGCTCGTTCTCCAACGCCAACCGCAACTTCACCGATCTGGATACGCTCAAGCGCGTGGAGATCGTGCGCGGCCCGGCCAGCTCGCTGTACGGGTCCGACGCGCTCGGGGGGGTGGTCGCCTTCGTCACCAAGGATCCTGCCGACTACCTCAAGGATGGCAAGGACAGCTACGTCGGCCTGAAGTTCGGCTACGACGGTGAGTGGAAGGGCCTGCTCGGCGGCGTGACCAGCGCGTTCGGCGGCGAACACTGGAGCGGCATGGTCAACATCAACCATCGCCAGGGCCAGGAAACCGGCAACAAGGGTGATGTACGCAGCCTCGACAACACCCGCACCGCGCCCAACCCGCAGGACCGCGATGGTCGCAGTGGCCTGGCCAAGCTGGTCTATGCGCCGAGCGAGGACCAGCGCTTCCGGCTGACCGTGGAAGGCAACGAAGACAACACCGATACCAACGTGCTGTCCTCGATCGACCGCACCACCACCACCGGCATGAAGGCGCGCGATACGCAGAACCGCACCCGCGTGTCGTTCGCCCATGAAATGGATGCGCTGGACAAGGGCTTCGCCGACAGCCTGCATTGGCAGCTGTATACCCAGCACAGCGAAACCACCCAGATCACCGATGAGGACCGCGCCAACCGCAGCCGCCGGCACCGCGCGTTCAACTTCGACCAGCGCGTCTACGGCCTGCAGGCGCAGTTCAACAAGGCGTTCAGCACCGGCAGCGTCGAACACGCGCTGACCTACGGTTTCGAGGGCGCGCATACCGAGATCCGCCAGAAGCGCGACGGTTACCAGGTGCTGGCCAATGGCCAGACCAGCACCACCATCCTGCCCGACGCCTTCCCGGTGCGCGATTTCCCGATCAGCAAGACGACCGAGCTGGGCCTGTACGCACAGGACGAAATGCGCATGGCCAACGGCAAGCTGTCGCTGGTGCCGGGCGTGCGCGTGGACCGCTACGAGCTGAAGCCGGAGGTGGACAGCATCTTCGCCGACGACAATCCCGGCGTTGCGGTGGCCAGGCTGACCAAGACCAGCGTCTCGCCGAAGCTGGGCATGGTCTATCGCTTCACCGACGAATGGTCGCTGTTTGCCGGCTATTCGCATGGCTTCCGCTCGCCGCCGTACAACGACGTCAACCTGGGCTTCACCAACTTCGCCTTCGGCTACACCGCCATTCCCAATCCGGACCTGAAGCCGGAAACCAGTGACGGCATGGAGCTGGGGCTGCGCTTCCTGTCGCCAGCGGCCTACGTCAGCCTCAGCGGCTACTACAACGAGTACAAGGACTTCATCGAGTCGCAGTCGCTGGTCGGCACCAACGCCCAGGGCCTGATGGTGTTCCAGTCGCGCAACATCGCGGATGCGCGCATCTACGGTGCCGAGATGAAGGCCGGCGTCGACTTCGGCCAGATCAGCCCGGCGTTGCAGGGCTGGGCCCTGCGCAGCTCGGTGGCCTGGTCGCGCGGTGACAACAGGACCGAAGACACCCCGCTGGATTCGGTCGACCCGCTGCGTGGCACCGTCGGCCTGATGTACGACACCGACACCTGGGGCGTCGAACTGGCCGGTACCTTCGTCAAGCGCAAGGACCGCGTCACCGCCGCCACGGTGTACCGCCCGGCCGGCTACGGCGTGGCCGACCTGATGGCGCACTGGAACTTCGCCCCGGGCGCCACCTTCAACGTCGGCGTGTTCAACCTGGGCGACAAGCGTTACATCGACTGGTCCAACGTGGGTTCGACGCTGTCGCCGGGCAGCCGCGTGCTGGACCGCTATACCAGCCCGGGCCGCACCCTCTCCGCCAGCCTTGCCGTTTCCTGGTGACCTCATGAGCCGAGCCTTGTCCGCACGCAGGAACGACGCCATCGCCGCGCAGGGCAGCGCGGCCTGGCCGACGCCGGCACAGCTGGCCACGCTCGGCACCGTGTTGTGCCTGTACCGCGCCGACGGCAACGAGCTCGGTGGCTGGCGCCAGGCAGTACGCGTGCATGCCTGCCAGGGCGTGGACAGCGAGGGCGTGCGCGAAAGCCTGTGCTTCCTCGATGCCCGCGGCCGCTGCGTGTGGCGGCTGTACCTGTTGCCCGACAGCGATTTCCTGGCCTGGGACCGGCTGGTCGCGGCGCTGCCGCCGGGCCCGGAGCATGACAGCGAGGGCAGTGTCGGCGAACGCCTGTGGCGGCGCCTGGCCGGCCATCTCGGTGGCCAGCGCTGGCGACTGTGCGCGCTGCGCCTGCATGCCGCCGACGACGGCCGCACCCTGGCTGCAAGCCTGTCGACGTTGTCCTCGCTGGGCGCAGCCACCGCGCGTCGCATCGCGCGGCTGGAAGGTGCCGAAGGCGAGCTGGCGATCGACGATTGCTGCTGCGCCGATGCTGCACGTCGCTCGGCGCCGCGGGTTCCCGGCGACCTGCCGCTGATCCGGCTGTAACCCTTTCCCGATGGAACGCCTGTCGGCCACGGACGGCCTCTCACTGCATCTGCAACCCCGAAGGAAGACCCCGATGAAGCTCCAGACAGCCAGCGTCCTGCTGCTGCTCGCCACCAGCGGCGTGGCCAGCGCGCAGCCCTCCGGCATCGCCCGCGACCACGACAGCATCCTTGCCATGCAGGGCGAGTACACCGTCGATTTCGCATTCGACGAGACCGTGCTGCTGAAGCCCGGCTACGAGCGCGCCCCGGCGATGCGCAGCGGCGGCAACGAACTGGTGATCGTGGTCGAGGACACGCCGAAGCGCATCGTGCTGCAGCACCTGCTGCTGGACGAGAAGAGCGGCCACATCACCAAGCACTGGCGCCAGGACTGGGTCTACGAAGCACCGAACCGTTTCGAGTTCAGCGCCGACCAGACCTGGCAGGTACGCCGCATTCCCGCGGCGGTGAACCAGGGCGCCTGGACCCAGTGCGTGTACGAAGTGAGCGACGCACCGCGCTACTGCGGCACCGGCAAATGGACCTACACCAACAACGTGCCGAGCTGGACCAGCGACCTCAGCTGGCGCCCGTTGCCGCGCCGTGAGTACACCAAGCGCAGCGACTACAACGCGCTGGCCGTCGTCAACCGCCACACGCTCACGCCCAATGGCTGGACCCACGAGCAGTTCAACACCAAGGTGCAGCGCAACGCCGACGGCAGCCAGGTGGAGATCGCACGCGAGTTCGGCTTCAACGACTACGTGAAGACCACCGAGGTCGACTTCACCCCGGCGCGTGACTACTGGAAGGCCACTGCCGGCTACTGGGCCAAGGTGCGCCAGCGTTGGGACGGCTTCCTCGGCCAGGCCCCGGGCGTGCACCTGAAGACCAAGATCGATGGCATGGCGATGATCATTCCGCTGTTCACCCAGGCCGAAGCGATCCAGTCCGGCAAAAAGGTAAAGGACAAGCAGATCGACGAGGTGTTCGCCAAGTACGTGGAAAAGGCGCCGAAGGAAGGCTGATCGCCGCGATGGAGAGAGGTGCCGGGGGTACCCGGCACCGCATTCACCGGCTGCCGGTGGGGGCCGGGCTTGCTCGGCACGCCATCCGGAGGCGCAACCGATTCAGGCCTCGCGCAGTGCCAATGCCGGCGGCGTATGCAGGATCGCCCGCGTACCCCACCAGCCCGCCAGCAGGCTCAAGCCGATGCCGACCACGCCGCCGATCAGCAGGCCCGGCCACGGCGGCAGCAAGGGCAGCTCGAACACCTTCTGCGACACCGCCACGCCGATCGCTGCGGCCGCGCCCACCGCCAGCAACGCCGCCAGCGTGCCCAGCGCGCCGAACTCCACCAGCACCGCGCCGCGCAGCTGGCGCCGGGTCGCGCCCAGCGTGCGCAGCACCGCGCTGTCGTAGCGGCGCTCGCCGGCGGTGGCCTGCAGCGCCGCCAGCAGCACCAGCACGCCGGCCAGCAGGCTGAACACCATCACCAGCTGCACTGCCTGCGCCACGCGCTCCATCACATCGCGCACCTGCGAGATCACCGCGTCCACGTCCAGCAGCGACAGGTTCGGCTGCGCGCGCACCAGCTCGCCCAGCCCGGCCGCGTTGCCGGACGGCAGATGGAAGGCCGACAGCAGGTTGTGCGGGGTATCGCCCACCGCATTGGGGTTCAACAGCACGAAGAAATTCGGGCGGAACGTGTTCCAGTCCGCCTTGCGGATGCTGGTGACGGTGAACTCGCGCTGCTGCTCGCCTACGGAAATCGTAATGCGATCACCCAGGTGCGCGCCGTAGCGCCGCGCCCAGCCGGTTTCCACCGAGGCTTCCGCCGCGGTGCTGCCGGCCTGCCAGAAGCGGCCCTCCAGCAGCGCATTGGCGGGTGGGAAGCTGCTGCGCCAGCTGAAGTTCAGCGGCCGGTTCTCGTCGTCGTCCTCGCGCGGGCCGTTGTTCGCGCCGTTCCCCTCGGCGGCGGCCTGGTCCACGCGCAGCGGCGGCTTGCCGTTGATCGCGATCAGGCGGCCGGTCGCCATCGGCTCGATACTGGCGTCGCCGGCGCCCAGTCCACGCAATGCGGCCAGCACACCGTCGCGTTGTTCGGGCTGGATGTTGATCAGGAAGTAGTTCGGCGTATCCGCAGGCAGGCGCTCGCGCCACTGCTGCAGCAGGCCGGGTCCGGTCACCGCCAGCAGCAACAACGCGCACAGCGACAGCGACAACCCCACCAGCTGCATCACCGCCAGCAGCCGGCGCCGGGTCAGCGCGGCCAGGCCCAACCGCCAGTTGCCATGCAGGCGGTGCTGCAGGCCGCGCAGCAGCTGCAGAAGCACGAAGCCGACCGCACCGGCCGCCAGCGCCAGCGCGGCCAGGCCGCCCAGCACCCACAGCGCCAGTTTCAGATCGCCGGTGACCTGCACCGCCAGCAGCAGGCTGGCCGCCAGCGCCGCCACATAGGCCAGCAGCGACGCCGGCGGCAGGGCGGCGAAGGAACGGTTGAGCACCCGCATCGGCGGCACCCCGCGCAGGCGCAGCAGCGGTGGCAGGCCGAAGCCGAACAGCAGCAGCAGGCCGATGCCGGCACCGGTCAGCGCCGGCATCGCTTCCGGCAGCGGCAGGCGCTGCGGCACCAGGCTGCCCAGCACCTGCACCAGGCCTTCCTGCGCGGCCATGCCCAGGCCGATGCCGAGCGCACAGGCTGGCACCGCCAGCATCAGCAGCTGCAGCGCCAGGCCCAGCAGGATGTCGCGCTGGCGTGCGCCCAGGCAGCGCAGGATCGCCACCTGGTCGATGCGACGCAGGGCGAAGCGGTTGGCCGCCAGCGCGGTGGCCACACCGGCCAGCAGCACCGCCAGCAGCGCGCTCAGGCCGAGGAAGCGCCCGGCCAGATCGAACGCCTGGCGCACGCCGCGCTGGGTGTCGTCCACGCTCAGCAGGCGCAGGCCCTTCACCTGCGGCAGCAGCCACTGGCGCAGCGCCGCGATCGGCTCCGCTGCGCCGGCGAACATCAGCCGGTAGTTGATACGGCTGCCCGGGCCGAGCAGGCCCGTGCCCTCCACATCAGCGCGGTTGACCAGCAGGGTGGGCGAGAGTGTCAGCAGGTCGCCACCGCTGTCCGGCTCGGCCTCGATGATACCGGCGATGCGCAGCGTGCCGGCGCCGAACTCGAGGTCATCGCCGGCCTTCAGCCCCAACCCCTGCAGCAGGCGTGGGTCGGCATAGGCCTGGCCCTTGGGCGGCATGCCGGCATCGGCGATCAACGCACCGCCGGGCGTGGCCCGGACCCGCAGCGTGCCGCGCAGTGGATAACCTGCCTGTACCGCCTTGATGCTGGCCATCTGGCTGGCATCGCCGTTGAACAGCACGCTGCCGAAGCTGGCGATGCGGGTATGCGCCAGGCCGCGCTGTTGCGCCTCGTCGGCGAATGCCTGCGGCGGATCATCGCGCCCGGCGATGCCGAGGTCGCCGCCGAGCATTTCCGCCGCGCTGCCGGTCAGCGCCAGGTTGACCCGGTTCACCAGCGTGCCCACCGCAGTCATCACCGCCACGCCCAGCACCAGCGCGGCGAACACGGTCAGCAGGTCGCCGGCCAGCGCCTCGCGGCGCAGCGCGCGCCACGCGTGGCGCAGCACGTTCATGCCTGTGCCCCACGCTCGACCGGCAGCAGGCGGCCGTCATCGATGCGGTGGATGTACTGGCAACGCTGGGCCAGGCGCAGGTCGTGGGTGACCAGGACCAGGGTGGTGCCGCTGCCGGCGTTGAGTTCGAACAGCAGGTCGCTGATGTGCTGGCCGGTGGCGTGGTCCAGCGAGCCGGTCGGTTCGTCGGCGAACAGGATGCGCGGGCGGGTGACGAAGGCACGTGCCAGCGCCACGCGCTGCTGCTCGCCGCCGGACAGCTGGCGCGGGTAGTGGCGGGCGCGATGGGCCAGGCCGACCTGCGCCAGCACCTCGTCCACCCGCGCGCGGTCCTCGCGTCCGGCCAGTTCCAACGGCAGCGCGACATTCTCGGCGGCAGTCAGCGCCGGCAGCAGATGAAAGCTCTGGAACACGAAGCCGACCGCGCGCGCGCGCAGCTGGGCCCGTGCTTCTTCATCCAGGTCGCCCAGGTTCTGGCCCGCCAGCGCGACGTGGCCGCGGCTGGGCAGGTCCAGTCCGGCCAGCAGGCCGAGCAGGGTGGTCTTGCCGGACCCCGAAGCGCCGACGATGGCCACACTGGTGCCTTCATGGACGGTCAGGGTGATGTTGTCCAGTATGTGGACTTCACCCTCCGGGCCCTGCACGGACTTGCCGACCTGGTCGACGGCGATGGCGACGGGCGTGCTGCGGGGGGACAGGCTGTCGATGAGGAGACTCCAATGCGCAAGACGGGATGGAGCCGGCGAGCCGGCGCGATGATGGTGCTGCTGCTGGGATTGCTGCTGCCCGGGCTGGCCGGAGCCAAAGACCCGGCAGGTACGGTGCTGGTGCTCGGCGACAGCCTCAGTGCTGCCCACAATATCCCTGCCGACGCCGGCTGGGTCAGCCTGTTGCAGCAGCGGGTCAGGCAACAGTCGAAAACACCGGCGCGCATCGTCAATGCCAGCATGAGCGGGGAAACCACGGCCGGCGCGCTGACCCGCCTGCCGGGCCTGTTGGCGAAGGAAAAGCCGACGGTGGTGGTGATCGCGCTGGGCGGCAACGACGCGCTGCGCGGGCTGACCCCGGCACAGGTGCAGGGCAACCTGGAAAAGATGGTACAGGCCAGCCAGAAGGCCGGCGCCAGGGTGCTGCTGCTGGGCATCGACGTGCCGCCCAACTATGGGCCCGCTTACCGCCAGCGCCTGGCGGCGGCCTACAAGGCGCTGGCCACGCAGTACAAGGTGCCGCTGCTGCCGTTCCTGCTGGAGGGCGTGGCCCTGCAGCCGGGCATGATGCAGGCCGATGGACTGCACCCCACGGCGCAGGCGCAATCGAGGGTGCTGGACAACGTCTGGCCACTCCTGCGGCCCCTGCTCTGAATGATTTACAACCCTCTTGACGGAACTTCACATCGCGTCCACCGTCGATCCGGCATGTTTCACAAAGCTGAAGTTAGAGGGAATCACATGCGTCAGACGAAGGAGACCTCCGGCTTGGTGCTGGTGGTCGAAGACAACCGCAACATCTCCGAGATGATCGGGGAATACCTGGAAGGTCGCGGCTTCGAAGTCGACTATGCACAGGACGGCCTGGATGGCTACCGCCTTGCGGCGGAGAACAGCTATGACGTCGTGGTGCTCGACCTCATGTTGCCGCGCCTGGATGGCATCGAAGTATGCCGTCGCCTGCGCAACGATGCGCGCAAGTCCACCCCGGTGCTGATGCTCACGGCACGCGACACGCTGGACGACAAGCTCACCGGCCTCGGTTTCGGCGCCGATGACTACCTGACCAAGCCGTTCGCGATCCAGGAGCTGGAAGCCCGCCTGCGCGCGCTGATCCGCCGCGAACGCCGCCAGGTGGGTTCGGAAGTGCTGAAGGTCGCCGACCTGGTGCTCGATCCGGTCAGCATGCGGGCCACCCGTGCCGGTACCGAACTGCAGCTGTCGCCGATCGGCCTGCGCCTGCTGACCATCCTGATGCGCGAATCGCCGCGCGTGGTCACCCGCCAGGAGATCGAACGCGAGATCTGGGGCAATGGCCTGCCGGATTCGGACACCCTGCGCAGCCATCTGTACAACCTGCGCAAGATCATCGACAAGCCGTTCGACCGTCCGCTGCTGCACACCGTGCAGAGCGCCGGTTACCGCATTGCCGATATCGCCCAGCCGATGGCCTGATCGGGGCCAGGCCGGTGCAGCATCAGGCCCGGCCGGGCAACGACCCCCGCACCGGGCACGGATGACCGGCCGGCACTGCCGCCGGTCATCCTCCGTGCACGACTACGGCGCAGCGCGCTGCCTATAATCGCAGCGCTCTGACCGGGACCCCGCAATGCCGCACGGCCTGCCGCGCAAGATCCGTATCGCCTTCATCCTGCAGGCAGTCCTGGCCAGCCTGGGCATCCTGCTCGGTGCCTGGCTGGTTTCGCTGGTGATCAAGCACAGCCTGGTCGGCGCCGCCCTGCGCGAGGAAGCGGCCTATTACTGGACGCTGCACGAGGCCTCGCCGGTGCAGCCACCGCCCAACACCCAGAACATCCGCGGCTACCTGCTGGAAAGCGGGCAGTCGGCGCTGTCGTTGCCGGCCAACCTGCGCAACCTGGAACCCGGTTTCCACGAGCTGCCCAGGGATGACCAGCTGGTACTGGTCGATGTGCGTCCGGCCGGCCGCCTGTACCTGGTGTTCCTGCGTTCGCGTGCGGAGATGCTGGCGTTCTGGTTCGGCATCGTGCCGGTGCTGCTGACCCTGTTGGCGGTGTATGGCGCCAGCTGGGTCACCTACCGGGCCTCCAAGCGCCTGGTGTCGCCGGTGAACTGGCTGGCACGGCGCGTCTCGCGCTGGGACCCGGGTCACCCGGAGGCGGCCGACCTGGAACCGAACAAGCTGCCCGCGGACATGCAGGGCGAGACCCGGCAGCTGGCGGCCGCGCTGCATTCGCTGGCCAACCGGGTCAGCGCGCATGTGGCGCGCGAGCGCAATTTCACCCGCGATGCGAGCCACGAGCTGCGCACGCCGTTGACCGTCATCCGTGTGGCCAGCGACATGGCCCTGGGCGATGAAACCCTGCAGCCGCGCCTGCGCCGCAGCCTGCAGCGCATCCAGCGCGCCGGCCGTGACATGGAAGCGGTGATCGACGCGTTCCTGATCCTGGCCCGCGAGGCCGACGTCGAACCCCAGATCGAGCTGTTCGACGTCAACGACATCGTCCGCTACGAGGTGGACAACGCCAACGAACTGCTGGGTACGCGTCTGGTGTCAGTGCACCTGCACAGCGAAGGCCCGGTGCAGCTGCACGCGCCGCCGCGGGTGCTGCAGGTGGTGGTCAGCAACCTGGTGCGCAACGCCTGCAGCTACACCGACGAAGGGCGTATCGACGTGCACGTGCTCAATGACCGGGTGGTGGTGCGCGACACCGGCATCGGCATGTCCGCCGAGGCGCTGTCGCGCGCGTTTGAACCCTTCTACCGCGCCGAGCCGAGCCGCCCGCAGGGCACCGGCCTGGGCCTGTCGATCGTGCGCCGGCTGTGCGACCGCTTCGGCTGGAAGGTCAGCCTGGCCAGCCAGCCGGGCAAGGGCACCGAAGCCACGGTGGTCTTCCGGTAACGCGGCGACCTGCCGGGGTCGGATCCCGTTGCGGCGCAACCGGCTCTGACCCCATCCCGCTGAAATGTCGGTAGATCCAGGCCATGCGTGGATGGGGTGCGGTAGCGCCGGGCCATGCCCGACGTCCACAGTGCCTCAGTTGCAGTTGACCTTCGGCGCCAGCGCCTTGGTCCAGATCGCATAGCCGGCCGGGGTCATGTGCAGCATGTCCTCGCGGAACAGCGTCGCGTCCGGCTGTCCATCGGCGCCGAGCATCGGCGTGTAGATGTCGGTGAAGCCGGTGTTGGGCAGCCTGGCCAGCGCAGCCTTGATCAGCGCGTTGGCTTCCTTGATTGCCGGCAGCAGGTGCGCACGCGACGGGCTCGGCTTGATCGACAGGTACTCGACCCTGGTCTTCGGCAGGTCGCGGTGCACGCGCTGCACGAAGGCGACCACGTCATCTCGCACCTGCATGGCGCTGCGGCCGCTGTTGAGGTCGTTGTCACCGGCGTAGAAGAACACCTTGCACGGCGCATACGGCACCACGATCTGGCCGGCATACCAGGTGCTGTCGCGCACTTCCGAACCGCCGAAGCCGCGGTTGAACACCGGCTGGCCGGGGAAGTCGGTGGCCAGGCTCTCCCAGAAGCGGATCGAGGAGCTGCCGATGAACTCGATGCCACCACGCGGCGGCGGGTTGGCCTGGTCGGCGCTGGCGAAGCGGGCCATGTCGCCGGCCCAGGCCACATTGGAGACCTGTTCGGGCACCTGCGGCGGCCTGGCCGGGCTCAGGGCCTGGGCAAGCGGTGCGGCAGTCAGCAGGCCCAGCATCAGCAGGCAGGTACGGCGACGGGACATCAGGCGCTCCAGCAGGCAAGGGGAGCTCCATCATAGAAGCACGGCCCAGCCCGGTGCTTGCCCCTGGCAGGCCGTTCAGCGGGCCGGTGCGGGGTGCGGTTGGCGGCCTTGTGGCAAAATGGCGGCCATCTGCCTATTCCTGTGCACCCATGATTTCCTGCCGTGCGTCTGAGCGGTCGCTGCGCCGCGCCCCTGTTGCTGGATGTTCCACCCGTGGCTGATCAGTTCGGCCACCTGCCCCGCGGCCCGCGCCGCATCTTCCAGGCCGCCCGCTGGTCCTGGCAGGGCCTGCGCGCCGCCTGGCTGCACGAGTCCTCGTTCCGGCTGGAGGTATACCTGCTGGTGATGCTGACTCCGGTCGCGATCTGGCTGGGCCAGACCCCGGTCGAACGCGCGCTGCTGATCGGCTCGATGCTGCTGGTGCTGGCGATGGAGCTTGCCAACTCGGCCATCGAAGCGGTGATCGAACGCTACGGCAGCGAGATCCACGAGCTGGCTGGCCGCGCCAAGGACATGGGCTCGGCAGCGGTGTTCGTGCTGATGATGAACGTGCTGCTGTGCTGGGCGCTGGTCGTGGTTCCGCACGCGCTGGCCGGCAGCTACGGCTGAAACCCCATTCCCCCACTGCCTTGAAGAGTTTCCATGTCCTTTGAGTTCCTCGCCGACCCCAATGCCTGGGTGACCCTGTTCACGCTCAGCGCGCTGGAACTCGTGCTCGGCATCGACAACCTGGTGTTCATTTCCATCGCGGTCAGCAAGCTGCCGGAAGAGCGTCGTCCGTTCGCACGCAAGCTGGGCATCGCGGTGGCCTGCATCACCCGCATCGGCCTGCTGGTCTCGCTGGCCTACCTGGCGCACATGGCGGCCAACCTGTTCACCGTGGCCGGCATGGGCATTTCCATCCGCGACCTGGTACTGATCGTTGGTGGCCTGTTCCTGATCATCAAGGGCTGCATGGAGATCAAGGAACTGATCAGCGGTGGCGAGGACGAAGACCCCAGCACCACCAAGGCCTCGGCCGTGTTCGGCTACGTGATCGCCCAGATCGCGGTGATCGACATCGTGTTCTCGCTCGACTCGGTGATCACCGCCGTGGGCATCGCCGACCACATCCCGGTGATGGTGGCGGCCATCCTGCTGTCGGTGCTGGTGATGCTGCTGGCCGCCAACCCGCTGGGCCGCTTCATCGACGCCAACCCGACCGTGAAGATGCTGGCCCTGGCCTTCATCCTGATGATCGGTGCGGTGCTGATCCTGGACGGCCTGGACGTTCACGTGCCCAAGCCCTACATCTACGCCGCGATGGGCTTCTCGGTGCTGGTGGAGTGGCTGAACCTGCTGATGCGCCGCCGCGCCCGCGAACACAACGTGCCGGGCGCCGGCAACTGGTAAGCGCGCCATTGGCACGTGTGTCACCCAGAACCCCCGGCCTGGCCGGGGGTTCTGCGTTGTGGGGCGCGGCTCTACAACGAACGGCGCTGCGGTTTTTGCACTTGCGGCGGCGTTCCGGCCTCCACTTGTGAATCAGGATCAACAGTGTTTTCCCGGGCCGAGGCTTAATCCGGCGCAGCAAAGCGCGCAGGCTACGCACTCCCGATTCCCGCCCCCCAGGAAACCCCCCATGAATTCCAGAGCCGCCTTGCTGGCGCTTGCCGTTGGCGCCTTCGCCATTGGAACCACCGAATTTGCCCCGATGGGCCTGTTGCCGGTCATCGCCGACGGCGTGGGCGTTGGGATCCCCACCGCCGGCATGCTGATCACCGCCTACGCCGTGGGCGTGATGCTGGGCGCGCCGGTGATGACCCTGCTGATGGGCCGTTTCGGCAAGCGCACCGCGCTGATGCTGCTGATGTCCATCTTCGTGGTCGGCAACCTGCTGTCCGCGCTGGCGCCGAACTACGGGCTGCTGCTGCTGTCGCGCCTGGTCACCAGCCTCAACCACGGCGCCTTCTTCGGCATCGGTGCGGTGGTCGCCGCCAGCCTGGTGCCGAAGGAAAAGCAGGCTGCCGCCGTGGCCACCATGTTCATGGGCCTGACCATCGCCAACATCGGCGGCGTGCCGCTGGCGACCTGGGTCGGCCAGCAGCTGGGCTGGCGCCTGTCCTTCGCCGGTACTGCGGCGCTGGGCCTGATCGCAATCACCGCGCTGGGCTTCGCGCTGCCGGCATCTGCACCGGGGCCGCGCCCGGACGTGCGCCGCGAACTGAAGGCGATCCTGCAGCCGCCGGTGCTGCTGGCGATGGCCACCACCGTGCTCGGCGCCGGTGCCATGTTCACCCTCTATACCTACGTCGCACCGGTGCTGACCGAATTGACCGGCGCCTCCAATACCTTCATCGCGATCTCGCTGGCGCTGATCGGCATCGGCTTCACCCTCGGCAACGGCATCGGTGGGCGCATGGCCGACTGGTCGCTGGATGGCGCCACACGGATCCTGCTGGCCGTCCTGGCGGTGCTGATGTTCGTGCTGCCGCTGGCCTTCATGAGCCACGCCACCGCCGCCCTCGGTGTGCTGCTGTTCGGCGCGGCGACCTTCGCCCTCGTACCGCCGCTGCAGATCCGGGTGATGCAGGCGGCCAGCGAGGCGCCGGGCCTGGCGTCGTCGATCAACGTCGGTGCGTTCAACCTGGGCAATGCGGTGGGTGCGGCGCTGGGCGGTGCGGTGATCAGCTCGGGCCTGGGCTATGCCGCGATTCCGGTGGCCGGTGGCCTGCTGGCGGCATCGGGCCTGCTGCTGGCGTGGCTGGGGCGTCCCCGCACCGCGGTGGCTGTGGCCTGCTGAGGTGAGAGGGGTTACGGAAGGGCTTGCCGCCCTGCACCCGCCGAATCAACGTCAACGGCAAAAGCCTGCATTCCGTGGGTTGGCGGGGTGGGTCCGGTTGAGGGGGACGCTGCAAGTACGTCCATGTAAGCTCGGTCGCCGCATCCATGCGGCTCACGCCCCCTCAACCGGACCCACCCCGCCTTCGACAGATTCCCGCGATCTGTCGTAACGGCGCCCCGCTCTGGTAGGTGTCGACCTTGGTCGGCACGAATGCCTGAAGAACCGGCTTTTGCTTTTGATTTTTCTCTTGATCTTCCCGCGGTGCGCAGGAAATTGTCCGTGGCCGGGAGGGTGGGTTGGCTGGGGGCGTGAGCGCCATGGATGGCGCGACCGAGCCTACATGGACGTATTCACGGCGTCCCCCAGCCAACCCACCCTCCCGGCCAACCCCGATATCCAGCAAACACAGCACCGCGGAGGGGGCGGCGCCCGATGGCCGGTCTTTCACCCGGACCGTGGCATGCTCGGTGCCAAGCCCACCCGGAACCTCCGCCATGCGCCTGTTTACCCGTGTCCTGCCCCTAATGCTGCTGGCCTCCCTGCTGTCCGGCTGCGGCTACAACGCCATCCAGCAGAAGGATGAGGCGGTCAAGGCCAGCTGGTCTGAGGTGCTCAACCAGTACAAGCGCCGCGCCGATCTGGTGCCCAACCTGGTGCAGACGGTGAAGGGCTTTGCCAGCCAGGAAGAGCGCGTGCTGACCGAAGTCACCAACGCCCGTTCGCGCGTCGGCCAGATCAACGTCAACGCCGACGACGAAGCCTCGCTCAAGCAGTTCCAGCAGGCCCAGGGTGAACTCGGCAGCGCACTGTCGCGGCTGCTGGTGGTCACCGAGAACTACCCGGTGCTGAAGTCCGACCAGAACTTCCGCGACCTGCAGGCCCAGCTGGAAGGCACCGAAAACCGCATCACGGTTGCGCGCGGCCGCTACATCCAGCAGGTGCAGGACTACAACACCTACATCCGTTCGTTCCCGCAGGTGGTCACCGCCAAGATCTTCGGCTACAAGACCAAGCCGAACTTCACGGTGGACAACGAAGCGCAGATTTCCAACGCGCCAGCGGTCGATTTCGGCAACGCGCCGCAGCAGCAGCCGGCGCCGCAGCCGGGTCACTGACCGATGCGCCTGGCCACTGCGCTGCTGGCCCTGCTGCTGTGGCTGCCGTTGGCAACGCAGGCACAGCCGCTGGCGCCGATTCCTGCGCTGGACTCGCCGGTGGTCGATACCACCGGCACGCTGGACGCCACGCAGAAGCAGGCGCTGGTGCAGCAGGCGATCGAGCTGCAGCAGCGCAAGGGCAGCCAGCTGCAGGTGCTGGTGGTGCCCACCACCCAGCCGGAGGACATCGCGCAGTACACCACGCGGGTCTTCGATCAATGGCAGATCGGCCGCAAGGGCGTGGATGACGGCGTGCTGCTGGTGGTGGCCAAGGATGACCGGCGCGTGCGCATCGAGCCGGGCTACGGCCTTGAAGGCGCCATTCCCGATGCCATCGCCAACCGGGTGATCCAGGAATACCTGGTCCCGCGCTTCCGCAGCGGCGACTATGCCGGCGGCATCACCGATGCCACGGCGGTGCTGGTCAAGCTGATCGACGGCGAACCGCTGCCGGCACCGGTCAGCGGCCATCGCGGGCGCGAGCCCGGTGGTGGTGGCGATACCTGGTTCCTGGCGCTGTTCATCGGCGTGTTCGCTGGCAGCATCCTGCGCGGGGTCTTCTCGCGCGTGCCGCGTCCGCTGCGCGGCCTGCTCGGCGGCGCGGGTGCGGCGCTGGCAGCATTCCTGTTCACCTCCACGCTGCTGGCCAGTGGCCTGGCCGGCGTGGTCGGCCTGATCGTGGCGATGCTGTCCGGCCACCCGGGCCGCTTTGCCGGCGGTGGCGGTTGGGGCGGTGGCAGCTGGGGTGGCGGAGGCGGTTTCGGCGGGGGCGGTGGATTCGGTGGTGGTGGTGGCTGGGGCGGTGGCGGCGGCCGTTCCGGTGGCGGTGGCGCTTCGGGAGGCTGGTGATGATCCAACGTCTGTTCCGCCATGTATTCTCGCCCTCGGTGCGGCGTGCGTTCCCACCTGCCACATTGCAGGCGATCACCGGGGCCATCGCGGCCGGTGAGCAGCGCCACGGCGGGCAGGTGATGTTCGCGGTGGAAGCGGACCTGCCGCTGGGGGCGCTGTGGCACAGGGTGACCCCGCGCCAGGCCGCCGAGCATGCCTTTGCGCGCCTGCGAACCTGGGATACCGCCCACAACAACGGCGTACTGATCTACCTGCTGCTGGCCGATCACGCGATCGAGATCGTTGCCGACCGTGGCCTGCACGGCCGGGTCAGCCCGGCGCAGTGGCAGCGGGTCTGCACCCACCTGCGCGAGGGCCTGCGCGGCGCCCATCCGGTCGAGGCATTGCAGGATGCCGTCGACGAGGTCTCCAGCCTGATCGAAGGGCACTTTCCGGCCTCGATGCGGTCCGAGCATGACGCGTTGCCTGACGCGCCCCAGATCCTGGACTGAACCCTGATCTGCGGCGTGGTCCTCCGCCCGTGCCGGCCCCGGCCCCGGGCGGGGCAGGGACGCTAAAATACCCGTACTCCCGCCAGGCGTTTTCCATGATCTATTTCCACGACATCGACCCCATCGCCCTTTCGCTGGGGCCGATCAAGGTGCACTGGTACGGCATCATGTACCTGCTCGGCTTCACCGCAGCGTGGCTGCTGGGCCGCACGCGCATTGCCGCGGGGCGCCTGCCGGGCGTCGATGCCAACGGCTTCTCCGACCTGCTGTTCTACGCCATGCTCGGCGTGGTGCTGGGCGGGCGCATCGGCTACATGCTGTTCTACGCGCTGGGCGATTTCCTGCACAACCCGCTGCTGCTGTTCAAGGTGTGGGACGGCGGCATGAGCTTCCACGGTGGCCTGCTCGGCGTGCTGGGCGCCTGCTGGTGGTGGTCGCGCAAGCACAAGCTGCATTTCTTCGACACCATGGATTTCATGGCGCCGCTGGTGCCACTGGGCCTGGGCTTCGGCCGCATCGGCAACTTCATCGGCGCCGAGCTGTGGGGCAAGTACACCGACGGGACCTGGGGCGTGGTGTTCCCGTCCGGCCTGCCGGCCCCGCTGAACCAGCTCGACCACGCGACGCTGCAGGCGCAGTTCGCCACCGGCGCATTGAACCCGTACGCCCGCCATCCGTCGCAGCTGTATGAAGCGTTCCTGGAAGGCCTGGTGATGTTCGTGGTGCTGTGGGCGGTGTCGGCCAAGCCGCGCCACCGCTACCTGGTGGGTGGCCTGTTCGCGTTGATGTACGGCCTGTTCCGCTTCGCGGTGGAGTTCGTGCGCATGCCGGACAACGGCGTCTACGTGGCCTTCGACTGGCTGACCCGTGGCCAGATCCTCAGCCTGCCGCTGATCGCCTTCGGCCTGGTGCTGCTGGTGATGTCGCGCCGCGCGCCGGTGTTGCAGCCGCAGTTGCCGGTGGCTGCCGAGGGCAAGGCATGAAGCCCTACCTGGACCTGCTGGCGCACGTGCTCGAGCACGGCGCCGAGAAGAGTGATCGCACCGGTACCGGCACCCGCAGCGTGTTCGGCTGGCAGATGCGCTTCGACCTCAACGAAGGCTTCCCGCTGGTCACCACCAAGAAACTGCACCTGCGCTCGATCATCCACGAGCTGCTGTGGTTCCTGAAGGGCGACACCAACATCGGCTACCTGAAGGACAACCAGGTGCGCATCTGGGACGAGTGGGCCGACGAGAACGGCGACCTCGGCCCGGTCTACGGCAAGCAGTGGCGCAGCTGGGCCACCGCCGACGGCCGCCAGATCGACCAGATGCAGTGGCTTGTGGACGAGATCAAGCGCAACCCCGATTCGCGCCGGCTGGTGGTCAGTGCCTGGAACGTGGGCGAGCTTTCGCAGATGGCGCTGATGCCGTGCCACAACCTGTTCCAGTTCTACGTGGTGGACGGCAAGCTCAGCTGCCAGCTCTACCAGCGCAGCGGCGACATCTTCCTCGGCGTGCCGTTCAACATCGCCAGCTACGCGCTGCTGACCCACATGGTGGCGCAGGCCACCGGCCTGGGCGTGGGCGACTTCGTGCATACGCTGGGTGACGCGCACCTGTATTCGAACCATTTCGAGCAGGCCCGCGAGCAGCTGTCGCGTGAACCGCGCGCGCTGCCGAAGCTGTGGTTGAACCCGGAGGTGACCGACCTGTTCGGCTTCCAGTTCGACGACATCCGCATCGATGGCTACGACCCGCACCCGGCGATCAAGGCGCCGGTGGCGGTATGAGCGCCCTGAAGCTGTCGATGATCGTGGCGCTGGACCGCAACCGTGGCATCGGCCAGGGCAATGCCATGCCCTGGCACCTGCCGGATGACTTCAAGCACTTCAAGGCGCTCACCCTGGGCAAGCCGATCCTGATGGGGCGCAAGACGGCCGAGTCGATCGGCCGCGTGCTGCCGGGGCGGACCAACCTCGTACTGACCCGCAGCGGCCAGGTGCCGTTCGAGGGCATGCGTGCGGTGGCGTCGCTGGACGAGGCGAAGGCGATTGCCGAAGGCGAGGGCGCCAGCGAGCTGTGCATCATCGGCGGCGGCGAGATCTTCCACCAGTTGCTGGACCAGGCCAGTGACCTGTACCTGACCTGGGTCGATGCCGAAGTCCCCGCCGATACCCATTTCCCCGAAGTGGACGTGCAGGACTGGCAGGAAGTGAGCAGCGAGCCGCACCCGGCCGACGAACGGCACGCCTACGCGTTCCGCTTCGTGCACTACGTGCGCCGCTGATCGCAACGCACCTGTAGAGCCGAGCCATGCTCGGCTGCTTTCCGCGGACACATCCCGGAGCCGAGCATGGCTCGGCTCTACAGGATTGCCTACGGCATCCGGTAATGCCCGATGATCGCATGCTGGAACAGCAGGTTCTCTTCGCGCGTGCCGCGCGCGATGTTGTGCAGCACCAGCGGTGTGCCGTTGGCCAGGCGCCGGTCAGAAACGATGCCCACGTGCAGCAGGCCGTTGCCATTGAGCTTCCAGGCAACGATGTCGCCGGCCGCGTAGTCGGCGGCGAGGGCCGTGACCGGTTGCTGCCAGCCCTGGCGCTCGAACCAGCGCATCAGGTTCGGTACACGACGATGATCGATGTTGCGGTCCGGCCGTGACAGGCCCCAGATCGCCGGATAGGCACTGAAACTGCCGCGCATGTCCTCATGCACGTGTGCCTGCAGGTCCAGGCCCAGATCGCGCAGGGCGCGCACCACCACGTCCGTGCACACGCCCCGATCCAGTGGCACGTCGCCGCCGGGATAGGCCAGTACCTGGTAAGCAGGATCGTAACGGGTGGTGACGCCGACCTGCGCGCGGGCTGCGGCCACCAGTGGCGGCGAAGGGGCCTGCGGCTGCGTCGGCGCATGTGCGGCACCATCCGCAGCCGTGGGAGCAGGCGGCGAGCCGGGCTGGCAGCCGCTGGCCAGGGCCAGCGTCAGCAGCAGCACCGTCCCTGGTGCCCAGCCGCGCCGCGTCACGCCTGCGGCGGGGGATTGTTGTGGGTGCCGCCACCCGCGCCGCCCCCTCCGCCACCACGACGGCGACGGCGGCGTGGGCCACGGTTGCCCGGGGTGGCAGCGGCGTTGCCGCCCTGTTCCTTGCCCTGCGTCGCGGCGCCGGGGCGCTCGTGCGCCGGTCGCGCCGGCGGGCGGGCGTTGGGCACGGGTGCCGGTACGTCGCGGCCCCGAACCTGCACTACGCGCAGCTCGTCGGTATCAAGCTGGAGCGCGGTCAGCTTCCCGCCCCAGACCGCACCGGTGTCGATGGCGTGCACGCCCTGGGTGATGGTCAGGCCCAGCGCCGACCAGTGGCCGCAGACGACCTTGAGGTCGCGCTCGACCCGGCCGGGCACTTCGAACCAGGGATACAGCCCCTGTTCCTGCGTGCCCGGCGTGCCCTTGTCCTCGATGCCGATGCGCCCCCGCGGGGTGCAGTAGCGCATGCGGGTGAGCACGTTGATGATCGCGCGCGAGCGGTCGTAACCGGACAGGTTCGGGGCCCAGCTCGGCTTGTCGCCGTACATGTTGCGGAACAGCTTGCGGTAGCCGGCGCCATGCAGTTGCACCTCGACCTCGGCAGCATGCTTCTCGGCCATCTGCGTGGTCCACTTCGGCGCCAGGCCGGCGTGCACCATCATCCAGCCCAGCTCGCGGTCCACGTGCACCAGCTTCTGCAGGCGCAGCCAGTCCAGCAGTTCGTCGCGGTCCTCGGCCTGCACGATGCGCAGCAGGTCCGGGTTGACCTTGCGCTGTTCCTCTTCGGTACGCGAACCGACGGCCAGCAGCGAAAGATCATGGTTGCCCAGCACCACCACGCTGTGCTCGCGCAGCGAGTGCACCAGCCGCAGCGTTTCCAGCGACTGCCCGCCGCGGTTGACCAGGTCGCCGCAGAACCACAGGGTGTCCTGCGCCGGGTCGAAGCGGATCTTCTCCAGCAATCGCTGGGTGACGTCATAGCAGCCCTGCAGGTCGCCGATCGCCCACACACTCATCGTTCGGCCTCCGTGTCAGTGCAGGGTACGCGGCACGGCCAGCACGAAGGGTGCGACCGGCGCGGCAAATTCGGTGCCATCGTCGGCGACCATGTCGTAGTGCCCCTGCATGGTCCCGTGATCGGTCCCCAGCATGACACCGGACGTGTAACGGAAGTCTTCACCGGGGCGCAGCCGCGGCTGCTCGCCGATCACCCCGTCGCCATCAACATGCTCGACACGACCATTGGCATCGGTGATGCGCCAGTGGCGCGCGACCAGGCGTGCCGCGACCCGCCCCTGGTTGTGGATGCGGATCGTGTAGGCGAACGCAAAGCGACCGTCTTCCGGCGCGGATTGATCGTCGAGGAAGCGCGGCGCGACTTCGACGGAGATGGCATAAACGTCAGCGTCTTCCATACCGGCAGTGTAATCAGGAGGCATTGGCCAAAGCGATGAATTCGGCCACGTCCAGCTGTTCGGCGCGGGCATCGGGACGCACGCCGGCGGCGATGAACTGCTCGGCGGACACCACGTTGTTCAGGGCATTGCGCAGGGTCTTGCGGCGCTGCCCGAAGGCGGCCTTGACCACCTCGGCGAAGCGCTTGTGGTCGTTGATGTTGATCGCGGCCGGGTCACGCGGCACCAGACGCACCACGGCCGAATCGACCTTCGGCGGCGGCCGGAACGCGCCCGGCGGCACCACGAACAGCGAGGTCACCTGGCAGTAGGCCTGCAGCATCACGCTGAGGCGGCCATACACCTTGCTGCCGGGGCCGGCCGCCATGCGGTCGACCACTTCCTTCTGCAGCATGAAGTGCATGTCGCGGATGACCGCGGCATGCTCCAGCGCATGGAACAGGATCGGCGAGGAGATGTTGTAGGGCAGGTTGCCGACCAGGCGGATCGGCTGGCCGGCGGCCAGTTCGGTGAAGTCCACGCGCAGCACGTCGCGATGAACGATGGTCAGCTCGCCCAGCGGTTCGGCGGCGGCGGTCAGCGGCGCGATCAGATCGCGGTCGAACTCGATCACCGTCAGCGTGGGGTGCACGCGCAGCAGCGGCAGGGTGATCGCGCCCTGGCCAGGGCCGATCTCGACCAGGCGGTCGCCGTCTTTCGGGTTGACCGCCATCACGATCTTGTCGATGTAGTGGCGGTCGGCCAGGAAATGCTGGCCAAGCTGCTTCTTGGCCGGTGCGGTGAACACCGGGCCGGAGGGGGAATGCGGGGAATTCATGCGCCCAGTGTACGTTGCCGCGCAAGCTGCGCACACAGCGTCGTTGCCGCCTGCAGGCTGGAGGGATCGGCGATGCCGCGGCCGGCCAGCTCCAGCGCGGTGCCATGGTCCACCGCCACGCGCGGATAGGGCAGGCCCAGGGTCAGGTTCACCGCCTGTTCGAAGCCGGAATATTTCAGTACCGGCAGGCCCTGGTCGTGGTACATCGCCAGCACGGTGTCGAAGCCGGCCAGCTTGGCGGGCAGGAAGGCGGTATCGGCCGGCAGCGGCCCGACCAGGTCCATGCCCTCCGCGCGCAGGCGCTGCAGCAGCGGGATGACCAGATCCAGTTCTTCGCGGCCCAGGTGGCCATCTTCGCCGGCGTGCGGGTTCAGGCCGAGCACGGCGATGCGCGGCGCAGGCAGGCCGAACTCACGGCGCAGTGCGGCGTGCACCGTGCGCAGCGCGTGCTCCAGGCCGGGCGCGGTGATCGCATCGGCCACCTCGCGCAGCGGCAGGTGGGTGGTGGCCAGGGCCACGCGCACGATGTGGTTGGCCAGCATCATCACCACCTTCACCCCGGCCTGGTCGGCCAGCAGTTCAGTGGTGCCGCTGTAGGCGATGCCGCCTTCATTGATGACCGCCTTGTGCACCGGGCCGGTCACAACACCGTGCAGTTCGCCGGACAGGCAGGCCTGGCCGGCGCCGAGCAGCGCGCCGATGACCGCGCCGGCATTGGCCGGATCGGCCTGGCCGAAGCGGCTGGGCGCAGCGTTGCGGACAGCGCGCAGGCGCAGATCGCCGGGGGCGCGTGCTTCGGCGTCCTCGGGCAGCAGCTGCAGGGGCAGGTTCAGCGCGGCCGCGGCCGCGTGCAGGGTGTCCGGATCGGCGAAGGCCAGCAGCCGGCAATCTTCACGCGGCTGCTGGACGAGGCGGACACATAGCTCCGGGCCGATCCCGGCGGGCTCGCCCGGTACCAGAGCGAGCTCGGGGCGCATCGTTCAGGACTGCGGCGGGGTGGCGGTGTTTTCCGCGCGGTCGCCGCTGCGGAAGCTGACGTAGGCTTCGCCACGCAGTTCCTGCAGGAAGCGGTTGTACTCGTCTTCCAGCTTGCGGCGGCCGATGGTCTCGCGGACCTGGGCACGCTGGTTGTCGGTGGTCACGTCGGTCTGGCGGGTCGCCACGCGCTGCACGATGTGCCAACCGGCATCGGTACGGAACGGCTGGCTGACGCCACCGTCCTGGAGGCCTTCCACCTGCTGGCCGAAGGCCGGACCGAACGCGTCGGCCGGGAACCAGCCCAGGTCACCGCCCTGGCCCTTGCTGTTGTTGTCCTCGGAGGATTCCTTGGCAACGGTCTGGAACTCGGCACCACCGGCGATGCGGGCACGCAGGGTGTCGATCTTGGCCTTGGCGGCGGCGTCGGTCTGGTGGTCGTCCACGCGCACCAGGATGTGGCGGCCGTGGAATTCGGTGACCGTATGCTCACCGGCGGCGGCGGAGCTGGCGTCACGCACTTCCACCAGCTTCAGCAGCTGGAAGCCGCTCGGGCCACGGATCGGGCCGACCACTTCGCCGGGCTTCATCTTTTCCATCATCTGGGCAAAGGCCTGCGGGATTTCATCCAGGCTGCGCCAGCCCAGGTCGCCGCCTTCCAGTGCATTCGGGCTATCCGAATAGCGCACGGCCGCTGCGTTGAAGTCCAGCTCGCCCTTGTCCAGCAGGGTCTTCACACCATCGGCCTTCTTCTGGCCGGTGGCGATCTGGTCAGCGTTGGCGCCGTCGGGCAGGGCGATCAGGATGTGCGCCAGGTGGTACTGGTTGCCCACCGTGGCCTGCTGCTTCAGCGCGGCGTCGACTTCACCCTCGCTGACGCTGATGCGGCTCTGCGCGAAGCTCTGGCGCAGGCGCTGCACGGTGATCTCATCACGCACCGAAGCGCGGAAATCGTTGAAGTCGATGCCGTCATGGGCCAGGCGCTGGCGCAGGGCGTCCAGGTTGGACCCATTCTGCTGGGCGATGGAGTTCATCGCCTGGTTCAGCTCCTGGTCGCTGACCCGGATGCCGCTGCCCTGGGCGCGGGCCACCTGCAGCTTGACCAGCACCAGGCGCTCGAGCACCTGGCGGCTGAGCACGTCTTCCGGCGGCAGCTGGTTTTCGCGGCCGGCGTACTGCGCCTTGATGTTGGCGATCGCACGCTGGAGCTCGCTCTGCAGGATCACGTCCTCATCGACGACGGCGGCGATGCGGTCAAGCGGCTGCGCCTCCTGGGCAAGCACCTGCAGGGGGGCGGACACGCTGGACACCGCCAGCAGCGAGGCGAGAAGAACGGGGAAGCGCTTGGTCATGGGATCAGGTTCGGATCGTAGTCATCCCGGGTCGCCCCGGTGTTGCTCGGCGGCACGAGATAGAGGTCGTCGCGGTTGTAGCCGAGGATAGCACGGCGCAGGGTACGGTCCGTGTCCTGGCCCAGGGAGCTCAGGCCCTTGAGCACGAACTCCAGCTGGATGGCGTTGTTCATCTCGCCTTCGCGGTTGCGGACGTAGCGGCGGGCGACCGCACGCACGGCCAGGCAGCAGCTGTCCCACTGGACGCCGGCGATGATCTCCAGCGGTTCCTTGTCCTGCAGCGAGTAGTAGTAGCGGCCGACCAGGCTCCAGCGCGCATTCAGCGGGTACAGGAACGACAGGTCGGCCTGTTCCAGCAGCGTGCGGTCATGCTTGTTGGCGGTGGCCGGGGCGCCGGAGTTGATGCGGTAACGGTAGCTGAGGTTGATCACGCCATCGTTGGGCATCAGGTAGCGGGCGCGGACGCTGGCCAGATCCTCGCGCTTGTACTTGGGGTCCCACTGGTAGGTGGCACCCAGGGTCCAACGGTCGTTGATCATGTAGTTGCCGTCAGCGATCCACGCCGACTTGCCCTTCTCCACCGGCGCGCCACCCGGGGTAACGGTCACCCGCGATTCGTCGAAGTACTGGATCTGGCCGATGGAGGCCGAGAAGCGTTCCTTGCCGGTGGTCTGGTCGATGAAGCGGGTGCTCAGTGCCATGGTCAGCTGGTTGGCGTCGTTCTGGCGATCGGCGCCGGTATAGCGAGAATCGCGGAACAGCTGGCCCCAGCTGAAGGTGAAGTCGCGGGTGTCGAAGATCGGCAGCTCGTCCTGATCGCGGTAGGGCGTGCGCAGGTAGAACAGGCGCGGTTCCAGGGTCTGCAGGAAGGACTTGCCACCGATGCGGGTCTCGCGATCGAAGAACAGGCCGGCGTCGATGCTGCCGATCGGCAGGCTGCGGCTGGGCGAGGTGTTGCCGCGCAGCTGTTCCGGTGTGGCGGTGTTCGGGTCGATGCCCTGCGAACGCAGGATCTGGCCGCGGATGCCGTTCACGCCATCAACCAGGCCACGGTCCAGCTGGTAACCGGTATAGCGGTAGGCCAGGGTCGGCGTGACATACCAGGCCGCGCCGCTGATCGGGAACGACACGTAGGGTTTGACATCCAGCCGCGAGCCGCCGCTGACACCGATGCCGTCGGTCTGACGGCTGCCGTTGCGGGTGTACTGTAGGTCGGGTCCCGCATCAGCGCCGTACTTGAAGTTGATGTCGTCGTGGGTGAAACGCACGGCTTCGGCGTAGATGCCGGTTTCCAGCCACGGCAGGACCGGCTTGTCCCAGTTGAAATACAGGCGCGGCTGGCGGTTGTAGGCCAGCGCACCCTCGTTGAGGGTGTAGTCGGTCAGCTGCCAGCGGTCGGCCATGATGCCGGCCGTCCAGTTCCTGCCAGTGCCGTACAGGCCGATGGTGCTCTGCAGGTTCGACGCGGTGACCCCCACCAGGCGGTTGGCGAAGTCTTCCACATAGCGTTCGTCGCTGACCCAGGCCAGGTTGGCGCGGGCCTGCCAGTGGTCGTCGAGGTTGTGGTAGCCGCCGAACATCACCCGGCCGCGGTCGCGGTCGCGCAGTTTGTCGTTGGGCATGAACGCGGTCAGCAGTTCGCCGCGGCCGCCGTTGTAGAGGTAGCGGAATTCGTTGTCGAGCATCAGGCCGCGCCGGCTCATGTAGCGCGGGGTCAACGTGTCGTCGTAGTTCGGCGCCAGGTTGAAGTAGATCGGCTGTGCGTAATCGAAACCGTTGCGGCCGGACATGCCCAGCTGCGGGAACAGCAGGCCGGTCTTGCGGCGGTCGTCGATCGGGAACTTGAAGTACGGCGCCCACAGCACCGGCACCTTGCCGATGCGAAGCACGGCGTTGCGGGCGGTACCGAAGCCTTCGTCGTTGTCCACTTCGATCTGCGGCGCCGACAGCTTCCACACCGGCTGCGACGGGTCGCAGGTGGTGTAGGTGGAGCGGTGCATCTGGCCGACCGCGCCCTGCAGGTCGACCGATTCGGCATCGCCGTTGCCGCGGCGCGACACCAGCTGGTACTTGATGTCGGTGATCTTGTGGGTGTCGCTTTCCTGGTTGCCCTCGGCGCGCTTGGCGACCATGCGGATCGAGGAGTCCTGGTAGCGGACATTGCCGTCGGCGATGTAGTTGCCGGTCTCGGTATCGAAGCTGAGCTTGTCGGTGCCGACGAACTGGTCGCCACGGCGCAGGGCCACGTTGCCTTCGTACTGCGGCACGGTGGTGGTGCCCAGCAGCTGGTCACCCTCGATGTCGGTCGGCTGCTGCTCGCGCGCGGCGCTGGCGGCGGCCTTGTCCTGCCCCGGGACCGGGACCGGGACAGGGGCATCGGTGAACGCGGGAATCACGTCGGTAGCCGGGCACAGGCCCCAGTTGAGCGGCTTTTCATCGGCCATTGCCGGCAGGCAGATGGCGATGCTCAGAGGCAGGGGAAGCAGGCGGAGGGCTCGGCGCACGCGGTTCGGATTCGGGCGAAAACGGACGGTAGCTTGCCCCATCCCTTGCATAGGGGCAATGAAGGGCGTCGGATCCTGCCGGTTCGGGTTCATCCGGAGACGCTGCCCGGTGGGGGGGGCAGCAGGGCCCGGACATGGGCCACGCTGCACTCGGCAAGGGCCTGCAGGTCATAGCCGCCTTCCAGCATCGAGACCACCCGGCCGGCCGCATGGCGGCGCGCCAGCGCATGCAGTTCGCGGGTGATCCAGGCGAAATCGTCGGTTTCCAGCATCAGGTCGGCCTGCGGATCGCGCAGGTGGGCATCGAAGCCGGCCGAAATCAGCAGCAGCTGCGGCCGGAAGTCGTCGATGGCCGGCAGCATCTCGTCGGCCCACACATTGCGGAAGCGGAAACCGCCGCTGCCGGGGGGCAGCAGGATGTTCATCAGGTTGCCGGCACCGCGGTCGCGGCGCAGGCCGGAGTTGGGGAACAGCCCGGCCTGGTGGGTGCTGTAGTACGAGACCCGGGCGTCGTGCTGGAAGATGTCCTGGGTGCCGTTGCCATGGTGGACATCGAAATCGACCACCGCGATGCGCTCCAGGCCATGACGGTCACGGGCGTAGGCGGCGGCGATGGCGATGTTGTTGAGCAGGCAGAAGCCCATCGCAGTGCTGCTGGTGGCGTGGTGGCCCGGTGGCCGCACCGCGCAGAACGCCAGCGGGTCCTCGCCCAGCATCACCGCATCTACCGCCGCCACGCCGGCGCCGGCGGCATGCACGGCGGCACTGGCCGAGCCGGGCGAGGTCCAGGTGTCCATGTCCAGCTGTCGCAGCGGCGCGGTCTGCGGCTGCAGCACGAAGTCGAGCAGGGCGCTGTCGTGGACCCGGGTCAGTTCGCCGAACTTGGCCGGCGGCGCCTCGCGCCAGTCCAGCTGGCCGGGGAAGGCGGCGTGCAGGGCATCGAGCACATGCTGCAGGCGTTGCGGGCACTCCGGATGGCCAGGGCCGGGGTCATGCAGCAGGCAGGACGGATGGGTGAAGACCAGCATCGTGCCGACTCAGCGCTGGCGCTGCTGTGGCTGCCACAGCGCTTCGCCATGGCCATCGGCACGGGCCAGCACCCGGGCCAGCACGAACAACAGGTCCGACAGCCGGTTGAGGTACTGCAGCGCCTCGCTGCGCACGGCGTCGTGGCGGGCCAGGGTGACCGTCTCGCGCTCGGCCCGGCGGACGATGGTGCGCGCCAGGTGGCAGCGTGCGGCGGCCTCGCCACCGGCTGGCAGGATGAATTCCTTCAACATCGGCAGGCTGGCGTTGTAGTGGTCCAGCTGCTGTTCCAGTGCCGACACATCGGCGGCGTGGATCGCGGCGTGGCCGGGGATGCACAGTTCGGCGCCCAGGTCGAACAGCTGGTGCTGCAGATGCACCACCAGCGCGCGCACGTCGTCGGGCAGCGCCGTGGCCAGCAGCAGGCCGAGTGCGGCATTGGCTTCGTCGACAGTGCCGTAGGACGCCACGCGGGCATCATCCTTGGCCACGCGCTGGCCGTCGCCAAGGCCGGTACTGCCGTCGTCGCCGGTGCGGGTATAGATGCGCGAGAGGCGATGACCCATGGCGCGGCTCAGTGCCGGATGTCGCGGCGGGCCTGCTGGAGCTTCAGCACCTGCTCCACGGCCAGCTGCAGGGCGGCGCCGAGCGCCACGTAGATGGCGGTGGTGCGCAGGTACGGCCCGAACCACTGCGCGTAGTTCTGTGCCCAGCCGGCCAGCGTCGGCTCGGCCACGTTGCGGCTGGTCCAGTAGAAGCCGCCCTGCGCGAGCAGGTGACAGACCGCCACCGAGGCCACCAGCAGCAGCGCGCCCTTGGCCAGTACCGGCCAGCGTGCCCCCTGGTAGTTGCGGCCCAGCAGCATGCCGCCGGCCCACAGCGAGAAATACGCCGGCAGCAGCAGCCAGTAACCCGGCGACACGCAGTAGTGCTGCCAGAAATCCAGGCCGCTGCTGCGGATCACGATCCAGTCCACCAGCACCGCGAACACCATCAGCAGCGGGAATGCCCAGCGGGTCCAGCCAGCCAGGTAGAAGCCGCCGATGAAGAACACCGCCCAGGAGGCATCCGGGATCGCCGCGAAGTGGTTGACCCGGGTCGCCGCCAGCAACAGCACGAGTACGGACAGGACGAAGGCACGGTTGGCGGTGGCGGACATGGCAGCGGGCCCGGAGCGGATTCAGGTTTCATTCTAGCCCGCCGCGCCGGTTGGCGCAGGTCGGGGGCTGTTGGGTGTTCGGGCGGGGCGAGCGCGTATCATGAACACCATGAGTGAACGACATGACGTGCTGATCGTCGGTGGCGGCCTGGTCGGTGCCAGCCTGGCCATTGCCCTGGACCGGTTGGGCCGCGACGTGGGCCTGCTCGAAGCCAGCCCGGCCGGCGAGCTGCCGGCGGTGTTCGACCAGCGCAACCTCAGTTTCGCCGCGGCGACCGTCAACGCGCTGACCGCGTTGGGGGTCATGCAGAAGCTGGCGATGGCGCCGGGCCCGATCCGCCGCATCCATGTCAGCCGCGCCGGCGATTTCGGCCGCGTGCAGCTGGAGGCTTCCGACTACGACCGGCCGTGGTTCGGCCAGGTGGTTGTCGCGCGTGACTTCGGCCAGGCGCTGGAAGCGCGCCTGCAGGAGCTGCCGCAGCTGCGGCGCTACCGGCCGATGCGGTTCCTGGGCCTGGGCGAGGTGGTCGACGGCTACCGCCAGGTGCGGGTGGCCGACGAGACCGGCGAGCGCGTACTGCTGGCACGGCTGGTGGTCGGTGCCGATGGCACGACCAGCGGTGTGCGTGGCGCGCTGGGCATCGAGGTCGACCGGCATGATTTCCAGCAGACCCTGTTCGTGGCCCGCGTGCGCAGCCAGCGCGCGCCGGATGGCACGGCCTGGGAGCGCTTCACCGATACCGGCCCGACCGCCCTGCTGCCGCGCGGCGACCGCCACTTCGGCACCGTGCACGGCGTGGCGCGGGACCAGGCCGATGCGGTGATGGCGCTGGACGATGCGGCCTGGCTGCAGCGCCTGCAGGATGCGATCGGCTGGCGTGCCGGTCGGCTGCTCGAATCCGGCCCGCGCAGCGCTTACCCGCTCATCCAGGTGCTGGCGCGCGCATTGGCCGGTGAACGCACGGTGCTGCTGGGCAATGCCGCGCAGACCATCCATCCGCTGGGTGCGCAAGGCTTCAACCTGGGCCTGCGCGATGCGCTGACCCTGGCCGAACTGCTGGAGGATGCGCACGAGGATGCCGGCAGCGATGTGCTGCTGCAGGCCTATGTTGCGCGCCGCCAGGAAGACCGACGGCAGACGGTGGCGTTCTCGGGTGGCCTGGCACGGCTGACCAGCAATCCTGCACCGCTGATGCGGCCGCTGCGCAGCCTCGGCCTGGTGGCCGCGCAACGCGCCTCGGTGCAGTCGATGCTGGTCGGTGGCGCGATGGGCTTCCGTGGCGAAGTGCCGCGGCTGTGCCGTGGAGAAGCCGCATGAGCCGGCGCATGCGCCTGGACGTGGCCATCGTCGGAGGTGGCGTGGTCGGCGCTGCCTGTGCGCTGGCGTTGGCCGATGCTGGCCTGTCAGTTGCGCTGGTGGAAGGTCGTGAACCGGCACCGTGGCAGGCCGCACAGCCGGACCTGCGCGTGTTCGCCTTCGCTGCCGACAACGTTCAGCTGCTGAACCGCCTCGGTGTGTGGCCAGCGATCGCGCAGGCCCGTGCCTGGCCCTACCGGCGCATGCAGGTGTGGGACGCGGCCGGTGGCGAGGATCTGCTGTTCGACGCCGATCGCTTCGGTCGGCGCGAGCTGGGCTACATCGTCGAGAACGGCCTGCTGCAGGATCGCCTGTGGTCGGCACTGCCGGCGGCGGGCGTGCAGCTGCACTGCCCGGCACGGGTTGACGCGCTGGAGCAGGACGAGGAGGGCGTGCGCCTGCGCCTGGATGACGGGCGTCGCCTGGAAGCGGCGTTGGCCGTGGCCGCCGACGGCGCCGAATCGACCCTGCGCCAACTGGCCGGGATCGAGGTTGAAAAGCATGACTACCACCAGCGTGGCGTGGTGGCCTACGTGGACAGCGATCTTCCCAACCAGGCCACCGCCTGGCAGCGTTTCCTGCCGGGCGGGCCGCTGGCGCTGCTGCCGGTGGCCGAGCGCCGCAGCTCGATCGTCTGGACCCTGCCCGAGGACGAGGCGGCACGTGTGCTGGCCTTGGACGAGGACGCCTTCAACCGGGAACTGACCCGCGCCTTCGCGGCACGGCTGGGTGAGCTGCGACTGGCGTCACCGCGAGCGGCCTTCCCGCTGCGTCGCCAACTGGCCCGTCACTACGTGGCCGGCCGAGTACTGGCATTGGGTGATGCCGCGCATGTGGTGCATCCGCTGGCCGGGCAGGGCGTGAACCTGGGCCTGCGCGATGTCGCCGCCCTGCAGCAGTGGCTGGCGCCGTCGGCCGAGCGCCGTGGCCAGCCGCGGCTGTCGCCGCAGCGCCTGCAGCGCTGGGCACGCGAACGGCGCAGCGACAACCAGATCGCCGCCTACAGCTTCGATGCGATCAACCGCCTGTTCTCCAACGACGAGATGCACTTGACCCTGGCCCGTGGCCGCGCGCTGGGCTGTGTCGGCAAATGGCCGCCGCTGGTACAGGCGTTCTGGAAGCGCGCCGCCGGCGTCTGAAGCAAAAAGGGGACGGAGGGGATTAAGTCGTTTGTGCACATACGACTTAATCCCCTCCGTCCCCTTTTTCAATCCACCAGCCAGCCGGCCAGGTCGGTGCGGTCCAGCTTGCCGCGGTGCCTGCGGTCCAGCGAATTGAATTCGTCGGCCAGCGCCGGATTGGCCTGTGCTTCCTCGCGGCTGATGAAACCGTCGCCGTTCACATCCAGCGCGGCGAAATGGACGCGGTACTGGCCGACCACGCTGCTCGGTTCCAGCGAACGCACGGTCACCTGCGCCTCGCCGGCCGGCTGCGGAATCTCGACGCTGCCGCTGACCCGGCCCGCATCCAGCGGTTGCTGGCGGATCGCGCCGCCGGTGGGGCCCAGCGGCTGGCTCTGCGCCGGCGTGGACGGGCCGTGCTGGGCGATGGCCGGTACCGAGGCCAGCAGGATGGTCAACAGCAGGGCAGCACGCGGAAGGTTCATGACAGGCTCCTTGCCAGAGGGTACCGGGAGCGTACTCCCGGCAACCTGTGCCGCCGATGACGGATCAGCGCAGTGGCGAAGCCAGCACGGTGATCTCTTCACGATCGTGATAGAGCTGCTTGGCGCGGACCACCAGCGGCTTGCCGGCCTGGTCCTGGAACAGGTCCAGGCACAGCCGGGTTTCGTCCCAGCGCTTCTTCATCGGCAGTTTCAGATTGAAGATCGCATGCCGGCACCAGCCCTCGCGGAACCAGGTGGCCATGCGTTCGGCCACGCGGCGCGGCTGCTCGACCATGTCGCAGACCATCCAGTCCAGCGGCTGTTCCGGGTGCCAGTGGAAGCCATCGGCGCGCAGGTGCTCGACCAGGCCGGTGTCCAGCACGTGCTGGCGCAACGGGCCGTTGTCGATGCTCAGCACGTACATGTGCTGGCGCGTCAGCACCCAGGTCCAGCCGCCGGGGGCGGCGCCCAGGTCGGCCGCACGCATGCCGGGCTTGGCCAGTGCTTCGCGTTCTTCCGGCGTCAGCAGGGTCAGCAGTGCTTCGTCCAGCTTCAGTGCCGAACGCGAAGGCGCCTCGGGCAGCAGCTTCAGGCGCGGGATGCCCAGTGCCCACGGCGCGCTGTCGGCCGGGTCGGCCACGCAGACGAAGGCATGGGTGCCGTCGACGAACACCACGTGCAGGCGCGGCAGGCGGTTGTTCGGCTTATCAGTGAGCTTGCCGGCCTTGCGCAGCGCCGGGCGCAGTGCATTGCCGAAGGCACGGGCCAGACCGGACAGTGGCTTGCCGGCGTCCGAATCGGGGTGTTCCACCCACAGGTCGCCGAAGCGGGGCGCATCGGCCAGCACTTCCAGCATCGGGGTGATCCGGTCCGCCGGGTCCAGCTGCGGCAGTTCGGCCAGCACCACCAGCTTCTGCCGCGCGAAGATCAGCTCGCGCCAGCGCAGGCGCGGCGCCAGCGCGGCGGCTTCGTCGCACATGAAAAGCACGTAGCCGTCATTGCGCTGGGTGCGCGCATAGCCGGCGAAACCGGCTTCACCGGCGCGGAACTGCAACTCGCCGGCCAGCTCGGGCTCGAAGCCCTGCCGGCACAGGCACAGCAGGCCGATGCCGGTTTCAGTAACGGGCGCCATCGCTTTCCCCATAGGCTCGCAGCACGCTGCGCGCGGCGTCGCGGTTCAGGCCTTGCACCACTTCGATGCCGCGCTTGTTGAGTTCACCCACCCAGTCGGCCGGCAGCGGGCCTTCATCGAACGGGGTCAGTTCCTCGACGTCGGCCGAGTTGGCACCGATCAGCAGGCGGTCGATGCCGGCCCACACGGTGGCGCCGTAGCACTGGCAGCACGGCTGCGAGCTGGTGGCCAGGGTGACCGGCGACAGCACCGCGTTCAGGCGCGGGGTCTGCAGGCGCTGCTGGGCCAGCATGTAGGCCATGTTCTCGGCGTGCGCCAGCGAGGTCGCGTGCGGCATCACCCGGTTCACGCCGGCGGCGATGACCTTGTCATCCGGGCCGAACACCACCGCACCGAACGGGCCGCCACTGGCGTGCTCGACGTTCAGCCGCGACAGCTCGATCGCCAGCGCGACCTTGGCCTCATCGCCCGGATATCGACGATCCAGGTCGATCTGGTCGTGGATCCAGGCGGGAAGGGTCAGGTGGACTTGCGCGTACAGCATCGCGGGGGTGCCTCGTGTGGGATGGGAAAAGTGCGGTTGCTTGGGAAACCGGCGCGCAGTGTAGCCGCACCGGCCTGTACCGGGTGTGGGCGTGGCTCAGCCCGGCGAGCCGGTGCGGATCACCACGTACTGCTTGCGGAATTCCAGCCCGGCCTGCGGCCAACTGGCAGCATAGGCGCGCAGCAGGGGCAGGGCGGCGGCGAAGTCGTGGCCGTTGACCCGGCAATCGGCCTCGCACAGGCCGTCGGCATCGCGCGAGGCGAACAGGCGGATGGCCAGGAATTGGCGGGCTTTCAGCAGCTCGTCGAAGGCCTCCATGCTGCGGGTGAACAGGCAGCAGGGGCAGGAGCCATGATCGTCTTCGCTGCAGGTGGAGGCATCCACGTCCTGTGCACGGTAGTGCGCCAACGGCCCCAGCACCACGGTGCGCTGATGTTCCTCACCCTCGTCGCCGACCGGATAGGTCAGGCCCATCATCGGCAGGCCCTGTGCGTCTTGGGCGCCGATCGCGGTCTGCAGGGTCACCAGGTCCACCCGGGCCCAGGCCTGGAAGCCGGACAACAGCGATGCCTGCTCATCGGCACCATTTGCGTGCTGGTACTCGAACAGGCCATCGGCGAACAACTGCGGATGCTGGCTTTCAATGACGGTGGAGGTCTGCCAGCCGCCGTTGTCACGCGCTTGCGCGGCCATTGCATGCGGGGTCAGGCGCAGGCCGCTGTCGAGCAGCAGCGCGTTGCCGTCGATGCGGCTGGCGGTGCCGGTGTCCTGCAGGGCCTGCTGCAGCAGCGGGAGGAGGGCGGTGGCGCTCGTGGTCATGTCAGGCCTGTGGATGGATGGGGCGGAACATCCAGGCAGGGCCTGGGGCTAGCGGTCGAGTGCGTCGAGCTCGGCGCGATATCGCTGCGCGTCGGGCTGCTGCTGCGGGTCGCTGCCGTGGTCGCGCAGCCAGCTTTCCAGTTCGCGGCGATAGTCGGCGCGGAACTCGGCATTGCCCGGGCTGAAGTGCAGCTTGCGCGCCGCCACTTCCACCCGCGCGCGCGCGCTGGCCCGGGCCTGGGCGATGCCGTGCGGTGACTCGTTGGTGAGGATGACGAAGTTGCGTGGGAAGCCCGGCGTGTACTTGACCACGAACGGCTGGTCGCGCGCCGGGATACGGATGGCGTTTTCCAGCGGCCACAGCGAAGCGGTGTTGGTGTGGAACACCACGTCCACGTCGCGGCCCTCGGCGGTACGCAGCACCCCTTCGTAGCGCCAGATGTACTGCTCGTTGAGCGTGGAGCTGGTTCGCTCGGTCTTGACGATCACCGCTTCACCACGCTCGCCCACCACGTTGAGGAAGGCGGCGTTGAGGAAGTGGCCGAGGAACATGTTGAGCATCGCCAGCGGGAACACCACGATGGCGTAGCCCGGAAAGCGCCGCCACCACGAGACCAGCCCGGCCAGCACCATTGCTGCAAAGAACGTCAGCAGCGGATGCTGCGAGATGAACCAGAGCAGGACGGAAAGGGCGGTGATCATCGTCGCGGTCCTGCGGGCGCCATCCAGGCGCCCGCGCAGGCCCTCAGGCCGACCAGGTATCGCGCAGGGTCACGCTGCGGTTGAATACCGGCGTGGCTGCGGTATGGTCGCGGCGGTCGGCCACGAAGTAGCCGGTACGCTCGAACTGGAACGACTGCTCCGGCGCGGCGCTGGCCGCGGCCGGCTCGACATAGCCGGTGACAGTGCGGCGCGATTCCGGGTTGAGGTAATCGCGGTAGGTCTTGCCTTCCGATTCGTCGTCCGGGTTCGGCACCGAGAACAGGCGGTCGTACAGGCGGATCTCGGCCGGTACGCCGTGCACGGCGCTGACCCAGTGGATGGTGCCCTTGACCTTGCGGTTGGCGCCTTCCATGCCCGGACGCGATTCCGGATCCAGCCAGCCACGCAGCTCGGTGATGGTGCCGTCGGCATCCTTGATCACTTCGTCGCAGCGGATGATGCCGGCGCCGCGCAGGCGCACTTCGCCCCCCGGGACCAGGCGCTTCCAGCCCTTCGGCGGCACTTCGGCGAAGTCCTCGCGGTCGATCCACACTTCGCGTGCGAACGGTACTTCGCGGCTGCCAAAGCTTTCGTCCTTCGGGTGGTTGCTGAAGGTCAGCTGCTCTTCGTGGCCTTCCGGCAGGTTGGTCAGCACCAGCTTGACCGGATCGACCACTGCCATGCGGCGCGGTGCGGCACTGTCCAGGTCCTCGCGCAGCGCGCCTTCCAGCACGCTGAAGTCGATCAGCGAATTCTGCTTGCTGATGCCTACGCGCTCGGCGAACAGGCGCATCGCGGCCGGGGTGTAACCACGGCGACGCAGGCCCTGCAGGGTCGGCATGCGCGGGTCTTCCCAGCCGTCGACCAGCTGTTCGGTGACCAGCGCCATCAGCTTGCGCTTGCTCATCACCGTGTAGTTGATGTTCAGGCGCGAGAACTCGATCTGGCGCGGCTTGGCCGCTTCGCGCGGCAGGCCGGCATCGACCAGCGGCTGGGTCAGTGCGTCGTCATGGGCGAAATCGACGTTGTCCACGCACCAGTCGTACAGCGGGCGGTGGTCTTCGAATTCCAGCGTGCACAACGAGTGGGTGATGCCTTCGATCGAATCACCCAGCGCGTGGGCGAAGTCGTACATCGGGTAGATCGGCCACGCATTGCCGGTGTTCTGGTGCTCGACGTGCTTGATGCGGTACAGCGCCGGATCGCGCAGGTTGATGTTGCCGCTGGCCATGTCGATCTTCGCGCGCAGGGTGCGCGCGCCATCCGGGAATTCACCGGCGCGCATGCGGCGGAACAGGTCGAGGTTTTCCTCGACGCTGCGGTCGCGCCATGGCGACGGGCGGCCCGGCTCGGTCAGGGTGCCGCGGTAGGCGCGCACTTCCTCGGCCGACAGGTCGCAGACGTAGGCCTTGCCCTGTTCGATCAGCTTCTCGGCGGCCAGGTAATAGGCCTGAAAATAGTCCGAGGCGTGGCGCAGCTCGTTCCACTCGAAGCCCAGCCAGCGCACGTCGTCCTGGATCGCGGCCACGTATTCCGGATCTTCCTTGGCCGGGTTGGTGTCGTCGAAGCGCAGGTTGCAGACGCCGCTGAACTCGCCGGCGATGCCGAAGTTCAGGCAGATCGACTTGGCGTGGCCGATGTGCAGGTAGCCGTTCGGCTCCGGCGGGAAGCGGGTCTTGATCGCCTGGTGCTTTCCGCTGGCCAGGTCCTCGCGCACGATCTGGCGGATGAAATCGCGCTTTTCGTGGCTGTCGGCGGGGGTCTCGGGGCTGGCGGGGGTGTGCTCGGACATGAGTCGGCGAAAAGAAAGGCAGAAAGACCAACAGTCTAGCGCGTACGGGGCAGGGCTGCCCGGTGGGGTGTGGGGATGCCGGCCCCGCCCTCTGGTAGTGCCGGCCGTTGGCCGGCAACTCTCCGATCCCGCCCCCGGCACCATTCAGCCCCCGGGCGTATGCTGGAGCCCTGCCCCGAGGAGCCGCCGCATGCACATCGTGTACAAGGCCGACAACCTGTTCGACGCCCATCTGGTCAAGCACGCGCTGGAAAACGCCGGCATCCCCGCCTTCGTGTTCGGCGAGCAGCTGCTGGGGGGCATGGGCGAGCTGCCGTTGTTCGGTGTGTTGCGGGTCGGCATCCCCGACGCGGCGCGGCCGCAGGCGGAGGCCATCATCGCGGCGCTGGACTTGGGCCAGGCCGCCGCCGACCCCATTTCCGATGCAGACGATATGGCCGGACTGCCGGCGTAGGAGCGCATCATGTTGGGAATTGGCCAGGGCATCCTCGGCATCGGGGCCTTCAAGCAGCGCCTGCCGCGCCCGGAAGAGGCACTGCCGGGGCGCGAGCAGCCATTGCCGCTGCACAGCAACCAGCACTTCGTGAACAGCCATCCGCTGAAGGACCGCTTCGCCGGCCTGCAGCAGATCCGCTTCGCGCTGGGCTGTTTCTGGGGCGCCGAGCGCAAGTTCTGGACCGAGCCGGGCGTGTACAGCACCTCGGTCGGCTACGCCGGCGGCATCACCCCGAACCCGACCTATGAAGAAGTGTGCTCGGGCCTGACCGGGCACACCGAAGTGGTGCAGGTGGTGTTCGACCCGGCGGTGGTGAGCCTGGAACGGCTGCTGCAGCTGTTCTGGGAAAGCCACGACCCGACCCAGGGCATGCGTCAGGGCAACGACACCGGCACCCAGTACCGTTCGGCGATCCACGCCACCGACGAGGCACAGTACGCTGCCGCGCTGGCCAGCCGCGAGGCCTACCAGGCCCAGCTGGATGCGGCCGGCTACGGCCCGATCACCACCGAGATCGTGTACCCGGCACCGGCGTACTACTACGCCGAGGACTATCACCAGCAGTACCTGGCGAAGAATCCGAACGGCTACTGCGGCATCGGCGGCACCGGCGTGAGCTGCCCGATCGGGTTGGATGTGGAGGCGCCGCGCTGACGCGCGGTGGTCCGCCTGCGGCGGGCAACGTCAACGGCTGAAAGCCAAAGCCAAAGCCAAAGCCAAAGCGGCTCTGGGTTGCTGCTTGTTGGGTGGGGCGGTGTGGGTTGGCAGGACACGCCGTGAACCCGTCCCTGGGGGCTCGATGGCGCCTTGCTCGTGTGCGCTGTCCTGCGCACACGGCAAGACCGGGGTTGGGCGTCCTGCCCAACCCGCCCGAGGCATGCCTCGGGCCCATGGCGCCAACGGTCCTGCCAACCCACACCGCCCCACCCCCGACAGTTTCCCGGTGACGGTGGGAAAGAGCATTGGGTTACTGACGAACTGATGGAAAACAAAAAGGACGCGGCGTTCGCCGCGTCCTTTTTATTTGGTTCTGCATTGCCCTTGTAGAGCCGAGCCATGCTCGGCTCCGAGCAAGCGAAGCGCGCGACCCGCTGTTGCTCTTCTTTCTTTCTTCCGTGGCGGGTGGCCACCGGAAACTGTCAGAGGGCGGGCGGGTTGGGTTCGCGGGAGTGTCCGCCGCATGGATGCGGCGGCCAAGCCTCCAGGGATGGATTCACGGCGTCTCCCGCGAACCCAACCCGCCCGACCCAGCGCGGCTTTTTGCTCTTCGCGACCGACCGACCTGCCACGAGGGGCTCAGCCGTTGGCCGGAATCCTCACAGTGCCGCGCAGATCCGCTCGCGCAGCGCTTCCAGATCCTTGGCAAACGCATCGATACCGGTCGCCAGCTTCTCGGTGGCCATCGGATCGGCCGCCAGGTCTGCTGCGAACGTCGCCGCATCGATCGGGGGCACCGCCGCGCCATCGGCGGCACCGGCCACCAGCTTGCGCGGCAGCGCGCCGTGGTCGGCGTCCAGCTTCTCCAGCAGGTCCGGCGAAATGGTCAGGCGGTCGCAGCCGGCCAGCGCTTCGATCTGTGCGGTCGAACGGAACGAGGCGCCCATCACCACCGTCTTCGAACCGCGGCGCTTGAATTCGGCATAGACGCCGCGCACGAACTTCACGCCCGGGTCTTCGTCGATGCTGGCCGGGGTCTGGCCGTTGGCCACGTACCAGTCCAGGATGCGGCCGACGAACGGGGAGATCAGGAACGCGCCGGCCTCGCTGCAGGCCAGCGCCTGGGTCGGGTTGAAGATCAGGGTCAGGTTGCAGTCGATGCCTTCGGCCTGCAGGATGCGCGCGGCTTCCACGCCTTCCCAGGTCGCGGCGATCTTGATCAGGATCTTCTCGCGCGGCACGCCGGCATCGGCGTACATCTGGATGAACTGGCGGGCCTTGGCCACGGTGGCGGCGGTGTCGTGGGCCTGGTCGGCGTCCACTTCGGTGGACACGCGGCCCGGCACCAGCGTGCTCAGCAGCGCGCCGACGCCGATGGTCAGGCGGTCGGCCACGGCGTGCACCACGGCTTCGCGGTCGCCGGCCTGCTGGCGGCCCCAGGCCAGTTCGCGTTCGATCAGTTCGGCGTAGACCGGCAGGTCCAGCGCCTTCTTCACCAGGGTCGGGTTGGTGGTGCAGTCCACCGGCTGCAGGCGCTTGATCGCCTCGTAGTCACCGGTATCGGCAACGACCACGGACAGTTCGCGCAGCTGGGACAGTTTGGACGGGGTACTCATTACGGCTCCTGGTGCAAGGGGATCGAATCGCGCGCGGTGCGCAGCGGTAATCAGGGGCGGTCGTTGTGGACCGCGGTCACGCGCAGGCGCAGCTTGCGGCCGCCGGGCGCGTTCCAGTCGATGCTCTGGCCGATGGCCAGGCCGAGCAGGGCACTGCCGACCGGGGCCAGCACGGAGACCTTGCCTTCATCGACATTGGCTTCGCGGGGGAAGACCAGGGTCAGGACGTGCTTTTCGCCCGACACTTCATCTTCGCACTCCACGCGCGAATGCATCATGACGATGCCTTCGGGAATCTGGTCCGGTGCCAGCACGGTGGCCCGGTTGAGTTCTTCAGCAAGCGCGAGCGCGGCAGGCGTCTGGCTCAGCGCAGGGGATTCGAGCATGGCGTCCAGGCGGTCCATGTCGAAGGTAGAAACGGTGATCGACGGCGGCAGGCCGCTGGCGGTGTTCATGGTGAAGCTCCTTGGTTGAAAGCCATGCAAAAGGCGGCACCTGCTGGCGCCGCCTGTCTGTATTGTGGGGACAAATGCGGCCGGAATCGACTCCTGCCGATTCCGGGCCGGTGCTGCGGGGGCTCAGCCGTTCAGCGCGGGGCCGGGCAGGGCCGGTGCATCGCTGCCGGCATCGAGCGCCTCCAGCGTGAACAGTGCCTGCGGCAGGCGCTTGAACTGGTCGGCCAGCTCCATCAGGAAGTCGTTCATGGCCGAGCTGCGGCGCCAGATCATGGCGATGCGGCGGCTGGGACGGCCTTCGCCGGTGAAATCGAGCAGGCGGATGTTGTTCGAGCGCGGCACCGGCGGCTGCACCGACAGGCTCGGCAGCAGGGTGATGCCGACGTCGGCGGCGACCATCTGCCGCAGGGTTTCCAGGCTGGTGGCGCGGAATTCGGACTTCTCGTTGGCGCCGAACAGTCGGCAGACTTCCAGCGCCTGGTCGCGCAGGCAATGCCCGTCTTCCAGCAGCAGCAGCTTCTGCGTGGCCAGTTCCTGCACGTCCAGGTGTTCGCGACGGGCCAGCGGGTGGCGCCCGGACACGGCCAGCAGGAACGGTTCCTCGAACAGGAATTCGGCATGCAGCTGGTCGTCGATCACCGGCAGGGCCAGCAGTGCGGCGTCGAGCTTGCCTTCGCGCAGGCGGTCCAGCAGCACGTCGCTCTTTTCCTCGACCAGCAGCAGTTCCAGCTCCGGGAAGCGCTCGCGGATGCGCGGGATCACATGCGGCAGCAGGTACGGGCCGAGGGTCGGGAAGATGCCCAGGCGCACCGTGCCGGCTTCCGGATCGCGGCTGCGTCGCGCCGCCTCCTTCAGCTGTTCCACTTCGGACACGATCACCCGCGCCCGTGCCGCCGCTTCCTGGCCGGCCGGGGTCAGCATCACCTTGCGCGGTGCGCGTTCCACCAGCGGCAGGCCCAGCTCTTCTTCCAGCTTGCGGATCTGCGTCGACAGCGTGGGCTGGCTGACGAAGCAGGAGGCGGCAGCCCGGCCGAAATGCTTGTGGTCGGCCAGGGCTACCAGGTACTTCAGATCACGTAGGTTCATCCTTACACCCCAGGGGTAACGGACCGGCTGACGGCGTGGTTACCCGACAGGCAGACAATGTTCCCGGTGATCTGGGAACGGTGGATCAGGCTGCTTCAGCAACGGCACCGCTGCTGTTGCTCACCGACGAGCGGATCAGGTGGTCGAACGCACTCAGTGCGGCGGTCGAGCCGGCGCCCATGGCAATGATGATCTGCTTGTAGGGCACCGTCGTGCAATCGCCAGCGGCGAACACGCCCGGCAGGTTGGTCTGGCCGCGGTCGTCGATGACGATCTCGCCGCGCGGCGACAGCGCCACCACATCCTTCAGCCACTCGGTGTTGGGCAGCAGGCCGATCTGCACGAAGATGCCTTCCAGCTCGACGCGGTGGGCATCGCCGCCGACGCGGTCCTTGTAGACCAGGCCGGTGACGCGGCTGCCGTCGCCCAGCACTTCAGTGGTCTGCGCGCTGGTCAGCACGGTCACGTTGCCCAGGCTGCGCAGCTTCTTCTGCAGCACTTCATCGGCGCGCAGGCTGGAATCGAACTCCAGCAGGGTTACATGCGACACGATGCCGGCCAGGTCGATGGCCGCTTCCACGCCGGAGTTGCCGCCGCCGATCACCGCCACGCGCTTGCCCTTGAACAGCGGGCCATCGCAGTGCGGGCAGTACGCCACGCCCTTGTTGCGGTACTGGTCTTCGCCCGGCACGTTCATCTGCCGCCAGCGCGCGCCGGTGGACAGGATCACCGAACGCGACTTCAGTACCGCGCCGTTTTCCAGCTGCACCTGCACCAGGCCGTCTTCGCCGGCCGGCACCAGCGCACTGGCGCGCTGCAGGTTCATGATGTCCACCTCGTACTCGCGCACGTGCTGCTCCAGCGCCGTGGCCAGCTTGGGGCCCTCGGTCTCCTTCACCGAAATGAAGTTCTCGATCGCCATGGTGTCCAGCACCTGGCCACCGAAACGCTCGGCGGCGATGCCGGTACGGATGCCCTTGCGTGCGGCGTAGATCGCCGCTGCAGCGCCGGCCGGGCCACCGCCCACCACCAGCACGTCGAAGGCGTCCTTGGCGGCGATCTTCTCGGCATCGCGCTTGCCGGCGTTGGTGTCCAGCTTGGCCACGATCTGCTCGAGGGTCATGCGGCCCTGGTCGAAGATTTCACCGTTGAGGTACACGGTCGGCACCGACATGATCTCGCGCTTCTCGACTTCGTCCTGGAACAGGGCGCCATCGATGGCCACGTGCTGGATGCGCGGGTTGAGCACCGCGGCCAGGTTCAGCGCCTGCACCACGTCCGGGCAGTTCTGGCAGGACAGCGAGAAGTAGGTCTCGAACCGGTAGTCGCCTTCCAGGTTCTGCACCTGCTCGATCAGCTCGGCGGTGGCCTTGGACGGGTGCCCGCCGACCTGCAGCAGCGCCAGCACCAGCGAGGTGAACTCGTGGCCCATCGGCAGGCCGGCGAAGGTCAGGTGGATGTCCTGGCCCGGGGTGCCCAGGTCGAAGGACGGCACGCGGCCCTGCCCATCGCGCAGCACCTGCAGCGAGATCTTGTCCGACAGGCTGTCCAGGGTCTGCAGCAGTTCCAGCATTTCCTGCGACTTGGCGCCGTCGTCGGCGTGCGCGGTGATCTGGATCGGGCGGGTCACGCGCTCCAGATAGGTCTTCAGCTGCGACTGCAGGTTGGCGTCCAACATCGGTCTTCTCCTGGCTTCAGGCAAACAGAGGGCGTGGCACCGCTGTACAAGGTAGCGGACCAGCTGGGGGTAGGGGTGAACCCAAGACAGCGACCGTGGAAGGGGCTGGCTGGCCAAGGCGGGCGAGCGTTGGCTGTCTTGGGTTCACCCCCACGCCGGCGGGGGGACCGGCACGGGGATGAAGGGCGCGCCGCGGCGTGGGGCCACGGCAGGCCGGTACTGCCTTAGATCTTGCCGACCAGGTCCAGCGACGGGGTCAGGGTCTTCTCGCCTTCCTTCCACTTGGCCGGGCACACCTGGTTCGGGTTGGCGGCGGTGAACTGGGCAGCCTTCAGCTTGCGCAGGGTCTCGGACACGTCACGGGCGATCTCGTTGGAGTGGATCTCCAGGGTCTTGATCACGCCTTCCGGATTGATGATGAAGGTGCCGCGCAGGGCCAGGCCTTCTTCCGGAATGTGCACGCCGAAAGCGTTGGTCAGCTGGTGGGTCGGGTCGCCGACCAGCGGGAACTGGGCCTTGCCGACGGCCGGCGAGGTCTCGTGCCACACCTTGTGCGAGAAGTGGGTATCGGTGGTGACGATGTAGACCTCGGCGCCGGCCTTCTTGAACTCGGCGTAGTGGTCAGCTGCGTCCTCGATCTCGGTCGGGCAGTTGAAGGTGAAGGCGGCCGGCATGAAGATCAGGACGGACCACTGGCCCTTCAGGCTGGCGTCGGAAACCTTGATGAACTCGCCGTTGTGGTAAGCGTTGGCTTCGAACGGCTGGATCTGGGTGTTGATGAGGGACATCATTTTTCCTCTTGGTGAAGGGGAGTGGGTGAATCGACAGGAGCTAGGTTACCCATTCGCTGGCGATAAGAACAATGCATTGATTGCATCTATTTGATAGATGGAGTCTATCAAAATGCACTGAGCAGGCACTGAACCCGGCCGCTTTCATCCTGCAACTGACTGTGTGACAAGGAAAATCCCGCCGGACCGCTGCCTGGGGCCGATAGCCCCTCCTTATCCCGTCCGGCGGAACCTGAACGGATTCCGATTTTGTAGAGCCGAGCCCATGCTCGGCTGTTCCAGAAGCAGCCGAGCGTGGGCTCGGCTCTACAATTGCGGAATGCCTTTCCAAACCGAACCCACCCTGCGCCAGATCGTGGCCGAGGCCAGTGCCCGCTTGGGCGGCGTCGAAGCCCGCCACGAGGCGGAGCTGCTGCTGCTGCACGTGCTGGACCGCCCGCGCAGCTGGCTGTTCGCGCACGCCACCGATCCGCTGCCGTCCGCCGATCAGGCCGCCTTCGAGGCGTTGTTGGCCCGCCGCGTGGCCGGCGAGCCGGTGGCCTACCTGACCGGCCGCCGCGGATTCTGGACGTTGGATCTGGAGGTCGATCCGGCCACGCTGATCCCGCGCCCGGAGACCGAACTGCTGGTCGAGCTGGCGCTGGAACGCCTGCCGCAGGACCGTGCGCTGCGGCTGGCTGACCTGGGCACCGGCAGCGGCGCGATCGCCTTGGCGCTGGCCAGCGAGCGGCCACAGGCACAGGTGCTGGCCACCGATGCCAGCCCGGGTGCGCTGGCCGTGGCCGTGCGCAATGCTGCGCGCCATGAACTGCGCAACGTCCGCTTCGCCGAGGGCGGGCACGATTGGTACGCGCCGTTGCAGGGCATGCGCTTCGACCTGATTGCGAGCAATCCGCCGTACATCGCCAGCGACGACCCGCACCTGCAACAGGGCGACCTGCGCTTCGAACCGGCCTCCGCGCTGGCGTCCGGTGTGGACGGCCTGGATGACATCCGCCGCATCATCGACGGCGGCCAGGCGCATCTGCTGCCCGGTGGCTGGTTGCTGATCGAGCACGGATGGGACCAGGGCGCGGCGATCCGCGCGCTGTTCGACGCCGCCGGTTTTGCCGAGGTGCAGACCGTGCAGGACCTGGAGCAGCGCGACCGGATCACCCTGGGCCGGCGACCGGCCTAGAATGGGGGTTCTCCTGCCCCGGCAGGGCATCACCCTGGAGCTGCAAGCATGCGTACGCTGTACCCCGCCATCACCCCCTACGACGTCGGCACCCTGAAGGTCGACGACCGCCACACGCTGTATTTCGAACAGTGCGGCAACCCGGACGGCAAGCCGGTGGTGATGCTGCACGGTGGCCCGGGCGGTGGTTGCAGCGACAAGATGCGCCAGTTCCATGACCCGTCCAAGTACCGCATCATCCTGTTCGACCAGCGTGGTGCGGGTCGATCCACCCCGCACGCGGACCTGGTGGACAACACCACCTGGGACCTGGTCGCCGATATCGAGAAGCTGCGCGAGCACCTGAAGGTCGATCGCTGGCAGGTGTTCGGTGGCAGCTGGGGCTCGACCCTGGCCCTGGCCTATGCCGAGACCCATCCGCAGCGCGTGACCGAACTGGTCCTGCGCGGCATCTTCATGCTGCGCCGCTGGGAGCTGGAATGGTTCTACCAGGAAGGCGCCAACCGCCTGTTCCCGGATGCGTGGGAGCATTACCTGAAGCCGATCCCGTCGGTGGAGCGGCATGACCTGATCTCGGCCTTCCACCGCCGCCTGACCAGCGACGACGAAACCACCCGCCTGGAAGCGGCCAAGGCCTGGGCGGTGTGGGAAGGCGCGACCAGTTTCCTGCACGTCGATGACGACTTCATCAACAGCCACGAAGACCCGCACTTCGCCCTGGCCTTCGCCCGCATCGAGAACCACTACTTCGTCAACGGTGGCTTCTTCGAGGTGGAAGACCAGCTGCTGCGCGACGCGCACCGCATCGCCGACATCCCGGGCGTGATCGTGCATGGCCGCTACGACGTGGTCTGCCCGCTGGCCAACGCCTGGGACCTGACCAAGGTGTGGCCGAAGGCGAAGCTGGAAATCACCCCGGCCTCGGGCCATTCGGCGTTCGAAGCCGAGAACGTGGACGCGCTGGTGCGCGCCACCGATGGCTTCGCCTGATCGGTAGTGCCGGCCGCTGGCCGGCAATGCCTTGCCGGGTCGTTTCGCCGCCGCCCGATGTGGCTCGCCGGCCAGCGGCCGGCACTATCGGATAGCCAAGGCCTCGGGCCATTCGGCGTTCGAGGCCGAGAACGTGGACGCGCTGGTGCGCGCCACCGATGGCTTCGCCTGATCGGTAGTGCCGGCCGCTGGCCGGCAACGCCTTGCCGGGTCGTTTCGCCGCCGCCCGATGTGGCTCGCCGGCCAGCGGCCGGCACTACCGGATACCCAAGGCCTCGGGCCATTCGGCGTTCGAAGCCGAGAACGTGGACGCGCTGGTGCGCGCCACCGATAGCTTCGCCTGATCGGTAGTGCCGGCCGCTGGCCGGCAATGCCTCACCGGTCCGTTTCGCCGCCGCCCGATGTGGCTCGCCGGCCAGCGGCCGGCACTACCGGATACCCAAGGCCTCGGGCCATTCGGCGCTCGAAGCCGAGAACGTGGACGCGCTGGTGCGCGCCACCGATAGCTTCGCCTGATCGGTAGTGCCGGCCGCTGGCCGGCAATGCCTTGCCGGTCCGTTTCGCCGCCGGCCGATGTGGCTCGCCGGCCAGCGGCCGGCGCTACCGGATACCCAAGGGTTCTGACCCCGCCGAAACCTTCATCCACGCATGGCGTGGATTTACCAATCCCCGGCCAGCAACGCGTCGGCCAGCACCTGCAGCTTTGGCGAGTGCTGGCGCGACGGTGGGTAGATCAGCGACAGCGCGCGGCTGCGGCCTTCGAGCGGCTGCAGCACGCGTTGCAGGCGGCCGTCAGCCAGCGCGTCGGCCACCGCGAAATCCATCACCTGCACGATGCCGATGCCGGCGATGGCCGCTTCTACCAGCGGATCGCCGCTGTCGAACACCATCCGCGTCGGTGGGGTGAAGTCGCGCAGTTGGCCCTCCTGCAGGAACTGCCAGTCCACCAGCCGGCCACTGCGCAGGTTGCGCACCGCCAGGCACGCGTGATCCCGCAGCGCGGCCACATCGTCCGGTGCGCCACAGCGGGCCAGATACGCGGGGCTGGCCACCGTCACCCAGCGCAGCGGACGCAGCGGGCGCGCGACGATGCGCTGGTCGGCGATGACGCCGGTGCGCAGGGCGGCATCGAAACCTTCCTCGACCAGATCGACCAGACGGTCACTGAGCACGGCCTCCACCTGCAGTTGCGGGTGCTGTTGCAGCAACGGCGCCAGCAGCGGTACCAGCACCTTGCGCCCGAACATCGAGGGCGCGCTGATCTTCAGGGTGCCCGCGGGCGTGCAGGGACGGTCGGCCAACTGGCGTTCGGCATCCTCCAGGCCACACAGCAGCGGTGCCACCTGATCGACGAACTGGCGGCCATCCGGGGTCAGCGCCACGTTGCGGGTGTTCCGCTGCAGCAGCTTCACCCCCAGCGTGGCCTCCAGCCGGCCGATCGCGCGCGACAGGCCGGACTGGCTCAGGCCCAGCTGCCCGGCGGCGACGGTGAAACTGCGGGCTTCGGCCACCTGCACCAGCATGCGCACTGCATTGAGGTCCATCGAAGTTCCATTCATGATGAAAATCATGACAGATATGGCTGGCAGGGGGTTTATTGATTCGGTCGCATCAATGAGACTGCGCTCCCCCACCGCACCAGACCGCCGATGCCTCCCCTCAAGTACCCGCGCTGGGCGCTGACCCTGCTGGCCACTGCCCAGCTGATCATCGCCCTGGATGCCACCATCATCTTCGTCGCCCTGCACGACATGGGTCGCGCGCTGCAGATCAACGCGCAGCAGCTGCAATGGGTAGTCAGTGCCTACACCGTGGCGTTCGGCGGCAGCCTGCTGCTGGGCGGGCGCGCCGCCGACCTGATCGGCCGCCGCCGCTTCTACCGGCTGGGCATGCTGCTGTTCGCGCTGGCGTCGCTGTTCGGCGCGCTGGCGCCGAATGCCACCCTGTTGATCATCGCGCGCGCGGCGCAGGGCATCGGTGCCGCGTTGCTGTTCCCGGCCACGCTGGCGCTGATCAACACGTTGTATGCGGAAGGCCCGGTGCGCAACCGCGCACTGGCGATCTGGAGCATGGCCAGTGCGGTCGGCCTGGCGCTGGGCACGCTGCTCGGTGGCGTGCTGACCCAGGCGTTCGGCTGGCCGGCGGTGCTGGCGGTGATCGTTCCGCTGGCCACCGCCTGTGCAGTCGCGGCCGGCGCGTGGTTGCCGGCCGATGGCCCGCGTGTGCAGGGCCGTTCCTTCGATCTGGCCGGTTGCCTCACCGTCACCGCCGGCGGCAGCCTGCTGGTCACCACCCTGGTGCAAGGGCCGGAGTGGGGCTGGACGGCCCGCGCCACGCTCATCTGCCTGCTGCTTTCAGCCGTACTGTTGACGGTGTTCGTGCAGATCGAAAAGCGCAGCCGTGACCCGCTGATGCAGTTTGCGCTGCTGCGCCTGCCCGGCCTGCGCGCGGCACTCGGCCTGACCTTCGCCTTCATGAGCAGCTATGGCGTGCAGTACTACTTCCTGGCGCTCTACTTCCAGGATGGTTACGGCTGGAGCCCGCTGCAGGCCGGCATGGCCTTCCTGCTGCCGACCGTGGTGTGCACCTTCGGCATCCGCATTGCCGAACGCATGCTGCGGCGCCGTTCGCCACGGCAGGTGCTGGCCTGGGGCTTCGCGGCCGGTGCCATCGGCATCACTGCGGTGGCGCTGGCGATGCCGCATGGCGCCGGTTACTGGCCGCTGCTGCCGGGCATCGTGGTGCTCAGCGTGGGCCAGGGCACGAGCTGGACGGCGATGTGGATCGTGGCCGGGCAGGGCGTGCCGGGGCCGCAGCAGGGTGTAGCGTCCGGCATGGCCGCCACCGCACAGCAGATCGGCGGCGCGTTGGGACTGGCGGTACTGGTGATGGTGGCCAACGCCGCGCGTGGCACGCAGGAGGCAACCAGTCCTGATGCGCTGCAGGGCATGGTCAATGCGCAGTACGGCGCCGCGCTGTTCGCCGCGCTCGGCGTGGTGATCGCGCTGGGCCTGCGCCCGGCGCCGGTCGAATCGGTTGCTGCCGTCTGCCCGGTCAACGAGGCTTGATTGAAGGCGCTGCCGTGGGTGGATGTGCCACGCCTGCGGTGGTGCCGGCCGCTGGCCGGCAACCTCGGGGTGGTTGGATCATTGAGGTTGCCGGCCAGCGGCCGGCACTACCGATACGGGATGGAACCACGCGCGTTCAACCCAGCGCCAGCAGCTCCGGTTGCAGCGCGCTGAAGATCCGCGCCAGCCGCTCCGCCCACGCCTGCTGCCCGGCGGCATCGGCGATCAGGTCCTGGCGGATCTCCAGTTCCACGTGCACCAGGCCGCGCCCTTCGCCGTGCACCGGTACCGCGTAGTCGCTGGTGCTGCTGACCGAATACGGTTCGTTGTCACCCACCACCAGGTCGCCTTCATCGCGCAGTGCCTGCAGCAGTGCATGCGCAAAGCGCGTGTCCTGGTGGTACAGCACGCCGGCGTGCCACGGCCGCTGCGTGCCGTTCATCACTGGCGTGAAGCTGTGCATCATCACCAGCAGGGTGGGGCGGCCGGCATCGCGGCGTGCATCCAGTTCCGCGTCGATGCGCGCATGGTAGGGCGCGTGGATCGCATCGATGCGCTGCTGCCGCTGTGCAGCCGACAGCCTGGCATTGCCCGGGACCACGGTGTGGTCGCTCACTTCCGGAATCAGCGTCGGCGAGGCCAGTGGGCGGTTGCAGTCGATCAGCAGCCGCGAATAGGTCTGTTCGATCGCCCATGCATCCAGCCGTTCGGCCAGTGCGCGGGTGGTGCCGGCGATGCCGATGTCCCAGCCGATATGGCGGTCCAGCTCGGCCTGGGCCAGGCCGAGCCCGGTCAGCGCGCGTGGCACCTGCTGGCCGGCGTGATCGGCCAGCAGCAGGTAAGGCGAGGCGCCCTGCGGCCGGTGGAGGGTATAGATCGCCGGGTCGTCGGCGCCCAGCAGCGCCGGCAGTACGTGCAGATCGGCGTCAGCCACGCGGGCGCCCGTCCAGGTGGTGCTCGATCATCCACAGGCCCGCCCAAAGCTTGGCATCCAGCTCATAGCCTTCGCCCATCTTCTGCACCAGCCAGGCCGCCGCCTGCGCGCGCGGAATCTCGTGCACGGTGATGTCTTCGCTGTCATCGCCGCCACCGTCGCCGATCCGGCGCAGGCCGGTGGCGCGTACGAAGGCGATCTTCTCGCTGCTGGCGCCGGAGGACGTCGGGCCGACCATCAGCACTTCGGCGTGATCGGCGGTCCAGCCGGTTTCTTCTTCCAGCTCGCGCACGGCCGAGACTTCGATCGATTCGCCGGCGTGGATGTCGCCGACCAGGCCGGCCGGCATCTCGATGGTGGGGGCCTGCAGCGGCACGCGGAACTGTTCGACGAACAGCACCTTGTCCTCCGGGGTCACCGCGATGATGATCGCGGCCAGGCCACCGGCATGGGTACGTTCGCTGTATTCCCAGGTGCCGCGTACCAGCATGCGCTGGTACTTGCCTTCATAGACGACACGCGGGGCTTCGGTGTTGCGCTGGCTCATGCGGGCTCGCTGTGGGTGGGAAGAATATCGGGTACGCCGGCGGCATCGAACAGCCGGCGGCGGGTCATCGGGCCGAAGCGCAGGGTCTGGCACAGGCCGCCGAGCAGCTCGGGGTCGGCGGTCTGGCGCAGCAGGCCGGGTTGGCTGCCTTCCAGCGGCGCGTCCAGCGCGATGGTGGTCAGCTGGCGCCAGAGCAGGGCGTGCTCGCGCTGATCGCGCAGGCGCACCGCCATCTGGGCGGCACCGCGCAGGCGCAGGAACGGCACTTCGTCCAGGCGTTCGTACAGCGCATCCAAGCTGCCGAAATGGGCCAGCAGCACGGCGGCGGACTTGCTGCCGACACCACTGACACCGGGAATGTTGTCCACCGCATCGCCGCACAGCGCCAGGTAATCGGCAATCTGGTGCGCGTGCACGCCGTGCCGTGCCTTCACGCCGGCCACGTCCCAGCGCTGGTTGCGGGCGTAGTCCCACTGTTCGTCGTGATCCAGCAGCAGCTGCGACAGGTCCTTGTCGGCGGAGATGATCACCCCGCGATGGCTGCCGCGGTGCACGTGCAGTGCGCTGCCGATCAGGTCGTCGGCTTCGTAGTCGTGGTGGGCGAGGACGGCAAGGCCCAACGCCGCGCACAGCGCCTTGCAGTGCACGAACTGGCGCTTGAGCGCTTCCGGTGCCGGATCACGGTTGGCCTTGTAGGCCGGATACAGGCGGTGGCGGAAGCCGCTGTCGAGCGCTTCGTCGAAGGCAATGGCGATGTGCCGCGGGCGCTCGCGCTCCAGCAGGTCCAGCAGGAAGCGGGCGAAGCCGTGCACGGCATTGGTCGGCCAGCCCTGCGCGTCCTGGAACTGGTCCGGCAGCGAGTGCCAGGCGCGGAACACGTAGATGCTGGCATCGACCAGGTACAGCGACGGCGGCGGTGCCGGCAGGGTCATGCCGGCGGCGTCCAGTCCTGCAGCAGGGTCGCTGGGTCGGGGCGCTCGCGCTCGGGCACGTCGGCCTTGGCGGTGCCGATGTGGATGAAGCCGGCGATGCGTTCACCCTCGACCAGGCCCAGGTGGGCCTGCACGACCGGATCGAAGGCCATCCAGGCCGTCAGCCACTGTGCGCCGAAGCCAAGCGCCTGCGCGGCCTGCAGCAGGGCAAAGCAGACGCAGCCGGCGGTCATCAGCTGTTCCTGTTCCGGCACCTTCGGGTCCGGGCGCGGGCTGGCGACCACCACGATCACCAGCGGGGCGTGGCTGAAACGCTGGCGGTCCTTCTCGAACACGGCCTCGCCGGCCTGCGGGTCGCGCTGGCGGCTGCGCTTGGCCAGGAAGTCGCCCAGAGTGTGACGTGCATCGCCGGCGATCTTCAGGAAGCGGAACGGCACGCGCTTGCCGTGGTCGGGCACGCGCACGGCCGACGCCAGCATCCGCTGCAGGGTGGCCGGGTCCGGGCCGGGCTCGCCCAGTTGCCGCGAAGGCACTGAGCGGCGGGCATCCAGGGCGAGCAGGGCAGCGGGGTCGGGCATGGAGTCTGAACCGGTCATCACGGGTGTTTGATTATAGTCGGGGTGGTCAATGACGCCGTCTGTGTCGCGTCCGGCCCCTGAATACCAAACTGTGATGAACATCATGCCACTGGCGGGAAACGGACAGCCGCTTCCCCTCGCCTCGTGGGCCTTGCACGGCTTACGATACCCCTCTTGCCGGGCCGCCGGTCATGAGGTTTGAAGTGAGGACTGTTTCACTGTCCGTGACGGGCTGGCCGGCCTACCATCGACGTTCCGGTACATGGGGTGTGCCGGTCGTCGCGATGTCCATGCTGTCTGTCGTACCAGAGAAGGTGGGGAGCCTTCCCGAATGATGAGCGTGCCCACACCGATGGGATCGCCGGGCCGTGACCCGGCCCAGCTCCAGCTTGCCCGGGACATGGTCCTGCCCGCGCTGTGCCAGGCCTTCGGGGCCGCGCTGGCGCGTTTCGACGATGCCCTGTTCGACCGCGCCGGCAATGCCGGCTCGTCGCAGTTGCTGTTCCTGGACGCGATGCGCGAACTGCGCCGCCGCCGTGAGGAGATCGCTGCCGCCTTCGCCGGCCACCTGCAGCAGGCGTGGGCCGCATTGGCGGCCGGTGAGCCGCTGTCGGCCGAGGCGACCCTGTCCGGGCCGGCCGAGGATGGCCTGAGCCTGCTGGCCGAACACGTACTGGAATCGCGGTTGGCGGTGCGCAATTTCGCCACTGTATTGCTGCGTGACTTCAAGCCGGTGCTGGCGCGGCTGGACCGCCGCCTGGGCCGGTTGATCGGCGGCGTGGAACTGGACGCCGACCACAATCCCATCAGCCCCGAACATCTGGGCGTGGCCATCCACGAGGCCTTTGCCGGCTGCGAACTGGCCCCGGAAGTGCATCTGGTGCTGATCAAGCTGTGCGAGCGCGACCTGCGTGCACCGGTCGGCCGCATCTACGAGAAGCTGGACGAGCAGCTGGCCGCAGCCGGCGTGATGTCGCAGATGGGGGCTCCGCAGCGCCCACAACCGCCGGCACCGGATCCGCGCATGACCGGGATGCTGGATGACCTGGTCGAGCATCGCCACGGCGCGGGCGTCGATCCGGGGTTCAGCGATGACGAGCAGGCCGCACCGGCTTGGGCGCAGCGCTTTGCCGCCCGCTGGTCCGAGCGCCGCGGGCATATGCAGCAGCACCTGGGCGGCGATGATGGCGCCGCCGGCGAGGCCTACGCCGGCCAGCAAGGCATGCTGCTGGAAGCGTTGCACGAACTGCTGCAGCAGACCCGCCATGTGCGTGAGGACGCCACGTCTGCGGCACAGGTGGCGGTCGGCCAGCAGCGCCCGCTCAGCCAGCGCGAAATGATGTCGGTGCTGTCGCTGCTGCAGGCCACGCCGAGCGCGACGCTGCGTGCAGCCATCGGCGAGGACGGCGAATCGCTGGCGCAGCGGCTGAAGAGCGAAGTGCTGTCCAGCGCCACCCAGCTCGGCGTCGATCCGGGCCAGACCCGGCTGGACCCGCAGGATGAGGATGCCATCGACCTGGTCGGCATGCTGTTCGATGTGATGCTGGACGAACGTGAACTGGAAGGCCGCTCGCGCGAACTGATCGGCCGCCTGGTCGTGCCTTTCGTCAAGGTCGCCATGCTCGACCGCCGCATGTTCGTGCAGAAGACCCATCCGGCGCGCAAGCTGCTCAATTCGCTGGCCGAGGCCTGCGAGGGCAACACCGGCGAGAGCCAGGCCGAGCGCATGCTGATGGCCAAGGTCGAGGAGATCATCGAGCGCCTGGTGGCCGAGTTCAACGAGAACCTGGCGATCTTCCTGACCCTGGAAGAAGAATTCCGCGAGTTCCTGGTGCAGCATCGCCGCCGCGTGGAAATCGCCGAGCGCCGTGCCGCGGAGACGCAGCGTGGGCAGGAAAAGCTGGAGATGGCCCGCAGCCGGGCCAGTGCGGAACTGGATCGTCGCATCGGTGATGCCACCCTTCCGCCGGCCATTGCCGAGTTCCTGCGCCAGCCCTGGCAGCACCACCTGACCCTGGCGCTGCTGCGCGAGGGCGAAGAAGGCGCGTCGGTGGCCGAGGCACTGAGCCTCGGCGACGGCCTGCTGGAGGAAGTGGCCGAGGCACGCCGGCAGATTGTCGGCAAGCCATGGCTGCAGGCCTGGCAGCCGGTGCTGGCCAAGGTGTTTGCCAGCGTCGGTGTGCACGGCGATGCGGCTACCGGTGCGATCGACGCCCTGCACGACACGTTGCAGGGCATCGCCGAGTCGCGGCCGGAACTGCAGCGCGCGCTGCCCGAGCTGCCGCAGGTCGCGCTGCCGGCACCGCCGGTGGCCGAATCGCCAGCGGTGGAACTCAGCGGGCAGATCGATGCCGACGATTTCGACAACGCCGATGCCGACCGCTTCCGACGCATGGAAATCGGCAACTGGTTGGACTTCGTCGACAAGGACGGTAAGGTCCAGGCGGGCAAGCTGTCCTGGGTCAGCCCGATTTCCTCGCGCCTGCTGTTCGTCAACCGTCGCGGCGTGCGCTTCTGCGTGGCCTCGCCAGAAGAGCTGGCGGTGATGGTGCGGCTCGGCCGCCTGCGTGCCCACGTTGACGATGGCGCCTTCGACAGCGCCATGCAGGGCGTGATCGACCGCCTCGACCCGGGCAGCACCACCCTGCACTGAGTGCTGGCTGCCTGCTAGGATCGGGAAAACTCACCGATCAGCGGGGACCTGCATGGCCGTGGCGTTGCTGGGGATCAAGGAGACCGCGCCGGGTGAACGGCGCGTGGCGTTGACACCGGAAACCGCGCGCAAGCTCGGTGCCCTCGGCATTACGGTCTGGTACGAGGCCGGTGCCGGGCTGGCCGCCGGCTTCACCGATGCCGCCTATGACGACGCCGGCGCACGTGTCTTCGACGCGGGCCGCTGGGCCGAGATCGATATCCTGCTGTGCGTGCAGGCACCTCCTGCGACGGTGCTGGAGCAGCTCAGGCCCGGTGCCAGCGTGGTTGGCCTGCTGGCACCGGCCAACGATCCGGCGCTGGCCGCGCTGGCGGCCGATGATCGCCTGCAGCTGTTCCCGCTGCAGCAGCTACCGCGCACCACCCGCGCGCAGGCGATGGATGTACTCAGTTCGCAGGCCGGCATGGCCGGCTACAAGGCAGCGCTGATTGCCGCCGAACGCGCGCCGCGCTTCTTCCCGATGCTGACCACCGCCGCTGGCACCGTGCGACCGGCCAAGGTGCTGGTGATCGGTGCCGGCGTGGCGGGCCTGCAGGCCATCGCCACCGCGCGGCGCCTCGGTGCACACGTGGAAGGTTTCGATGTGCGCCCGGAAACCCGCGAGCAGATCCAGTCACTGGGTGCGCGCTTCCTCGATCTTGGCGTGAGCGCGGCCGGTGAAGGCGGCTACGCGCGTGCGTTGACCGACGAGGAGCGCGCCGAGCAGCAGCGTCGGCTGGCCGACCACCTGCGCGGCGTGGACGTGGTGATCTGCACGGCTGCCGTACCCGGTCGGCCGGCGCCGACCATCGTGACCGCCGCGATGGTGGAGGGCATGGCCACCGGCAGCGTCATTGTCGATCTGGCGGCCGAGAGCGGCGGCAACTGTGCACTGACCCAGCCGGGGCACTGCATCGAACACCAGGGCGTGACCATCGATGGTCCGCTGGGCCTGGCCAGTCGCGGCGCGACCCAGGCCAGTGAGATGTATGCGCGCAACCTGCTCAACTTCGTTGCGCTGTTCGTGCGCGAGGGGCGGCTCGGTTTCGACTGGGACGACGAGCTGCTGGCAAAGACGCGCTGGCAGGCATGAATGACGTGGGGTCAGATCTCTTTGCCTCTGGCAAAGGGATCTGACCCCCTTCTCCCGCAATCTGCCAGGGGTCGGATCCCTTTGCGTCAGCAAAGGGCTCTGACCCCGTTCCCCGGGGCCTTACCGCGGCTTCGCCGGCGGCGGGTTGTCGCGCACCCAGTCCCGACGCTGCTCCGGCGTCATCTGCGACCAGCGCTCGCGCAGCGCGTCGCGCTGTGCCGGCGGCATGTTGCGCATCTGCCCGAACAGGGCGCGTGCCTGTTCACGCTGTTCCGGGCTCATGTGCTCGAAGCGGCGCAGGCCGCGGCGGGCCTTGTCGCGCTCCTCCGGGCTCATCGATTGCCAGCGCTGGCCGTGCGAGAGCATGCGCTGGCGCTGGCCGGCATCAGCGCTGTTCCAACGGTCGCGCAGCGGCGCCAGCAGGGACTCTCGCTGGGATTCGCTCAATTGCTCCCACGCAGGCAATGGCGCGACCGGTGCGGCAGGGGCGGGCGTGGCGTTCTGCGCCAGCGCCGGAACGGCCGGCAGCAGCGCCAGGGTCAACAGCAGTGGCAGGGCAAGCAGTCGGGACATGATTTACTCCATCGCCAGGTCGGTATCGCCCAGCCACAGGTACAGATCGGGATTTTCGTCGTAGAGCGCGCCGTTGTCTTCCACTGAAGCAAGCACGGGGTCCGGCGGCGGACCTGCAAGCGTGCCATGGCCGGTGAACTGCAGGCCAATGCCCAGTGCAACCACCAGTGAGCAGGCGCTGGCCAGCCACCAGCGCCAGCGCCCACGATGGGGGGTGGCCGTGGCGCCGTGGCGAGCTTGGCGCAGCCGGGCCAGCGTTGCCGGCGACAGCGCCTGCAGCGACTGCGCGTGCAGGCGGCGCAGGGTGTCATCGGAAGGCAGGGAGCGGTTCACGGGTGGGTCTCCAGGTAGTCCTGCAGCGCCTGCCGGGCGCGTGCCAGATGGGTTTTTACCGCGCCTTCGCTGCAGCCCATGGCGCGGGCGGTGGTGGCCCCGTCCAGGTCCTGCAGCACGCGCAGGCTGAAGGCCTCGCGCTGGCGGGCGGGCAGGGTGCGCAACGCGTCCACCAGCTGCTGGTACTGCTGGCGCTGCTCATGTGCCTGTGCCGGGTCCGGGCCGGGATCGGCCCAGTCGATCTCGCCGCCTTCCGCGTCCTGGTTGTCGCGCCAGAACGGCAGGCGGAAGCGGCGCCGCCGCTGCAGGTCGATCACCCGGCGGCGCAGGATGCTCCAGAACAGCGGCGCCCATTCGGCGGCCGGCTTGCCGGTGTAATCCAGCATGCGCAGCAGCGCGTCCTGCACCGCATCCATGGCGTCTTCGCGCTGGCGCAGGCCGGCCTCGGCGAAGCGGAACGCACGCGGGCCGACGCTGGCCAGGAATGCCTCCAGCGATGCCGGCAGGGCATCGGTCTCGGCGCTCGGGGGGGCGGGGCTGCTCACCAGCACAGGGTACGGTTCCTCGCTCGGGGTCACCATCGACAACGCGTGAGCGGCGCTCCGGTTGACGCCGGGTGCGCGCCGGGTTCAGCCCATGGTTATGATGGGCCGACGAAGACAGAGCAGGAGCGTTGCCGGTGAGTGACGGGTTCGTAGCGCTGTACATCTTCATGCTGGCAGCCATCGCCGGCCACGTGATCATTTCGCGGGTGCCGGTGATCCTGCATACCCCGCTGATGTCGGGCTCCAACTTCATCCACGGCATCGTGCTGATCGGCGCGATGGTGGTACTGGGGCATGCGCAGACGCCGCTGGAGAAGGCACTGGGCTTCCTGGCCGTGGTGCTCGGTGCCGGCAATGCCGCCGGTGGCTACGTGGTCACCGCGCGCATGCTGGAAATGTTCAAGCCGAGCGCGCCCAGGGGCGGCAAGGACGAACCGAAGGAGCCGCAGGCTTGAACATCAGCACCGTCGAACTGCTCGACTGGCTGGTCAAGGCCAGCTACCTGGTCGCCGCCACGCTGTTCCTGCTCGGCCTGCAGCGCATGGCCTCGCCGCTGACCGCGCGCAGCGGCATCCGCTGGGCCGGGCTGGGCATGCTGCTGGCCACCGCGGCCACCTTCTTCCTGCCCGAACTGCACAACGTGCCGTTGATCCTGGTGGCACTGCTGCTGGGTGCGGGCCTGGCCTGGTGGTCGGCCGGCAAGGTTGCCATCACCGACATGCCGCAGATGGTGGCGCTGTACAACGGCATGGGCGGCGGCTCGGCGGCGGCGATCGGCGCGGTGGAACTGCTGCGCTATGCCTTCCTGGCCCACCGCGATACCAGCCACTGGAGCGCGCAGGCGCTGGCCGACCTGGCCGCGCGCCAGCCGTCCGGCACGATGCTGCTGCTGGCGGTGGTCGGCGCGGCGATCGGCGCGGTGTCGCTGTCCGGCTCGGTGATCGCCTGGGCCAAGCTGGATGGACGGCTGGACAAGCGCGTGACCTGGCCCGGCCAGCAGGTGATGAACCTGCTGGTGGCGCTGGCGGTGGTGGTGCTGGCGATCATCGCGGCCAGTACGCTCAGTGCCTGGGCAATCGTCGCCTTCTTCGTGCTGGCACTGGCGCTGGGCGTGCTGATGACGCTGCCGATCGGCGGTGCCGACATGCCGGTGGTGATCTCGCTGTACAACGCGTTCACCGGCCTGGCAGTGTCGTTCGAAGGTTATGTGCTGGGCAACGAGGCGCTGATCATCGCCGGCATGATGGTCGGCGCGGCCGGCATCCTGCTGACCCGGCTGATGGCCAAGGCGATGAACCGGCCGATCCGCAACGTGCTGTTCTCCAACTTCGGCGGCGGTGCTGGTGGCGAAGCGCAGGCGATCAGCGGCGCGCAGAAGCCGATCGAAGCCCCGGATGTCGCGGCGATGATGGCCTACGCCGAACGCGTGGTGATCGTGCCTGGATACGGCATGGCCGTGGCCCAGGCGCAGCACAAGATCTGGGAACTGGCGCAGCGGCTGGGCCAGCGCGGGGTGAAGGTGAAGTTCGCCATCCACCCGGTCGCCGGGCGCATGCCCGGGCACATGAATGTACTGCTGGCCGAAGCGGGCGTGCCCTACGACCTGATCGCCGACATGGATGACATCAATCCCGAGTTCACCAACACCGACGTGGTACTGGTGATCGGTGCCAACGACGTGGTCAATCCGGTCGCGCGTACTGATCCGGCCAGCCCGATCTACGGCATGCCGGTGCTGGACGTGGTCAACGCGCGCAACGTGGTGGTGATCAAGCGCGGCAAGGGCACCGGCTTCGCCGGTATCGAGAATGCGCTGTTCTACGCTGATAATACCCGCATGCTCTATGGCGACGGCGCCGAAGCGGCCGCCTCGCTGGTGAGCGAGCTGAAGGCGCTCGACGGCGGGCATTGAAGACCGGGGTCGGATCCCTTTCCGCAGGACAGGGCTCTGACCCCTTTGCCGGCCAGCGGCCGGCACTACCCCCATCCGCGCGTGATGGTTGCATCTGGTAGGCGCGGACCTGGGGCCGCGCGCTTTTGCCGGCCAGCGGCCGGCACTACCGGATCCGCGCGCGGTGGTTGCATCTGGTAGGTGCGGACCTTGGTCCGCACGCTTTTGCCGGCCAGCGGCCGGCATTAACCCCCATCCGCGCGTGGCGTGGATCTACGCGCTCAGCGCGCCAGCCAGGCGCCGACGACCACGGCCACGGCCAGCCACAGCCATTCCATCGCGCCATTGGCCAGGGTGATCAGGGTCCAGGCCAGGTGCGGGCCCATCCGCGTCATGGCGTCCCACAGGTCCAGACCGATCGAGCCGCCCATCCAGGCGCTGGCGATGGCCCAGTTGGCCACGGCGGCCACCAGCAGGGTGCCGAGCACGACCAGGGCGATGCGCAACCGGCCCGGGCCCAGTGTGCCCAGGCGCAGCATGAACACCAGTTCCAGGGCGGACACTACCGCCATCCAGCCGACCTGCCGGCCGGTCATCAGCGCCAGGACCATCCAGGCGAGGGGAGCAACAAGCAGACCCAGCAACAGCATGAGGGACCAGAGCCAGGTGACGGTCCTGGCACGCGTGGCAATGGAGGACATCGAAGCTCCCTGAAGATCACCCACAGGATACTGTGGTTTGCCGCAGTGCACCGGCGGTGCCGGGGCGGCTGGGCTAGAATGCCGTCTTGCGTGGCCGCGGCCACGGCCCCATATCGGTCCCCATGTATTCCCGTAGCAGCGAACCTGTCCACTTCGAACGCGATTGCGAGGCCGTGATGGTCCCGCAGGGCGATACCGTGACCCTGCCTGCCGGCAGCTATGGGTACATCACCCAGGCGCTGGGCGGCAGCTATTCGGTGTTCGTCGAGGGCAACCTGTTCCGCATCGCCGGCAAGGACGGCGACGCCATCGGCAAGGAGGCGCCGGCACCGCTCGAGCTGCCGGCCGACGCCACCGATGAGCAGGTGGAACAACTGGTGTGGCAGCAGCTGCGCACCTGCTTCGACCCGGAGATTCCGGTCAACATCGTTGAACTGGGCCTGGTCTATGAAGTCGAGATCAAGCATCTGGACGAAGGCAAGCGCGAGATCGACGTGAAGATGACCCTGACCGCACCGGGCTGTGGCATGGGCGAGATCCTGGTCGACGACGTGCGCAGCAAGCTTGAAATGATCCCGACGGTGGCCGAGGCCGACGTCGACCTGGTGTTCGACCCGCCGTGGAACCAGCACATGATGTCCGAGGCGGCGCGGCTCGAGACCGGCATGCTTTGACCCAGGGCCCGCAGTGACGCGGGCCCGGCACTACCCGCAACCAGAACAGGAATCCTCCGGTGTCCCAGTCCATTCCCAGCTTCGCCGTCACCCGTTCGGACCACCCGCGCAGCGCTGAAGAGCGCGCCAAGATCCTGGAGAAGCCGGGCTTCGGCCTGCACTTCACCGATCACATGGTGGAAGTGCGCTGGGACAAGGATGCCGGCTGGCACAACGCCAGCGTGCGTGCCTACGGTCCGCTGCAGCTGGACCCGGCCGCGGCCGTGCTGCACTACGGCCAGGAGATCTTCGAAGGCATCAAGGCCTACCGCCATGCTGACGGCTCGATCTGGACCTTCCGCCCGGATGCCAACGGCCGTCGCCTGCAGCGTTCGGCGCAGCGCCTGGCGCTGCCGGAACTGCCGGTGGAGATCTTCGTCGAATCGCTGAAGCAGCTGATCGCCGTCGACAGCGAGTGGGTGCCGTCGGCCGACGAGTCGAGCCTGTACTTCCGCCCGTTCATGATCGGCGACGAAGCCTTCCTCGGCGTGCGCGGCGCGCACAAGGCCGGCTACTACGTCATCGCCAGCCCGGCCGGCCCGTACTTTGCCAAGGGCGTGGCCCCGGTGTCGATCTGGCTGTCCACCGAATACGCGCGCGCGGCCAAGGGCGGCACCGGCGCCGCCAAGTGCGGTGGCAACTACGCCGCCTCGCTGCTGCCGCAGCAGAAGGCGCAGGCGCAGGGCTGCTCGCAGGTGCTGTTCCTGGACCCGGTCGAAGGCAGGTACCTGGAAGAACTGGGCGGCATGAACGTGTTCCTGGTCTACAAGGACGGCACGCTGGTCACCCCGGAACTGTCCGGCAGCATCCTCGAGGGCATCACCCGCGAGAGCATCCTGCAGCTGGCGCGCGACCGTGGCATGAAGGTCGAAGAGCGCAAGGTCAGCATCGACGAGTGGAAGGACGGCGTGGCCTCCGGTGCGATCAGCGAAGTGTTTGCCTGTGGCACTGCGGCGGTGGTCACCCCGATCGGCCAGCTGAAGGGCGAGGGTTTCTCGGTGGGCGACATCAACGCGCCGGCCGGCGAAGTGACCATGTCGCTGCGCAAGGAACTGACCGACATCCAGTACGGCCGCCTGCCGGACCGGCACAACTGGCTGGTCAAGCTGGGCTGATCGCTCACGCTGAACTGTAGAGCCGAGCCCACGCCCGGCTGCGTTTCTGGAAAGCCCGTCCCTGTGACGGGCTTTCTGCGTTGTGGACAGGTGGGTGGGGTCAGATCCCTTTTCCGTGGGAAAAGGGATCTGACCCCCCACTCCGACCCCGAATCGGCGGATGCCGATGTCGGCAAAGTCATCGCAGGACAGGTGATGACCCAGTCAGGTGTGTGCAGAAGATGAGAAAGTTCCTTCACCTTCACAAACCCTCGACCCGGGAAGTCTCAGAACGAACATTTCATCTTGCTGAAAAGACGCTGAAAATCTTGTGGTGTCCGGTTTTGGTCATTAGCGTCATCTGCACGGCGGATCGATAGGGGGATCCGCTGACTCGCCGGACTTCGAACCTCGCCAACGCAAGCCAGCCCATGGTTCGGGCCGGTGCTTCTGCCGATTCCGGCATTCACACCACTAGAAAGGGAAATACGATGTCCCAGGTAACGCAACCGCGTGTGCGTCGAGTGTGGGTGGTCCTTGGTGCGTCCGTTCTGTCATCGCTGCTGCTGGCCACGCCTGCGCTGGCCGGTGACGTCCAGCTCAGCGGCCTGCAGTCTGCGCCGACGCACCAGCGCTTCATCGTGAAGTACCGCGACGGCAGTGCGCCGGTGGCCAACACCACCGCACTGGCCTCTTCGCTGAAGAGTGCCGCCGCCGGCCTGGCCAGCAGCCAGGGCCGTGCGCTGGGCCTGCAGCAGGTCCGCAAGCTGGCCGTCGGCCCGACCCTGGTCAGGACCGACCGCCCGCTTGACCAGGCTGAATCCGAGCTGCTGATGCGCAAGCTGGCCGCCGACCCGAACGTGGAATACGTCGAAGTCGACCAGATCATGCGTGCGACGCTGACCCCGAATGACACCCGCTTCAGCGAACAGTGGGGCTTTGGTACCTCCAACGCGTCGATCAACGTGCGGCCGGCCTGGGACAAGGCCACCGGCACCGGCGTGGTGGTGGCCGTGATCGATACCGGCATCACCAACCATCCCGATCTCAACGCCAACATCCTGCCCGGCTATGACTTCATCAGCGATGCCGCGATGGCGCGCGATGGCGGTGGCCGCGACAGCAACCCGAACGACGAGGGCGACTGGTATGGCGCCAACGAGTGCGGCTCGGGCATCCCGGCGTCCAACTCCAGCTGGCACGGCACCCACGTCGCCGGCACCGTGGCGGCGGTGACCAACAACAGCACCGGCGTGGCCGGCACGGCGTTCAACGCCAAGGTCGTCCCGGTGCGCGTGCTCGGCAAGTGCGGCGGCTATACCTCCGACATCGCCGATGCGATCGTGTGGGCCTCCGGCGGCACCGTCAGTGGCGTGCCGGCCAATGCCAATCCGGCGGAAGTCATCAACATGTCGCTGGGCGGGGGCGGCACCTGCTCGGCCACCTACCAGAACGCGATCAACGGCGCGGTCAGCCGCGGCACCACCGTGGTGGTCGCCGCTGGCAACAGCAACACCAACGTGTCCTCGTCGGTGCCGGCCAACTGCGCCAATGTGATCGCAGTGGCGGCCACGACCTCGGCCGGTGCGCGGGCCAGCTTCTCCAACTATGGTGCCGGCATCGACATTTCCGGCCCGGGCCAGAGCATCCTGTCCACCCTCAACACCGGCACCACCACGCCGGGCAGCGCCAGCTACGCGTCCTACAACGGCACCTCGATGGCGGCCCCGCATGTGGCCGGTGTGGTGGCCCTGATGCAGTCGGTGGCGCCGAGCCCGCTGAGCCCGGCGCAGGTCGAGAGCATCATCAAGAGCACCGCACGCCCGCTGCCGGGCGCCTGCTCGGGGGGCTGCGGCGCCGGCATCATCGACGCCAACGCGGCGGTCACCGCAGCGATCAACGGCGGTGGCAACCCGAACCCGGGTGGCAACGTGCTGCAGAACAACGTGCCGGTGACCGGCCTGGGCGCCGCGACCGGTGCCGAGCTGAACTACACCGTCGCCGTCCCGGCCGGCAGCACCCAGCTGCGCGTGGCAATCAGTGGCGGCAGCGGTGATGCCGACCTGTACGTGCGCCAGGGCAGTGCCCCGACCGATACCACCTACACCTGCCGTCCGTACCTGAGCGGCAACAGCGAGACCTGCACCATCAACAGCCCTGCCGCCGGCACCTGGTATGTGCGGGTGAAGGCGTACAGCACCTTCTCGGGCCTGACCCTCAGCGCCCAGTACTGAGCCCAAGTCCCTCTCCAAGGGCACGCCCTGGCTTCGGCCGGGGCGTTTTTGTCCGGGTGGGTGCCGACCTCGGCCGGCACGCTGTTCCTCAGACCGACTCGAAACGGTTCGCCGCCACGTTCTTGCGCACATGCTGCGGGTCGAAGATCCGCCCGTTCATCGCGATGTACACGCCGCTCGGCAGCGACTGCACCGCACCGATCGCACAACCGATGTTGAACTCCGCATCCGAGCCGCGGAAGCGTGCCGGGCTCAGCGCACCGGTCATCACGATGGTCTTGTCCGGGATCGTCGCCAGCACCTTGCCGGTCTGCACCATCGAATCGGTGCCGTGGGTCACCAGCACGTGCCGGGTGGGCTGCGCGGCGATGGTGGCGCGGATCAGCTCGCGGTCTTCGTCGTTGATGTGCAGCGAATCCTTGCGCAGGATCGGAATCACGTTGAAGCGGAACGTCACGCCCAGCTCGCGCAGGATCATGCCGATCTGCGGATCGCCGATCTGGTAGTCCGACTTGTCGTCGAAGTAGATCTTGTCGATCGTGCCACCGGTGGTGACGACCAGGAGCTCTTCCATCATGTGCATGCGCGAAACCAGGACAGGGACTGCGGCGCGGGGCCAGGAATGCAGATGATAAGGCCCTGGGCGCGCAGCGTCAGCGCCGCTTGCCGAAGCGGGCGCGCAGGCCGGGCAGGCTGGCGCTGAAGATCACCAGCAGCGCCAGCGCGATCTCGATCAGCGCCAGCCAGCGCGTCTCCGGGTGGCTCCAGGCGCTCATCACGCCGTGGCTGAACCAGCCCAGCGCCAGCACCGAGGCCCAGAAGCCGGCCTTGCGCCAGCCCAGGCGCACGGCGATGGCCAGCGCCAGCGGTGGCGCGGTGAACACCAGCTGGGTGGCCAGCCAGTGCCTGTCATTGATGAACCAGCCTGCGAACAGCGCGGCCAGCCCCATCAGGGCCAACAGCAGGACCGTGCGCGGCGCGCGGTTCATCGGGCCAACCGCTGCGCGATGTCGGCCACCCGGCGCCCCAGCGCGCGCGCCAGCACCGCTTCGTCGTCGGTCGGCTGCGGATCGTCGGCGGCACCGGCCACGTGGCTGGCGCCATAGGGCGTGCCGCCACTGATGGTGTGGCTCAGCGCCGGTTCGGTGAACGGGATGCCGACGATCACGCAGCCGTGGTGCAGCAGTGGCACCTGCATCGACAGCAGGGTCGATTCCTGGCCGCCGTGCATCGAGGCGGTGGACGTGAACACGCCGGCCGGCTTGCCGGACAGGGTGCCATTGACCCATTCGGCGCCCAGCCCATCCAGGAAGTGCTTGACCGGCGCGGCCATGTTGCCGAAGCGGGTGGGGCTGCCGAGCAGCAGGCCCTGGCAGTCGACCAGGTCCTGCACGCTCACGTAGGGGGCGCCATCGTCGGGTACCGGTGGCTGCGCGGTCTGGGTCACGGCGGCCACCGGCGGCACCGTGCGCAGGCGCGCGGTCATGCCCGGCACTTCGCCGATGCCCCGCGCGATCTGGCGCGCCAGCCGTGCCACCGAACCGCCCCGGCTGTAGTACAGCACCAGAATCTCGCCCATCGTGCCCGCTTCTCCTCGTCGTGTGGCTACCAGTATGGCTATCCTGCCAGCATTCCGCATCGGGTACCCTTCCACCGATGGAACCTTTGGATACGCTCAACCTGTGGATGGAGCGCGCGCGGGATCGCGCACGGGCCATCAGTTTCGGCCGCTTCCTGTGGCATCGCTTCCTCGACGACCGCCTGTTCCAGGCAGCGGCGGCGCTGGCCTACACCACGGTGTTCGCGCTGGTACCGCTGGCGATCGTGGTATTCGGTGTGCTGTCGGCCTTCCCCGTCTTCGACCGCTGGAGCGATCAGCTCAGCGACTACGTATTCTCCAACTTCGTGCCCTCCGCGGCGCGTGCGGCCGAGGGCTACCTGCGGCAGTTCTCGGCCAGTGCCGGCCAGCTGACGGCGGCCGGCTTCATCGCACTGGTGGCCTCACTGCTGATCACGCTCAACAGTGTGGAAGAGACCTTCAACCAGATCTGGCGGGTCGGCTCGACCCGGCCCAAGCTGACCCGCTTCCTGGTCTACTGGACCGTGCTGACCTTGGGCGCGATGCTCGCCGCCGCATCGCTTGCGGTATCGGCGCGGGTGTTCGCGATGCCGTTGTTCGGTACCCAGGAGGGCCGTTGGTTGGCCGAGCTGGCGCTGCGGCTGGCGCCGATCCTGATCGAGTTCGTCTGCATCACGCTGATGTTCCGGGTGGTGCCGCACCACACGGTGAAATGGCGGCATGCCGTGCCCGGCGCGATCCTGGCGGCGGTCATCCTGGAACTGGTGAAGTGGGGCATCGGTGCCTATCTGGGCAGCTTCCAGTCCTACCAGAAACTGTATGGCACGGTGGCGTTCGTGCCGATCCTGCTGCTGTGGATCTACCTGTGCTGGGTGGCGGTGCTGCTGGGGGCGTCGCTGGCTTCTTCGATGGCCGCCTTCCGCTACCAGCCGGTGGAACTGCGCCTGCCGCAGGGGTATGAGTTCTATGGACTGCTGCGCCTGCTTGGCCGCTTCCAGCATGCACGGGCCAAGGGCAAGGGCCTGGCCGATGACGAGATCCTGCGGCTGGAGCCGATGCTGACCGATTCACTGCTGCAGGACCTGATCTGCAACCTGCAGGAGATCGACCTGCTGCGCCGCGACGAGCGGGGCGAGTGGCTGCTGTCGCGTGACCTGGACCAGGTCAGCCTGGCCGATCTGTACGAATGCACCCAGCTGCGCATCCCGGTGGCCGAGCAGCACCTGCCGTACCGTGATGACAGCCTGGGCCGTGCCGCACTGGCGGCGCTGGACGATCTGCGGCTGCCCCTGCGCGAACGCCTGAAGCGCAAGGTCAGTGATATCTATACCGACTCTGGAGACATGCCATGACCCGCAAGACGCCGTTGCCGCTGCTGCTCCCGTTGACCCTGCTGCTGGCCCTGGCGGCCTGCAAGCCGGCCCAGGAGCCGACACCGGCCAGCAGCCAGCCGCCGGCACAGGCGCCGACGCCGACCACTCCGGCACCGGTCGATGAAACCCCGGCCGAGCGCACCACTGCCGAATTCCCGACCTTGAAGATGAAGGCGGTGGATGGCAGCGACTACGATCTGGCCGCGCATCGTGGCAAGTGGGTGGTGGTGAACTTCTGGGCGACCTGGTGCGCGCCGTGCCGCAAGGAGATGCCCGAGCTGTCGGCGCTGCATGCGATGCGCAGCAACATCGAGGTGGTCGGCCTGGCCTACGAGGACATCGAAGTGCCGGAAATGCAGTCGTTCCTGACCAAGCATCCGGTGACCTATCCGATCGTGATCGTGGACCCGTTCGATCCGCCGGCCGACTTCGCCACGCCGCGAGGCCTGCCGTTGACGCATCTGCTGGATCCGCAGGGCAAGCTGGCCCACACCTTCCTTGGCCCGGTGACCGCCGCCGACATCGAAAAGCAGATCGCGGCCGCCAAGTAGTGGGTGGGTCGGCAGGGCCTGCGGCCCTGCACCTCGGTACGCGCCATCGCATGCGCGCTGCCGCTCCCACGCTTCGCTGCGCGAACCGCGGGCCCCATTTACCAACACCCAAACCCCCGCCGCTTCGCGGCCGCCCCCTGACTCAGGGGGCTCTGCCCCAGACACGATCCGACGCCCGCCAGGCCAATGGGATTGCCGATGGGGTCAGATCCGCTTTCCGCAGGAAAACGGATCTGACCCCGGCTCCATTTCGATATCTGACAGATGTGTCGACCAAGGTCGACACCTACCAACAGCCGCAGGGATCTGTCAGAGGCGGGGCGGTTGGGTGGGTAGGACACGCCGTAGACCCGTCCATGGGGGCTCGATGTCGCCATCCATGGCGCCAACGGTCGTGCCCACCCACCGCGCCGCCATCCCGCGGATGCCCGCTGTTGCTGTTGCCGTTGCCGTTGCGTTGAGCAGGTGCAGGGTGCAACCCTGCCGAACAACCCTAATCCTCGACCGGGAAATCCTCGATGGGCTTCAGCACATCGTAGTGCTCGCGATGCAGCTTGCCCTTCAGCTTCGGCAGCTCCGGCAACGGCGCATCCACCCGTGTGTCCGGCAACCGGTCCAGCAGGTTGCGCACCAAGGTCAGTCGCCCCAGCCGCTGGTCGTTGAAATCCACCAGCGTCCACGGCGCCGCCTCGCGATGCGTCGCGCGCAGCATCGCCTCGCGGGCTTCGGTATAGGCGCTGTACTTGCTGCGCGATTTCAGGTCGACCGGGGACAGCTTCCAGCCCTTCAGCGGATCGAGGTGGCGTTCGGCGAAGCGCTTCTCCTGCTGCTCCTGGTCCACGCACAGCCAGTACTTGAACAGCAGGATGCCGTCATCCACCAGCAGCTGCTCGAACACCGGTGCCTGGCGCAGGAACTGCTGGTACTCGGTTTCGCTGCAATAGCCCATCACCCGCTCGACGCCTGCGCGGTTGTACCAGCTGCGGTCCATCAGCACGATCTCGCCGGCGGCGGGAAGATGCGAGGCATAGCGCTGGAAATACCACTGCGTGGCTTCGCGGTCGGTAGGCTTGGGCAGTGCTACCACCCGGCATTGGCGTGGATTGAGATGCTGGCTGATGGCCTGGATCGCGCCGCCCTTGCCTGCCGTATCCCGTCCCTCGAACAGCACCAGCAGGCGTTGCCCGCTGAGCTGCACCCAGCGCGCCATCGCGGTCAGTTCCAGCTGCAGCGGCAGCAGCAGTTCGTCGTAGTCCTTGCGCTTGAGCTTGGCCATCGTCACACCACGCGGGGAGGAAGCCCGAGCGTAACGCAGGGGTCGCTCAGGTGTTGTCGACACCTTGCCAGCCGTGTTCACCGGCAAGCCGCTGCAGCAGGGCCGACAGGTCGCGGGCAAACCCGGCCATGTCGAACAGGCCACTGCGGTCGCGCGCCTGCGCCAGCTCGGCGCGAAGCGAGGCCAGTGCTGCGGGGTCATTGCCCAGTGCGCTGGCGGTGGCGATGAACGCCGCATCATCGGCGACATTCATCCGGGCCAGCCCCAGATGGTGGTTGAGGCTGCCGGCCACGCGCGCGGCGAAGGTGTCACCCGGGCAGGTCAGCACCGGGCAGCCGGCCCACAGTGCATCGGAGGCGGTGGTGTGCGCGTTGTACGGATGCGTGTCGAGGAACAGGTCGGCCAGTGGGTAGCGGGCCAGGTACTGCGGATGCGGCAGCTTGGCCATGAACACCAGCCGCGCCGGGTCCAGGCCGGCAGCCTGCGCGGCGGTGCGCAGGCGGGCGTCGGCCTGGCCGGGGCCGGACAGCAGCCACAGCAAGCTGCCGGGCACCGCCTGCAGAACCGCGAAGGCGCGGCCCATGCTGCGCGGGTTGAGCTTGTAGCTGTTGTTGAAGCAGCAGAACACCACGCCGTGCTCGGGCAGCCCGCACTCGGCGCGGGACGGCGACGGCTCCAGCGTGCGGGTGTTGTCCGAGGGCTGGAAGGCCCGCGGAAGGCGCAGGACGCGTTCGCTGAAGTGCGGTTCCAGGGCTGCCGGCAGTACGAATTCGTCGGCGACCACGGCGTCCAGCCATCGCGCGCCCGAGGTGCCGGGGTAGGCCAGCCAGTTCAGCTGCAGCGGGGCCGGGCGCATCGCCAGCACTTCGGGCGTGCCGCCGCCGCCCCAGCCGCGCAGGTCGAACAGCAGGTCGATGCCCTGTGCGCGGATGCGGGCCGCGATGTCGGCATGCCGCAGTGCGGCCACCTCATGCAGCCGGGTCGCGGACTGCAGGCGTTCGCGGATGCCGCTGCCATCGGCGCGGTTCAGCGCGAACAGGTGCAGCTGCAACGCCGGGTCATGACGCAGGTGTTCGAGCAGGGCCACGGTCAGCAGCCCGGTGGGATGGGCGCCGAAGCCATTGGAAAGGAAGCCGACGCGCAACGGGCCGCGCGCGCGTACCGTCACTGCCGGCAAGGGCCGGACCGAGGCGGCGATCAGTGCGGCGCGCGCACGTGCACAGGCCAACTGCTCGCCCGCGCTGGCGTCTTCGCTGAGGAAGGCGAAGGGTTCCACCGCACCGTGGCCGGCGGCGAGCGCGGCGCGTACCTGCGCAGCCAGCGTGTCCACGTCCTGCCAGTCGCACAGGCGGCGCTGCCATGCCAGGCGCTGCGCGGCGATGTAGGGTTCATCCGGCATCAGCGCATGCGCGCGGCGATAGGCCGCTGCTGCGCCTTCGGCATTGTCGGCGTCTTCCAGCGCATGGCCCAGCCACAGCGCGATGCCCGGGTGCTGCGGGGCCAATGCCGAGGCCTGGCCAAGCAGCTTCGCCGCGTCGGCGTGCGCGCCGGCCATCCAGGCCACGCGGCCCAGGCGCGCCAGGGCCTCGGGGTGGTTCGGGCGCAGCTGCAGCGCGCGTCGTGCCGCCTGCTCGCCGGCGGCGATGTCGCCGGCTTCCAGTTCCAGGTCGGCCAGCATCACCCAGGCGACGAAATCGCCGGGCTGGCGTGCGATCGCCTGCTGCAGGTGCTGTCGCTGCTGCCAGGCCGACATCGTGCTCAGCCCGCCGACAGCTGGGCCAGGGCATCGACCTGGTGTTCGTGGCTGAGCCGCTGCAGCAGCGGGTCGAGGTCGCCGGCGAGGATGTTGGGCAGGTCGTACAGGGTCAGGCCTTCCACGCGGTGGTCGGTGATCCGGCCCTGCGGGAAGTTGTAGGTGCGGATGCGCTGGCTGCGGTCGCCGCTGCCGACCTGCAGGCGCCGCGATTCGGCCTGCGCGGCGTCCTGGCGCTGGCGCTCGGCATCGAGCAGCTGCGCCTTCAGGCGCTTCATCGCCTTGTCGCGGTTGGCGTGCTGGCTGCGCTCGGTCTGGCACTCCACCACCACGCCGGTCGGCACGTGGGTGATGCGGATGGCCGATTCGGTCTTGTTGACGTGCTGGCCGCCGGCACCGGACGAGCGGAACGTATCCACCTTCAGGTCGGCCGGGTTGATGACGATGTCATCGACCTCGTCGGCCTCGGGAATGATCGCCACGGTGGCCGCCGAGGTGTGGATGCGGCCCTGCGATTCGGTGGCCGGCACGCGCTGCACGCGATGCGTGCCCGATTCGAACTTCAGGCGCGAGAACGCACCACGGCCGACCACGCGCGCCACCACTTCCTTGTAGCCGCCATGCTCACCGGGGTTGTCCGATTCGATCTCGACCTTCCAGCCCTGGCGCTCGGCATAGCGGGCGTACATGCGGAACAGATCGCCGGCGAAGATCGCGGCTTCATCGCCGCCGGTGCCGGCGCGTACTTCCAGGAACAGGTTGCCTTCGTCGCGCGGATCGCGTGGTACCAGCAGCAGGGCCAGTTCTTGTTCCAGTTCCTGCAGGCGCGCCTGCGCCGCGGCGATTTCCTCGTCGGCCAGTTCACGCAGGTCGGGGTCGGCGCGCATGCCTTCGGCGGCGGCCAGGTCGGCCTTGGCACGGGCTTCCTCGGCGAGCGCGGCAGCGACCGGTTCAAGTTGGGCGAATTCGCGCGAAAGGTCGCGGAAACGGGTGTTGTCGGCGACCACATCGGGTTCGGCGAGCAGGCGTTCCAGTTCTTCGCGGCGCTCGGCCAGCGCTTCCAGCTTACGGCGCAGGGTCGGCGTCATCGGGTCTCACGGGTGGGTGGCGGTAACCCGGCGTGGCCGGGAACAGGCGCTCGGCGGCGCGGGTCAGGTCGGCATCGCCACTGAGCGCGGCCGCGCGCAGAGCGGCGGTCGGCGGATGCAGCAGGCGGTTGGTCAGGCCATGGGCCAGCAGTTCCAGCACTTCGTCGGCGGGCTTGCCGTTGGCCAGCTGCTGCCGTGCGCGCTCCAGCAGTTCGGCGCGGGTCGCTTCGCCGAACGCACGCAGCTGCCGCAGCGGTGCCTGGTGGGCGCTGGCCTGCTGGGTCTCGATGAAACGCGACACCTGCAGGTCGATGATCGCCTCGGCCTCGGCGGCGGCCTCGCGGCGGCCACGACGGTTGTCTTCCACCGCGCGTTCCAGGTCATCGACGGTGTAGAGGAAGGCGTCGTTGAGCGTGCCGACCTCGGCTTCGATGTCGCGCGGCACGGCCAGGTCGAACAGCAGCATCGGCTTGTGCCGGCGCGCGCGCAGTGCCTTGGCCACCATCTCGCGATGGATCACAGGTTCGCGCGCGGCGGTGGCCGAGAACACGATGTCGGCCTCGCCGAGATGGCGGTCCAGTTCGGTCAGCGGCAGGGCCACGCCGCCATGGCGGCTGGCCAGTTCCTGCGCGTGGGCAAGGGTGCGGTTGGCGATCAGCAGCCGCCGCACCTTGCCCTCACTCAGGTGGCGTGCAGCCAGCTCGATGGTCTCGCCGGCACCGACCAGCAGCACGGTGGAGTCATCCAGGCGCGCGAAGGCGTTCTGCGCCAGGCGCACCGCCGCCGAGGCCACCGACACCGGGTTGGCGCCGACCTGGGTATCGGTGCGCGCACGCTTGGCTACCGAGAAGGTCTGCTGGAACAGGCGGTCCAGGCGCTGGCCGAGCAGGCCGTGGTCACGCGCGGTCGACCAGGCATCCTTTACCTGGCCGAGGATCTGCGGTTCGCCCAGCACCATCGAGTCCAGCCCGGTGGCGACCCGGAACAGGTGGCGCACGGCCTCGGCATCGGCATGCTGGTACAGGTAGCCCTGCAGGTCGCCTGCCTGGCTGTGCAGCCACTGGTCCAGCGCCTGTGCCGACTCGGCCACGGCATACAGTTCGGTGCGGTTGCAGGTGGACAGCAGCACTGCCTCGGCGATCTGCGGGGTATCGCGCAGCGAGCCCAGCGCACGCGGCAACGCCTCACCGGCGAAGGCCGCGCGCTCGCGCAGCTCCACCGGTGCGGTCTGGTGATTCAGTCCGAGCACCCACAGGGTCATTGTTCAGTTGCTTGCGATAAGCTGCTGGCCATTGGACGACATTTTAAGGCCCCGATGCCGACGATGCCCGCATTGATTCGCATCCCCAGTGTTCTGCTGCTGTCCCTGGCCTGCGCCCAGGCCCTGGCGGCGGTGCCGGCCAAGGCCCCCGTGCGGGCCGCGGCCACTGAGGAACTGGCGCTGGAACCGGTGATGGCCGGTGAGTTCGCCCTGCAGGCCGGCAAGCTGGCCGAGGCCGCGCGCTGGTACCTGCAGGCCGCGCAGCAGACCGACGGCGACGCCGGCCTGGCCGAGCGCGCGACCCGTATCTCCATGCTGGCCAACGATGATGCCAGCGCCGCCAAGGGCCTGGCCCTGTGGCAGCAGCGCGCCCCGCGCTCGTTGACCATGCGCAGCGCCGCCGGTGCGCTGGCCATGCGCCAGGGCGATGTGAAGGCTGCCCGCACCGAGCTGCAGGCGCTGCTGGCCGACCCCGACGAGCGCGGCTGGAAGTTCGCCCTGGCCGCGCTGATCGGCGGTGGCCGCGACCCGGCGGTGCCGGCGCAGGTGCTCGGCGAGCTGGTCGATGCCAATGCGATTCCGCCGAAGATCGAGGCCTGGCAGGAGTTCGGTCGCCTGGCCCTGCGCATGGACAAGCCCGAGCTGGCGCGGCGCATGATCGATGAAGTGGTCAAGCGCTTCCCGGAAGAACCGCGCGTAGCGTTGCTGCGTGCCAGCCAGCTGCAGCAGGCGGGCGAGACCGACAAGGCATTGTCGCTGCTGCACGACGTCGAGCCGAAGACCCGCCAGGACCCCGAGCTGCGCAATGCGGTGGCCATCGCCTACGACAGCCTGGGCCAGCCGGCTGCGGCCGAGCGCGTGTTGGCGTTCGGCCCGCAGGACGTACAGACCTGGGGCATGCGCGCCTCGCTGCTGGCCAAGCAGGGCGACAAGGCGGCGCTGTCCAACCTCTACAACGAGCTGTCGCGGCAGGCGGCCAAGCCGGATCCGGCGCAGCGCCTGTTGCTGGGCAAGATCGCCGAATACCTGAAGCGTTACCCCGAGGCGGTGCAGTGGTACCACAGCGTGCCCGGTGGCGATGAGCTGAGCGAAGCGCGCCTGCGCGCGGCCAATGCCCAGGCCTTGGCCGGGCGCCTGCCGCTGGCGCTGGAGGAAGTGCACGCGATCCAGTCCGACGCGGTGGTCGACGACGATGTGCGCCGTGACGCCTACCTGCTGGAAGCTGAACTGCGCCAGCGTGGTGACGACAGCGCCGGTGAACTGGATGCGCTGGCCCGCGGCCTGGCCGCCTACCCGGACGACAACGGCCTGCTGTACGCACGTGCGCTCACCTGGGAGCGCCGCGACGACATCCCGCGCGCCGAGGCCGACCTGCGCAAGATCCTGGTGACCGACCCGGAAAACGTGCCGGCGCTGAACGCGCTGGGCTACACCCTGGCCGATCGCACCGGCCGCCTGCAGGAAGCGCTGGAGCTGATCGACCGCGCCCGCGTGGCCGAGCCGGACAACGCCGCCATCGTCGACAGCTATGGCTGGGTGCTGTATCGCCTGGGCCGCAAGGAAGAGGCACTGGTACAGCTGCGCCGGGCCTGGACCCTGGCCAAGGACCCGGAGATCGCTTCCCACGTCGGCGAAGTGCTGTGGGTGCTGGGCAAGCATGACGAGGCCCGCCACTTCTTCGACGAAGCGGCCAAGCTCGACCCTGAAAACCGCGCGCTGCTGCGCGCCCGTGAGAAATTCAATCCATGAGTGGTTCCCTGATCCGGCCGCTGCTGTTGGCGACCGTGACCCTGGCGGTGAGCGCCTGTACCAGTGTCGGCACGCAGAAGACCCCGGCGCCAGCGGTGGTCGAGATTGTTTCGGCTGAAGCGGCGCAGGCCGAGGCAGCGCGCGTGGCCGCGCTGCAGGCACAGCCGGACTGGGCCTTCCAGGGGCGGGTGGCGGTCAGCAAGGGCAAGGACGGCGGCAGCGGTCGCATCGACTGGAAGCAGGACGGCCGCCGCTACGTGGTCGAACTGAGCGCGCCGGTGACCCGGCAGAGCTGGAAGCTGACCGGCGACACCCATTCCGAAGCCGGTCGCCTGGAAGGGCTGTCCGGCGGTCCGCGCGATGGCGAGGACGCCCAGCAGCTGCTGCTGGAAGCGACTGGCTGGGACATCCCGGTCAATCAGCTGCCGGAGTGGATCCGCGGCCTGGTGGCCGGGGATGCTGCCGGTCCGGAGAAGGTCGAGCGCGACGGTGAAGGCCGGCCGCGCCGCATGCAGCAGATGGGCTGGCAGGTGCAGTACCTGGACTGGTACCCGGCCGACGCCGGACGACCGGCGCTGCCGCGCCGGATCGAGGCCAGCAATGGCGACGCCAAGGTGCGCCTGCTGGTGGACCAGTGGGGGCAGGGCACGCCATGAGCGCCGGGTGCGACGACGCGGGCTGGTCCTGGTGGCCGGCCCCGGCCAAGCTGAACCTGTTCCTGCACATCACTGGCCGCCGGGCCGACGGCTACCACGAGCTGCAGACCGTATTCCGCCTGCTGGACTGGGGAGACCGCATCGGCCTGCGCCTGCGTGAAGACGGTCAGGTGCGTCGGCAGGGCGAGGGCCTGGCCGGCGTGGCCGAGGCCGATGACCTGGCGGTGCGGGCCGCGCGCCTGCTCCAGGATGAGGCGAAGGGCGCGCAAGGTGCTGACATCATCGTCGAAAAGCACGTTCCTGCCGGTGGTGGCTTCGGCGGCGGTTCGTCCGATGCGGCCACCGTGCTGGTGGTGCTGAATCGGCTCTGGCGCGCCGGCCTGGACGAGGATGCCCTGGCCGCGCTGGCCCTGCGCCTGGGCGCCGACGTGCCGGTGTTCGTGCGTGGCCACAATGCCTGGGCCGAAGGGGTGGGCGAGCGCCTGCAGCCGATCACGCTGGCGCCGGCCTGGTATGTGGTGGTTGAACCGGGTGTTCATGTTCCTACGCCGGTCCTGTTCGCAGACCCGGATTTGACGCGCGACAGCCCAGTGGCGAAAATAGAGGACTTCGCTTCCGGGACCCTGGTCGGGAACGCGTTCGAACCGGTGCTGCGCCGCCGTGAGCCTGCCGTCGAGGCAGCGCTTGCCGCGTTGAGCGACATCGGCGCGGCGCGGCTGACCGGTTCGGGAAGTGGTTGTTTCGTCGAGTTCGCATCGCAGGCTGCTGCAGAGCAGGGGCGGTCGAAGTTGCCGAAGGAGTTGCGGGCAAGGGTGGCAGCGGGCGTTGCGCGTTCGCCACTGCTGGATGCACTCGAGCAACACTGATTTATCAATGCAGGGGCGTCGCCAAGAGGCCCAAGGCACCAGGTTTTGATCCTGGCATTCGTAGGTTCGAATCCTACCGCCCCTGCCAATAGCGGCTGTGTCCGCGCCTTCCAGCGCATCGCCCGCGCGGGACGTGGAAACAACCGCGGTGTTGTCAGCAGCAAGGGTCCATCGGGGTCCTTGCCGACTCCGGATCCCCGCCACTCGTCCCCGCCCGAGACAATCATGATGCAAGAGTCCCCGAACCTGCTGGTCTTTTCCGGCAACGCCAACAAACGTCTGGCGCAGAACATCTGCAAGGAACTGGGGGTCCGCCCGGGCAAGGCGCTGGTGTCGCACTTCTCCGATGGTGAAGTGCAGGTGGAAATCGAAGAGAACGTCCGCAAGCAGGACGTGTTCGTGATCCAGCCGACCTGCGCGCCGAGCGCGGAAAACCTGATGGAACTGCTGGTGCTGATCGACGCGCTCAAGCGCGCATCGGTGGCCAGCGTGACCGCCGTGGTGCCGTACTTCGGCTACTCGCGCCAGGACCGCCGCATGCGTTCCTCGCGCGTGCCGATCACCGCCAAGCTGGCGGCCAAGATGTTCAGCACCGCTGGCGCTGATCGCGTGCTGACCGTCGACCTGCACGCCGACCAGATCCAGGGCTTCTTCGATATTCCGGTGGACAACGTGTATGCGTCCCCGCTGCTGCTGGCCGACATCTGGCGCGCCTACGGCACCGAGAACCTGATTGTTGTCTCGCCGGACGTGGGCGGCGTGGTCCGCGCCCGTGCGGTGGCCAAGCGCCTGGATGACGCCGACCTGGCGATCATCGACAAGCGCCGCCCGCGCGCCAACGTCTCCACCGTGATGAACATCATCGGTGACGTCGAAGGCAAGACCTGCGTGATGGTCGATGACATCGTCGATACCGCCGGCACCCTGTGCGCCGCTGCCGCTGCCCTGAAGGCGCGCGGTGCGCTCAAGGTCGCCGCCTACTGCACCCACGCGGTGCTGTCGGGCCCGGCGGTGGACAACATCACCAATTCCCAGCTCGACGAGCTGGTGGTGACCGACACCATCCCGCTGAAGGACGCAGCGCGGGTGTGCAGCAAGATCCGCCAGCTGAGCGTGGCGGAAATGCTGGCCGAAACGATGCGCCGCATCGCCTTCGGCGAGTCGGTCAGCTCGCTGTACGTCGACTGAGTTTTCGTCCCTGCCGGCAACGGCGGGGACATACCCGGATGCTTCTGGTCGCGGAAGCATCTTCAACCGCCACGCCGCAGGGCGCGGCAACAACCTGAGTAGTCGAAAATGTCGAAGACCCATGAAATCAAGGTCACCAAGCGTGAACTGCAGCGTAAGGGTGCGAGCCGCCGCCTGCGTCACGCTGGTGTGATCCCGGCCATCGTGTACGGCGGCAACGCCGAGCCGGTCGCCATCAGCCTGGACCACAACGAAATCTGGCTGGCCCAGCAGAACGAGTGGTTCTATGCCTCGATCCTGGACCTGAACCTGGATGGCCAGGTGCAGAAGGTCCTGCTGCGTGACATGCAGCGCCACCCGTACAAGCAGCTGATCATGCACCTGGACTTCCAGCGCGTGAACGAGAACGAAGCCCTGACCGCTTCGGTCCCGCTGCACTTCGTCAACGAAGACACCTCGCCGGCCGGCAAGGCTGCCGACGTCGTGGTCACCCACGAACTGAAGGAAGTGACCATCACCTGCCTGCCGAAGGACCTGCCGGAGTCGATCGAAGTCGACCTGGGCGAGCTGAAGGCCGGTGACGTCGTGTACCTGTCCAACATCAAGCTGCCGAAGGGCGTGGAAATCCCGGCGCTGGCGCTGGGCAAGGACCACGACGACGCCATCGTCACCGCCAAGGCCGGCAAGGCCGACGAGGCTGACGAAGAAGCGGCTGCCGCCGAGTAATACCGTTACGGTGCCTGCCTCCGGGCAGGCACCGTACTGGAAGGAACCATGGCAGGACTGCGACTGATCGTCGGTCTGGGCAATCCCGGATCGGAACACGCCCGGACCCGGCACAATGCCGGGTTTCATTTCGTTGAGGCCCTGGCGGAAAAAGCCGGTGCGCGATGGGATGTGGACAGCAAGTTGTTCGGCGAGACCGCCAAGGTCGAGATCGCCGGGCAGACGGTGTGGCTGCTCAAGCCCGCCACCTTCATGAATCTCAGCGGCAAGTCGGTCACCGCCGCGCAGCGGTTCTGGAAGATCGAGCCGGAAGAAACCCTGCTGGCCCACGACGAGCTGGACCTGCCGCCCGGTGCGACGCGACTGAAGTTCGACGGTGGCCACGGCGGCCAGAACGGCCTGCGCGATACCATCCGCCTGCTGGGTCATGGCAAATTCCACCGCCTGCGCGTGGGCATCGGCCATCCCGGCAACAAGGACCGCGTGGTGGGTTGGGTGCTGGGGCGCCCGTCCAAGGAGGATGACGTGCTGATCGCACGCGCCATCGACGATGCGATCGACGTGCTGCCGCTGGCGGTGCAGGGCGATTTCAACGAAGCGATGAAGCGCCTGCACACCCCGAAATAACCGGTAGGTATCGACCGTTGGTCGGTACGGAACCAACCAGACCGGTAGGTATCGACCGCTGGTCGATACGGAGCCAACCAGAGCGGTAGGTATCGACCGCTGGTCGATATGGAGAATGATTGGAAAAGCAGCGCCCAGGCCGCTGTTTCCCCAATCACTTTCACCCCAGAGAGCTGTCACCCATGGGTATCAAATGCGGCATCGTCGGCCTGCCCAACGTCGGCAAGTCGACCCTGTTCAATGCGCTGACCAAGGCGGGCATCGCCGCGGCGAACTTCCCGTTCTGCACCATCGAACCGAACGTCGGCATCGTGCCGGTGCCGGATCCGCGCCTGAACGAGCTGGCGGGCATCATCAACCCGCAGAAGGTCATCCCGACTGCGGTCGAGTTCGTCGACATCGCCGGCCTGGTCGCCGGTGCTGCCAGCGGTGAGGGCCTGGGCAACAAGTTCCTGGCGCACATCCGCGAAGTCGATGCGATCACCCACGTGGTGCGCTGCTTCGAGCACGGTGACATCGTGCACGTGGCCGGCAAGGTCGACCCGATCTCGGACATCGAAACCATCGACACCGAACTGGCGCTGGCCGACCTGGACAGTGTCGAGAAGGCGCTGAACCGTGCCGAGCGTGCGGCCAAGGGCGGCGACAAGGATGCGGCGGCGCGCAAGCCGGTGCTGGCCAAGTTGCAGGCTGCACTGTCGGAGGGCAAGGCTGGGCGCTCGGCCGGGCTGGACGAGGAAGAGAAGGCGCTGGTGCGCGACCTGTTCCTGCTGACCCTGAAGCCGGTGATGTACATCGCCAACGTGCTGGAAGACGGTTTCGACAACAACCCGCACCTGGAAGCCGTGCGTGCGCATGCTGCCGCCGAAGGTGCGCAGGTGGTGCCGGTGTCGGCCGCGATCGAAGAAGAGCTGTCCCAGCTCGACGACGAAGACCGCGATACCTTCCTGGCGGACCTGGGCCTGAGCGAGCCGGGCCTGAACCGCGTGATCAACGCGGCCTACAGCCTGCTCGGCTTGCAGACCTACTTCACCGCCGGCGTGAAGGAAGTCCGTGCGTGGACCGTGCGCAAGGGCGCCACCGCTCCGCAGGCTGCCGCCGTCATCCACACCGACTTCGAGAAGGGCTTCATCCGCGCCGAAACCATCGCGTATGACGACTTCATCAAGTACAAGGGCGAAGCCGGCGCCAAGGAAGCGGGTCGCCTGCGCCTGGAAGGCAAGGAGTACCGCGTGCAGGAAGGCGACATCCTGCACTTCCGCTTCAACGTCTGATCCTGCGGCATCGGATCGACCCCGGACGCCCCGCCCTGTGCGGGGCGTTCGCGTTTCCGGTGATGGACAAAAAAACACCAGGCTGCGAAACGCTTGCGGTGTGACGTTCGCCGGTACTTGTCCACAGCAAACTCCCATCGCTTTCCACGCGTGGTGTGGAAAACCCCGCGCGCCTCTGTAGAGCCGAGCCTGCGCTCGGCTCAGGTTGCCATCAGCCGAGCATGGGCTCGGCTCTACGAGGCTTGGCGGTGCGGTGTGGACAAATTTTCACCACGCTTCGAAACGCCTGCGGTGCAATGCTCACAACTACTTGTCCACACCTAGTTCCCATCGCTTTCCACGCGCGTTGTGGAAAAGAACTGCAGACGTGGACAAAAACTCACCACGCCCGGAAGCGCCTGCCCTGCAACGCTCGAACCCACTTGTCCACACCAAACCCCCATCGCTTTCCACGCCGCATGTGGAAAAAGTGCCCGGCATTCCCTTGCCGGGCACGTCCCGCGTCACCAGGTGTACGACACGCCCAGCTGGGCACCGACGTCGTGGAAGCCCATGCCACCGCTCTGCCGGCTCAGTTCACCCCAGCCGCGCCAGCCGCCGGACAGATCCACCTGCACGCCGGCCTTGGCTTCGTAGATGTCACGCGGCAACTGCCGCTGCAGGCGCTCGCCGTCCATTGTCAGGCCCGCACCATTGCCGCCGGACCACCAGTTCACCGCCACGTACGGGTGCACCTGGCCCTGCGCCGGGCTCAACCCACGGCGGTACAGGCGCAGGCCGAGGCGGGTGCTGGTCTCGCCACCACCGCGGTCGTCGACTACCGTGCCGTTGGCCTCGACCACGCGGTCGCTGTCATAGCGGCTGTGCACCACCTGCACCTGCGGTTCCAGGTAAATGCCGCGCTGCGCGGTGCGCCGCAGGGGCAGCACATAGCCGGCCTCGGCCGACGCACTCCAGTTGCGGGCGTCATCGCGCTCCTTCTGCAGGCCTTCGCCCTGCACGCTGTTGCGGAAGCGGCCGTATTGCAGCCAACCATCCACATAGGCGCCGCCTTCCATGCGCGCATCCTGAAGCCAGGTGGCATAGGCGCCCACGCTGGTGCCGGTGACCACGCCACGCGCGGTGTAGCCGGTCACCTGCGAGCGGCTGTCATTGCGCGCGCGGCCGTGGCCGAGCATCGCACCCGCCTGCAGCTCGCCCGTGCCACCCACTTCGAAGCGGCGGCCGACGCCGACCAGCACGCTGCTGATCTGCCCATCGACCTGGACCTGGCGGTTGCGGTCGTGGCTGTCGGGCTGCGCGCTGCGAAGGTGTATCCAGGCCACGGCATCACCGCGGGTGCCGGCCTGGGCGGCGGGATCACCGGCGCGGTCGTGCAGGCTGTGCCGGAACATGCCCAGCGCGGCGCTGCGGTTGGCCAGGTAGGCCGCCGGTTCCGGGCGTTCCACCTGCGGGCGCGGCGGATCGATCGGCGGCTCCGGCGGCAATGGTGGATCGATCGGCGGCTCCGGCGGCAACGGCGGATCGATCGGCGGCTCCGGCGGTGACGGTGGGTCGACCGGCGGTTCCGGCGGCTGCGGCGGGTCGACCGGCGGATCCGGCGGCTGCGGCGGGTCGATCGGGGGATCCGGCGGCTGCGGCGGATCGACCGGCGGCACGTACTCCGAGCGCAGGTACCAGTTGCCATCGTCCGGGGTCGACACACCGCCCTTGAACAGGAAGTAGTCGTAGGCACCGGCAACCGCGCGCCCCTGCAGGCTGAATTGTGCATCCGACTGGCCGGCCACGGTGATCAGGCGGATGCCCTCCTGGGTCAGCGCACCGGCGCCGCCGGCATTGCGCACACTCACGCTGGCGGTGCCGCTGCTGTTGCCGTTGATCACCAGCTGGTCGCCCAGCGAAGTGTCGTCGCCCAGCGCGCGGTTGAAGATCCACTGGCCACCGTTGCCCACGTAGTCGCCGCTGACGGTAACGGTCTTGAAATCGCCGGCCGCCGGCGCATCGAAAGCGATGGTGCCGGCGTGTTCGAGCGTGCCGACGCTGGAACTGGCGCGTACGTTCCACTGGCTGCTGCCATCCAGCGCCAGTTGTGCGACCTGGTAGCCGGAGTCGTTGCGCAGGGCGCCGCTGAACGTGGTGCCGTTGCCCAGCACCATGTGCACCTCAGCCGTTGCGCTGTCGACCACCACGTCACCGCGCAGCATGCTGGCGTCGGCGCTGAAGTCGATGCGACTGGTCGCCACGCTGCTGCCATCGGTGAATACCGTGTCGCTGACCCGCAGCAGGCGGCCGCTGCCGTCGCCCGCAGTCACATCGCTGCCATTGACGTTCAAGGCATGGTTGCTGCCCTGCAGCCAGAACGCTGCGCCGCTGGCGGTCTCTATGTGGCTGTCATTGAAGGTGGCACGGTTCCAGTACGGGCCGAACGCGGTCAGGTAGGAGCGGTAGCCGCCGCTGTTGCTGCCGGTCATGCGGATATCCAGGCGATCGGCCTGGGTCAGCCGCGCGGTGTTCATGTGCACGATGCCGAACACGTTCTCGCCATCGCTGCGGATCGCAACGGCATCGAGCAGCGCGGTGGCGGTGGAGCCGCCGATGAACACGCCACCGCCGCCGTTGCCGCGCACGTCGATCACGCTGCCGTTGGCTTCGATGCGGCTGGCGGTGCTGCCGGTGGAGCCGGTCACGCGCACGCCGTAGGTCGCATCACCGTGCGTGGTGATCCGGCCACCCTGCACGGTGGCAACGCCGCCGGCGATCTCAACGCCATAACCGTAGGTGTCGGTCCAGGTGTCGATGCTGCTGTCGGTCAGCTGCAGGCGCGACTCATCGCTGGCCAGCCAGAATCCGGAGTAGCCATCACGAACATCGAACGCGGCATCGCTTGCGGTCAACTGTCCCCAGCTGTTGATGTTCACGCCATAGCCACCGACGGTGTAGAAGCTGCCGCCGTTGATCACTGCACTGGAATAGGTCTTGCTGATGCGGCTGCCGAGCAGGCGCATGCTGCCGCCCACCGAATGGGCTTCCACGTTCTCCAGCAGCAGGCTGCCGCCGCTGTCGATATCGAACCAACCGCCCTGCAGGTAGGTGTCGTACAGCTCGGCGCGGCTGCCCACGCCGTTGGCCGCCACGCCGGCAAGGATGCCACCGGGGGCGAGGGTGATGCGGCTGTTGCGGATCGTCAGCAGGCCGGCACTGTCGGCGCGCAGGCGGGCACCGCCGTCGGCGCTCATCCGCAGATCGGCCAGGTGCAGCTCGCTGCCCTTGCCGGATGCACCGGCCAGCGTGCCACCGGTCCCGGTCATTGAAAGACTGCCCCCGGCATAGTGGATCACGCCACCGTTGTAGGCCTGCACGCTGCCGAATCCGCTGCCGTTGCGCGTGGCATCGATGTGGACATCGCGCGCATCGATCACGCTGCCGGCACCATTGGCATACAGCGCATAGAAGCCCGTGCCGGTCGCCGGTGCGATCGACAGCGTTGCGTCGCGCAGCTGCACCTGGCCACCATTGGCAGCGGACACGCCGCTGCCATTGCCGGTCACGTGGATGCGGCTGCCGTCGATCAGCGCATTGCTGCCGGTACCGGTGACCGCAAGTGCGAAGCTGCCCGCACTGTGGGTGAGGACGTCGTCGGCACCCAGCTGCAGGGTGTCACCGTCGTTGACCAGCAGCGGGCCGGTGAGGTCTGCGGCATGCGCCGGCAGGGCTGCCCACAGCGCAGTGGCCAACAGGCTGGGAATGAGGGGTACGCGCTTTCCGTGCGCGCGCCCGTACGCACGGCCGTGCCGTGTGGGGGAGGCGTTCATGCTGATGGACTTCCTGTGGCAGGGCGCAGCGAGGCTGCGCGGACTGACGCGGCAGGGCCGCGTCGCTGCGGAAGTCCCACGCCACGGCAATTGCAGGCGCCATCGGACTTCCGTCCCCCACGGCGATGCGGCAACAGCCGGCAGGCGCACCTTGGCGGGATGTCTCCAGCCTAGAAATCGGCACTGTCCGATGGAATCAGGCGTTTCCTAAAGCGGTTGCAGGCCCCGTCGCAGGGCCGGCGGGATTCAGCCGGGAGTGGCCTCAGCCGAACAGCGAGGCCTGCAGGCAGTACTCGATCAGCGCCTGGTCGCTGTCCACACCGAGCTTGCGCATCGCGCTGATCTTCTGCGTGCTGACCGTCTTGGCGCTGCGCTGCAGCTGGCGTGCGATGTCGCCCACGCTCATGCCACTGGTGAACAGGCGGATCACCTCCAGCTCGCGCGGCGACAGCCGCGCACGGACCGCATCCGCATCGGCCGGTTCGCTCGCGGCTACCGGCAGCAGTCCCGGGGGGCGGTAGACGCGATCGGCCAGCACCACGCGCAGGGCCTGTACCAGGCTGCCCAATCCATGGCTCTTGAGCACCACGCCACCGGCGCCGGCGGCATACATCGCCGCGACCAACGACGGATTGGACACCATCGTCAGCACCAGCAGGCGCGTCTCCGGGAAGCTGCGGCGCAGGAACGAGATCAGCTTGATGCCGTCCCCGAAGCGATCGCCTCCCGGCATGCTGTAGTCGGTGATTACCGCCTGTGGCCGGGTCCGGGTCATCAGCTCGATCAGCGTCGCCGGATCGGCCGCTTCGCCCACGATGTCCAGGTCCAGTTCCCCGGCCAGTACGTCGCGGATGCCGGCAAGCACGATCGGGTGGTCGTCGGCGATGAGGATCCGTGTGGTCATGGCAGGGTCGGGTCGTCGGGAAGGGAGGGGGATGCAGCGTCGCGCAACGGATGCAGCAGCTGCTCGAGGCGTCGCTGGAACCCGGCAAGAGCGGCCGCCTGGGTGGCCAGGTCATCGCCGCCGGCAAGGCACTGTTCGATCTGCAGGCCGCTGTCGACCAGCGCAGGTGCACCGACGATCACCAGCGCGCCGCGGATGCGGTGCAGAACCTGCGCCACCCTGGCGGGATCGGCAGCGGCGATCGCCTGGCGCAGGCTGTCCAGGTCGGCCTGCATGGTCTGTACGAACAGCGACTGCATCTTCGCGGGAACCTGCAGCGGGGGATCCTTGTCGTGCGACGCAGTGGACGCAGGGCGCTCCTGCATCGCGACGGCCGGTGCATCACCGTCGGTGATCCGGGTCAGCAGGCGCTGCAGGGCTTCCAGCGTGATCGGCTTGACCAGCACGCCCTGCATGCCCGATTCCTGGCAGCGTTGGCGTTCGGCCGGGTCGGCATTGGCCGTGGCGCCGTGGATGGGCACGCTGACACCCCGTGCCCGCAAGGCACGGGCCAGGCCGTAGCCATCCAGCCCGGGCATGTTCAGGTCGGTCAGCACCAGCGCGAACGCCCCTTGTTGCCAGTAGCCCAGCGCTTCATTGCCATCGCTGGCGACCACGGCGCGGCAGCCGAGCTGTTCCAGCTGGTCGCGCAGGATCGCCTGGTTGATCGGGTTGTCCTCGGCGACCAGCACCTGCAGGCCGAAATGGCGCGTCGCCGGCAGGCGCCCTTCGGCGCTGGCCGCCAGCGGTTGGCCGCTGGCCGCGGCCAGGGCCAGCACGATCGCGTCGAATCGATGCAGGCCGACCTGCCAGGCGCCATCGACCTGCCGTGGCCGCACCCCGCCTTCGCGGCAGGCGATCACGCGCGGTCCACCCGCCCATGCGGGCAGAGGGTCGTCCAGGACCAGCTCGAGCAGCACGGCGGACGATGGCAGGCCTGCTGCGCTGTCCTCCCGGTACACGCTGGCCTGTGCACCGCGCTGCTGCAGGCGCTCGCACAGCGATTGCACCAGTTCGCGCACGCTGCCCCGCACCTGTACCTGCAGGCCGGCGGGTAGTTGCGGCGGCGGGGCCTGCTGTGGATCCGGTGGAGCCGAGGGCAGCGGCAGTTCGACGCTGAAGCTGCTGCCCAGGCCGCTCTCGCTGACCACGCGCAGCTGGCCTTCCATCAACGCCACAAGATGCGCGCAGATGGCCAGCCCCAGGCCGGTGCCGCGCATCGCATCGGTGCCCGGGTTGGCCTGGAAAAATGGCTCGAACAGATGCGCCTGGTGTTCGCTGGCAATGCCGATACCGGTATCGGCCACCTGCCATTGCAGCCAGCAGCGTTGCTCCTGCCAGCGTGCCGAAACACGGACCACCACGCGCCCGCTGTCGGTGAACTTCAGTGCGTTGCTGATCAGGTTGTTGAGCACCTGTCGGATCCGCGCGGCATCACCGCACACCCCGGGCGGTACGTCGGCATCGATGCAGGCGTAGAACTGCAGCCCCTTGTTGGCGGCCGCGGCAGCATACGAGTCGAGCGCGTCCTCGGTCAGCCGCACTGGATCGAATGGGCTTGGCTCCAGGCTCAGTTGCCCGGCCTCGGCTTTGCTGACATCCAGGATGTCGCTGATCAGCTGCATCAGGGTCGAGGATGAACGCTGGATCGTTGCAAGGTAGTCCTGCTGCCGTGCATCCAGTGGCGTCAGCCCCAGCAGTTCAAGCGTGCCGAGCACACCGTACAGCGGCGTGCGGATCTCATGGCTCATCGTGGCCAGGAACTGGCTCTTCGCGCGGTTGGCCTGGTCGGCGGCGCGGCGCGCCTGCTGCAGCACCTGTTCGGCTTCATGCTGGCTGCTCAGGTCAATGAACAGGCACAGCACCGCCGGCTCACCGCGATAGCGCGCCGGTGTCGCCGTTACCAGCAGGTGGCGGCCTTCGGGCGTGGCGTAGGCCAGGCCATCGCCCAGCGTGGTGCCGCCGGCAGCCAGTACGCTGCGCCGCCACGGGCCATGCCAGCCGCCGGCGTGATAGTCCTCGCCCAGCCAGCGGCGGGCGAGGGCGTTGTCCAGCAGCACATTGCCATCGGTACGACGCAGCAGGCACAGCCCGATCGGCGCGTTGTCCAGGATCGTGCGACTGAAGGCTTCGCTTTCCAGCAGGCGCGCGTGGTTGCTGCGCAGCGGCTCGATGACCGAACGCCGGTACGCGCGCAGCACCAGCGTGCCGCCCAGTGCCAGCAGCAGGGCGACCACGGTCGCGCCCAGCAATGGCCCCTGCGGGTGCTGGAACACCTGCCGCCAGCCGACGTGGTAGACCGCCAGCCAGCCGCGCTCGCTGCGCATGCGGAACTGCAGGCCAGCGAGGCCGGCCTGCCAGGAGGTGCCAGCCTCGCTGGCATCGGCTGCATCGCCCAGCAGGCGCTGGCCGTTGGCATCGAACAGCGACAGCCGCTGGAACACCGGGACACCCAGCACCTGGCGATAGTCATCGACACGGCCAGGATCGAGCAGGCAGGCCAGTGCGGCCTGCGAGTCCTTGTCGTCCTCACCCCACAGGCGCGCATCCTGCGGGGCGTGGGCGATGGCCAGCAGCCAGGTCTGCCGGTCGCGCCATGGCACGCCCACCCAGACGATGCCACCACGTTGCACCGCCGGTCGCGTACCCAGCACCCGGTGGATGTCGGCGATCGCCGGGCGCAGGTGATGCGGGCTGTTCTGGCTCGCGTCGGTACCGGCGATCTGTACCGGTGCCAGCAGCCCGCGCGTGCCCTGGCCATCGACCAGCAGGCATTGCGGCGGTGGATAGCGCGAGGCCGACCAGAACGTGCCGTAGAAGCGCAGGAAACGGTCGCCCAGTTCAGTCGGTGGCGAAAGACTGGCCCCCTCGCTTCCGATCACCGCAAAGTTGGCGAACAAGGGCCCGCGTTGCAGCTCCACGCTGGCATCGGCCACCGGCTGCCCATGCGTGCCGACATCATGCAGCCGCCACTGGCGCAGAAAGCGCTCCTGCTCGCGCAGCGTGCCGTCCAGGCGGCGGAAGTGGTACTCGATCTTGCTGCGCTCTTCGTTGAACAGCTGCGAGCCGGCCGACAGCAGCAGTCCGGCCTGCAGCGTGGCCAGCACCACAACGCCGATCAGCAGGGCGTGGACGCGCAGTGAGCGGCGAGCGAGTCGGCGTACAGGAGCGGCCTCGGCCGGCATGGCAGGTCTCAGGGCAGGGAGCGGTCAGCGGCACCATGGACAGCAACGGAGGGACATCCGCCACCGCTGCACAGACAGGATCGTCAATGCCACTTGATGATTTCGTGAAGCGGACGTGGAATCCGTGTCAGCGCAGGGCGGCTCGCGGCGACTCGTCCAACTGCGGCGCTTCTTCGTCCAGCAGGCGGGTGAACTCGTCCGACGGCAGCGCCTGCGAGATCAGGAAGCCCTGCACCTGGCTGCACCCCAGCTGGCGCAGGGCAGCCAGGTCGGCATCGCTTTCCACGCCCTCTGCCACGATGGTCAGGCCCAGCTGGTTGGCCAGCGCGATCACCGTCGACAGGGTCAGGTGCAAGGCCGGGTCGCGCGCGCATCCGCTGACCAGCGCGCGGTCGATCTTGACCTCGGTGAAAGGGGTATTGACCAGGTTGTGGACCGAGCTCAGGCCCTGCCCGAAATCATCCTGGGCCAGGCCGAAGCCCTTCATGCGCAGGCGGCAGGCGCCGGCATAGAAGTCGCTGACGTGCCGCGTGGTGCTGTTTTCCATCAGTTCGAAGCACAATTCACCGGGCGTACCGCCGTTGGCCAGGGTCAGTGCCAGCAGTTCGTCGGGCAGGTCCGACTGCTCCAGCAGGTGAGGGGGCAGGTTGATCGATACCGGTACCCGGAACCCTTGCTTGCGCCAGCGTGCCTGCGCGCTGATGCTGGCCTTGAGCATCATCCGCAGAAGATCGCCCTCCAGCCCGTAGCGGCAGATTGCCGGCAGGAAGCTGCCAGCGGCCAGCGTGCCCAGCTGCGGATGTCGCCAGCGCACCAGTGCTTCGGCCGCCACCACGCGTCCTGACTGCAGTGACTTCTTCGGTTGGAACCAGGCCGTCAGGCTGCCATCGGCCATGGCCTGGCGCAGCTGCGATGCATCCGGTTCGGGCGCAGCCGCCGCGCGCGTAGGGGCCTCGCCGGCGGCCGGACGCGCCTGCGCCAAGGCCTCGAACAGGGCGTCCACATCGGCGGCCGCCACCGGCTTGGGCAGCAGGCCGACCACATCCAGCCCCAGCGATTCGGCCATCAGCCGTGCCGAGGTCATCATCCGCCGCGGGGCCGCGCTGACCACCGCGAGGCGTGGCGGGCGCGGCTGTGCCGCCAGCGCCTGGATGAACTGGATGCCGTCCTGCCCGGGCATCAGCAGGTCGCTGACCACCAGGTCGTAGGGCTGGCACGCACACAGCGCGATGGCCGCATCCACGTCTTCGCAGGCGTCGACCTGCACGCCTGCGTGGCTGCCGAACAGATTGGCCAGGAAACCACGCTGGAAGGGCTGGTCTTCCAGGATCAGGACACGCTGGGTCATGCGGGGTCTCCTTGGCGCAGTGAGGTGAGCGCCTTGCGCAGGCGTGCGATGTCGATGGGTTTGCTCAGGTAGCCCTGCATGCCACTGGCCAGGCAGCGCTCGCGCTCCTCGGCAGTGGCATTGGCGGTGGCGCCGATCACCGGCACCGGGTTGCCGTCCTCGCGCAGTTGCCGGGCCAACGCGTGGCCGTCCATGCGCGGCATGTTGATGTCGGTCACCACCAGGTCGAAAGACTGCTCTCGGCATCGCTGCAGGGCTTCCACGCCGTCCTGTGCCAGCTCCACGTCGCAGCCGAGGGTGCGCAGCTGCTCGGCCAGGATCACCCGGTTGATCGGGTTGTCTTCGACGGCCAGCACGTGCAGGCCCAGCGGCATCGGCCTTGCCGCGCGCGATGTTTCCGGCAGCGCCGCACGTTGCTGCTGCACGTTGGCCAGTGCATTGCCGATCGCGGTCATCCCATGCAGGGTCACCACCAGGCTGCCATCGGCGGCAACGGTGGGCTGGTCGCCGCCGTCGATCGATGCCACCACGCGAGGGCCTGCCCAGGCCAGCGGCATCCCGGCCTCGCCGTCCATCAGGATCGCGCCGTCATGGTCCAGCAGTGCAGGGTCGCCCTGCAGGGGCTGTGCGTTGGCGCCCCAGCGACGCAGCCAGCCGCAGGCACTGTCGACCAGTTCGCGATCACGGCCGCGCACCAGGATCGGCGGCTCCGGCAGCAGGGTCGGGCCATCCTCGGCGGCGGCCAGCACCGGCAAGGGCAGGCGCACGCTGAAGCTGCTGCCCAGGCCGGGCTCGCTCACCACCTGCAGCTCGCCGCTCATCAGGCGCACCAGGCGGTCGCTGATGGACAGGCCCAGCCCGGTGCCCTGTGCACTGGCCGCGCCGCGGACCTGGCGGAACGGTTCGAACAACCGCGCCTGTTCCTCCGCGGCGATGCCCACGCCGGTATCGGTGACCTGCCAGGCGAGCACGCTCGATTCACCTTCGCGCTGTACCTGGCGCACGCGCAGTACCACCCGGCCATGCTCGGTGAACTTGATCGCGTTGCTGAGCAGGTTGCCCAGCACCTGGCGGATGCGGTCGGCATCACCCAGCACGCGCGTGGGCAGGCGCGGGTCGGTGCAGACCAGGATCTGCAGGCCCTTGCAGGTGGCCGAGGCAGCGAAACTGCGCAGCACGCTCTCGGTCAGCTCGCGCGGCGAGAACGGCGCCGGCTCCAGGCTGAGCTGCCCGGATTCGATCTTGGAAACATCCAGCACATCGCTGATCAACTGCAGCAGGACCGATGAGGAACTCTCGATGGTGCGCAGGTACTGCGACTGCCGGGCGTCCAGCGAGGTGTGCCCGAGCAGCTCCAGCGTGCCCAGCACGCCGTAGAGCGGAGTACGGATTTCATGGCTCATGGTGGCCAGGAACGCGCTCTTGGCCTGGTTGGCCGCATCGGCGGCCTGGCGTGCCGACGACAGCGCGGCCTGTGCCTGGCGGTGCCGGGAAATGTCATGGAACACGCACAGCAGCACGTCGTCGCCCTGGTAGCGGCAGGCCGCGTGCAGCACCTGCAGCTGACGACCGTCGCGGGTGGTGAATTCCAGTCCACGCCCGCGCTCGCCGGCATGTCCGCGCCATGGCGCCTGCCAGTCGCTGTGTTCGCCTTCTTCGCCAAGCCAGTCGCGTAGCAGCTGGTTGGAGAGCAGCAGCGCGCGGTCGCTGCGGCGCAGGACGCAGATGCCGACCGGCGCCATGTCGATCACCGTCGAACTGAAATCCAGGTTCTCCAGCAGCCTGCGCTGTTGCTGCAGGGCCGGCTGGATCAGCTGGAGGTCCACGTGATGCCGCAGCAGGCGCAGCGCGACGCCGGCCAGCAGCAGCAACAGCGCGCAGACCAGCAGCGGCACCGCCAGGTCACCCAGCAGCAGTTGCGACGGCAGGTGGTAGACCAACCGCCAGCCGTCGTTGCCGACACTTTTCACCAGCGCTACACCGCGCGGAAGCCCGCCACTCCACAGCGTGCCGAAGCTGTCGTCCTGGCGTTCCCGCAGGGTCTTCCAGCCCGCACCATCCAGACGCGGGGTCTGGCTGGACAATGCCGGCTGCCCTGCACGGTCGAGCAGCGCATAGCCGCCGATGCCCTGGCCGTCGATCATGCTCGCCGCCGCCGCGCCATCGAGCAGCAGCACCAGCCACTGCGTCGGATGCGGGCCGGCCTGTACCGGCTGCGCCAATGCAACGCCACTGTCACCCGGGCGCAGCCAGTGCACCGGGTCGGCCGCCTCCAGGCTGCCGCTGCGTGCCTGCAGCGCACGCAGCGATGGCAGGTGCGCCAGGTCCACGTCGACCTCGCCGCCGGCCAGCCAGTGCGTGCCGTGCGCATCGACCAGCAGCAGATGCGTCTGCAGTGCCTGCAGCGTGTGTTCGGCGCGCGCTGACAACAGCAGCCGCTGGCCCGGTTGGCCGCCAGCACCATCCAGCGGCACCTGGCGCATGCCTTCGCTGTCCGCCGCAGGTGCATCCGGGTTGCCCCTCACCACCGAATCGCCCAGATAGCGCAGCAGGGCTTCGCGCTGGTCGAAATAGATCTGGGCCCTGTAGGCCGCTGCATTCATCTCGCGGCGATGGGTCGAGATGTCCTCGGTGAATGCCGTGAGCAGGTAGAAGCCGGCCGCGGCGGCCAGGCAGACGAAGACGCACACGGTCAGGCAGCGCAGCAGCACCGACGCGGTGGTCGATGGCACGGCCTGCTGCAGCGAAGGGCGGGGGAAGCGGAACATGCAACGATGCTAGGGAGCGGCGCGCGCGGCGCGGAATCAGCTGTTTCCTAAAATCCCCGGCTGGCCGGTCGGGCCGGAGCCTGCGCGCGGGTACCGTTCAGGCGGCGGAAAAAAAGAACCCCCGCCGAAGCGGGGGTCTCCTGTATCTGCGCTGGCCAGGCGCTTACAGCGCGCTGCCACCGAACTTGTGGGTGTACTGCAGGTTGATCGTGCGCCCCACGCTGTCGAACCAGGACACGTCGTAGTACGGGTATGCAGTGTAGGTACGGTCCTTCGGCGGCATCTTGTTGAACACATTGACCACCGACAGCGACAGGCGCGAGTGGTCGTCGAAGCGGTACTGCAGCGAGGCGTTGTAGCGATAGGTCGCCTTCACGTACGGGCTGTCGCCGCTGTCCCAGTCGAACACCTGGTCGTAGCTGTCCGAGGTCGGCAGCTTGCCCAGGCGCGAACCGTACACCGTTGCCGACCACGCATCCTTTTCCCAGGTCACGCTCAGGCTGGTCTTGGTGCGTGGGATGTCGAAGCCGCTGTTCACTGCGAACTGGTCTTCGGTACGGTCGCCCGGGTAGCGCTGGAAGTCATGCTTCTTCACCCAGGTGTGGGTGCCGTTGAAGATGAAGTCGCCGATGCCCGTCTGCAGGCGGTAGCGCAGGCCGACGTCGATGCCGGAGGTGGATTCGCGGGCGACGTTGATCGGCGCCACGCGCACGCCATACAGGCGCCCGTCGTTGCTGCGGGTGATGCGGGCGAGTGCATCCACGCAGGTCGGCGAGGTGATGTCGGCGCTGCCCAGGCGGCAGTTCGCTTCGTTGGCCAGGATCGTGCGCACGTCCATGTCCTGCACCTGGTCGCGCATGTCGATGTCGAACCAGTCCACCGACAGGTCCAGGCCGACGGCCGGCGACCAGACGAAGCCGGCACTCCACGAGGTGCTGGTTTCCGGGTCGAGCTGGCGGTTGCCGGTGCGGCTGCGGATCAGGTTGCGCTCGTAGTCGGCGCAGTCGGTGGCGCCGTCGGCGCGGCAGCTGTACAGGTCTTCGGCGGTGGTCTCATCGTTGCCCGGGCCGGCGAATACATAGTGCAGGTCCGGCGCACGGAACGCGGTGCCATACGAACCGCGCACCAGCAGCGTGTCGATCGGGCGCCATTCCAGGCCACCGCTCCAGGTCGCCTTGCCGATGGTGTGGCCGGAATAGCGGTACTGGTCGTAGCGGCCGGCCACGCTCAGGTTGACCGTTTCGTGCAGCGGCATGCGCAGCTCGGCCGCCGTAGCCCAGCGGTTGCGCGAACCTTGGCCGTCCGAATCCTTCCAGCTGTAATAGTAGTACTGGGTCGCCAGCGGATCAGGATTGAGCGAGTACGCCTGCTGGCCCACTTCCACGGTCGCGGCGAAACCGGCGTCACCGCCGGGCAGGCCGAACAGCGCGGAATTGGTCAGAGTGAATGCCGCCGTCTCCGTGCGCGACTTCGGCGTGTAGGTGGTACGCGCGGCGATCGAATCGTACTCGGCGCGGGTCAGCGGCCGGTACAGGCGTGACGGGTCGGCGTTGTAGATCGGGAAACCGTCGTCATCCACGCCCAGCTGCGGGCCGAGGAACAGGTCATTGGCCTTGGCGGCGATGATCTGCGCCCAGCTGATCCGCGACTGGTACTGCGAATGGCTCAATGCCGCTTCGTAGTCCCAGTTGCCGGCCAGGTTGCCCTTGAAGCCGGTGGTCACGCTGAAGGTCTTCTGCGTGCTGCGCACCATGGCATTGCGCAGGCCACCCATTTCCTCGGGCGAGAACTGGCGCTGCCAGAACTCGATCTCGCCGGTGGCTTCGTTGTTGAAGTAGCCCGACTCATCGCCGTTGGCGTCCATGCGGCCCCACTTGGTGACGTCGCGCATCAGCGACATCGTGTGGTAGCCCAGCTGCACGTCGGCGAACCACTGCTGGCCATTGTCGAAGTCATGGCTCAACGACGCGTAGCCGTTGGCACCGCGGCGCTTGCTGAGGATGGTGCCGTAGCCGATCGAGCTGTCGCTGCCACAGTAGTAGCCGTACTTCGGGCGGTAGGCGCGGTAGGTGCTGCCCTGGTTCTGGCCGGACAGCGCTTCGCAGGTGGCGGCGCCGGGGTCCAGATAGTCATCGTTGTAGTCGGTGCGCAGGTACGCACGGCGCGCGATGCGCGAACCCTCGGTGGGGCCGTCCTGGGTCGAGTCCTGGATGTCGCGCTCATAGGCCCACAGCGGCGTCTGCGACTGCAGTTCGACGCTGTACACCGCGTTGAAGTTGCCACGGCTGAAACCGCTGGCGATGCTCATGTCGAACGACTCGCCACCGCCTTCAGTGGTGGTGCCCATGCGCATGTCGATCGTGGTGCCGTCGGCCTTCTTCTTCAGGATGAAGTTGACCACGCCGGCGATCGCGTCCGATCCATAGATGGCCGAGGCGCTGCCGGTCAGTACTTCAATGCGCTCGATCATCCCCAGCGGAATGTTGGAGACATCGGTGAAGTTGCTGCGGCCCTTGAACGGCATCGGGAAGTCGGCGATACGGCGGCCATTGACCAGCACCAGCGTGTGGTTAGGGCCCAGGCCGCGCAGGTCCACCTGCTGGGCACCCGGCGAGAAGTCGGCGCCGCTGGAAGACTGCTGGCTCTGCGTCTCACCGCCGTTCTGGGTCATCGCACGCAGCACGTCCGGCACGCTGGTGAAGCCACTGGAGCGGATCTGTTCGGCGTTGATCACCGTGATCGGGGCGGGGCCTTCCACCTGGGCGCGCGGAATGCGCGAACCGGTGACCTGCACCGCGTCCAGTTGTTGTACCGGAGAGGACGCCGGAGCCTGGGCGGCCGCGGAAGCAGCCACACCCATCAACGCTAGCTGGATCGACCACGCCATCGCCTTTCTACGCATGAGGAATTCTCGGAAATGAAGCCGGCCCGCAGAGGAGGGGCCCTGTCCCCCATTCAGATTTCCGGAATGGGCGCGCGCATTTAACGCCTTTTTTATGTCCTTGACTACTGGGTCCCTATCTGGCAAAGAGTGAAAACGCTTGCAAGTCGATTTTGTTCAGGGAGATCAAGATGCGACGCGTTCACCGGACCCTGCGTACCCCTGTTGCCTGGCTGGCGCTGCTGATGCTGGCCTGGCCGTCGGCCGCGCCCGCGCAGGATCTGCAGGGCCCGGGCTTTTCCTACTACGAGGTCGGCGACCTTGAGGCCCCACGTCCCGGGCCGCGTGCATCCGCGATGATGCTGATGGGCGGTGGCGAGTGGGTGCCGGATGCCTTCCAGTGGTGGTTGAAGCAGGCCGGCAATGGCCGTGTACTGATCCTGCGTGCCTCCGGTGGCGATGAACTGCAGGACCGCCTGTACCGCGAGATCGGCGGCACCACCGCGGTACAGACGCTGGTCTTCGACAGCCGCCGCGGTGCCGATGATCCATCCGTGCTGCGCGTGGTCGCTGCGGCCGATGCCATCTTCATTGCCGGCGGCGACCAGTCGCGCTACATCCGCTTCTGGAAGGGCACCGCACTCAACCGCGCGCTCAACGCCCATGTACGCGCCGGCAAGCCGATTGCCGGTACCAGCGCTGGCCTGGCCATCCTCGGCGGCTATGCCTATGGCGCCATGGATGGCGGCAGCATCAGCTCGGCCGGTGCGCTGGCCGATCCGATGGGCAGCGCAGTCACCATGGACAGTGGCTTCCTGCAGATGCCCTACCTGCAGCGCGTGGTCACCGACACCCATTTCGACAAGCGTGACCGCCTTGGCCGCCTCATCGTGTTCGTGGCACGCGCCGCGCAGGACAGCGGCGACCCTGACATCGTCGGCATCGGCGTTGATGAGGACACCGCCCTGTGCGTGGAGCCCGATGGCCAGGCCCAGGTCTACAGCGCTGATGGCGAGGGCAAGGTCTGGGTGGTCAGCCCCGGTCGTGATGCCGATCGCCTGGTCGAGGGCGAACCATTGCGCTTCCATGCCGTTCCGGTGACCGTGGTCGCCAGTGGCAGCCGCATGCGCCTGGACGATTTCCAGGCCGAGGCCGACTACCAGGCCGTGGCCGACATCAGCGACGGCGAGATCGAGTTCACGCTTCGGTAGCGCCGGCCGCTGGCCGGCAACTCACTTTCCCTGAGCTGATGCGCCCCTTGCGGCCAGCGGCCGGCGCTACCCTGCAATCCATTCCCTTGTCCTGCTGGAGACGTACCTGATGAAACTGCGCCTGGCGCTGTCCGCGCTGCTGTCCTTGCCATTGATCGCCCAGGCCGCCCCGGCTGCGTCGCCATTGCTGGTCATCCATGGCGGCGCCGGCGTCGAACGCAAGGACCTGTCGCCGGCCGAAGAGAAGGCTGCGCGCGATGCGTTGCGCGCCGCACTGCTGAAAGGCCATGCCGAACTGGCGGCCGGTCGTCCGGCGCTTGCAGCGGTCACTGCGGCAATCACCGTGCTGGAGGACGATCCGACCTTCAACGCTGGCAAGGGCGCAGTGTTCACCCATGACGGCCACAACGAGCTGGATGCGGCGGTGATGGACGGTGCCACCCAGGCAGCAGGTGCGGTGGCCGGCGTGCAGCGGGTGCGTAACCCGATCCTGCTGGCGCAGACCGTGATGCAGAAGTCCAGGCACGTGATGATGGTAGGGCAGGGTGCCGAAGCCTTCGCGGTAGAGCAGGGCATTGCTCTGGTTGATCCCTCCTACTTCCGCACGGAGAAGCGTTGGCAGCAGCTGCAGCGCGCGCTTAAGGAAGAGGCCAATGGCCAGGCCCATGCCGACCTGGAGACCGCAAAGCACTTCGGTACCGTCGGTGCGGTCGCGCTGGATGCGCAGGGGCAGCTGGCCGCCGGCACCTCCACGGGCGGCATGACCAACAAGCGCTATGGCCGGGTGGGTGACTCGCCGATCATCGGCGCCGGCACCTGGGCCGATGCGCGCTGTGCGGTGTCGGGCACCGGCTGGGGCGAGTACTACATCCGCACCGCGGCCGCGCACGAGATCTGTGCGCGCATGCGCTACCAGGGGCAGAGCCCGGAGCAGGCCGGCAAAGGCGTGATCAACGAGACGATTCCGCAGATGGGCGGCGACGGTGGTGCGATCGTGCTTGCCGCGGACGGCAGAATGGCCACGCCGTTCAACACCCAGGGCATGTATCGGGGCTGGATCGGCGCCGACGGAGTCCCCCATGTCGCAATTTTCGCCAGCGAGACCCTGCCGGTCCCCGGTCAATAACCTTGCGTATCAATGGGTTTGCGACAACGTGTGAAAAAGATGGAAAAAAGCGTTGACAGCCCCCCGTCCCATCAGCAGAATAAGCGGCTCACCACCACACACCGCAACGCTTCGGCGGTAACGGAATGGGGTGGTAAGGAGGGATACCCAAGCGGCCAACGGGGGCAGACTGTAAATCTGCTGGCTTACGCCTTCGGTGGTTCGAATCCACCTCCCTCCACCAGTTTCACGTTGTGACATTCCCGGCGCGGGAGTAGTTCAATGGTAGAACCTCAGCCTTCCAAGCTGATGGTGCGGGTTCGATTCCCGTCTCCCGCTCCATTGAATGAACTTTGAATCTTATCGAGTTCATGTCATAATGCAAAACTCGGCTCACGTAGCTCAGTCGGTAGAGCACTTCCTTGGTAAGGAAGAGGTCGAAGGTTCGATTCCTTTCGTGAGCACCATCTTAAGCATCACCTCTCAGACGAATTCGAGATAAGCAGCCATGGCCAAGGGTAAGTTCGAGCGCACCAAGCCGCACGTCAATGTCGGCACCATCGGTCACGTCGACCACGGCAAGACCACGCTGACCGCCGCACTGACCAAGATCGGTGCCGAGCGCTTCGGTGGCGAGTTCAAGGACTACTCCTCGATCGACGCCGCGCCGGAAGAAAAGGCTCGTGGTATCACGATCTCGACCGCGCACGTCGAATACGAATCCCCGATCCGTCACTACGCCCACGTTGACTGCCCGGGCCACGCTGACTACGTCAAGAACATGATC